>JBPPMX010000037.1:0-23138 GCA_051306275.1 Tepidiformaceae bacterium
CATCGGTCTTCCATCTCCTTGGAGGGGCCCATTTCCTAATGGCGGGCTGGAGCCCCTCCAATCAAAAGCGGGAGGAGCCTTATGACGACTAGCACCGTGGCACACCGACGCAATCACTCCAACCGTCCCTCGACTCGTCAGGTGGTCAGAGCGAATTCACCAGTACCCCAGCGGAAGGCGCTGCGCCTCCAAGGCTCACGACTCACGAGCCATCTGCCGCTTGTCACCGCGCTGGGTGTCGCGATCGCGGGAATCGCGCTTTCCTTCTAAAGGTCTCCGAGGATCCGCGCGGGTATCGGCCAGTTCGGAGCCACCGCTGGCGCGCCTTGATCAGCTTATCTTTCGCACTCGCTCATCGGCGTCGGCGTCCCTGACACCGAGCGACCCGGCGCGATGTCATCAAGGGTGAATCGGTATGCTGGGAGTCCACTATCGGGACAGGGCAGGCCTGTCGCGACGTAAACCTCGCGATTTTGCACATCGTGTCCGTCCGGGCCAGGATGCGCTTCGAACACCGCCGGCAGGTCCCCTGCGAGCTCCACCAGACGACCGTCCAACCGGCCACCAACGAGCTTGATGACTCTCATGGCACCGTGTCCGCGAGGACTCGTGACATCTCAGCCAACAGGGCGTCACGGCCTGGCGTTGCGAATCCCGTTTCCCCACATCGGACGGACCGCGGGGGCTGAAATTCGTCGATCAGCGCAAACGTCGACCCCCGCCCTTGCGCTGCGCATTCGTGCGGCTGCATCGGGCACCTCCAAGCGACATCATCTGCATCGACTCGTCTACGTGTCGTTACCAGTAGACGGCACGATCTTGCAAACGCGTTTACGTCACCAGCGTTTGGCGCTCCAGACATTCCTGGCCCTCCACGCCACGGTGGCATCCGGGCACGTGAGCGGGGAAGCCGACCCCACCGCTGTCTCGACGACCTCGCTGCGGACCCCTGCGCCGTCTGTCGCAGGACCTCGCCGTGTGCACGGCGCCGACCTGTCCTACGCCCCATGCACCAGTTCGCGGCTCGGCCGTGCGGTGGCCGCAATAGCCGTTACGTGGCTGTAATGCACGCGCCCGATCCGGCTACGCCCAACGTGCCGCGTCTCGTTACGGTCTGCATCAGTGACGAGATACCTCCCTGGAGGCAACGTGTCGGATATTCGTCTATCGACGAAGGGGCTCCTGCTCATCGCCGCTTCGGTGGCCGGGGCCTGGTTTCTCTTCAGACTCTGGCCGGTCTTCGTCGTGATCGCCACTGCATTCATCTTCATGGCGGCGGCCCTGCCGTATGTAGATTGGATGGTTCGGCGCGGCATTCCGCGGGCAGCGGCGGCGCTCCTGCTGCTGGCGGCCGTCCTGCTCCTCCTCGCCGGAATGGGTGCGCTTGTCCTTCCTGCCCTCGTGACCGAAGCCATGGATATCCACGAGTCGCTCCCGGAGGATGCGGCTCGCCTCGATCGGACCCTCGAGGAACAAGGGATCACGCTCAATCTCGAAGAACGGGCACGCGAGGTCGACTGGGGTCAGTTGGTGTCGGGCCAAGCCGCGATTGACTACGGCCAACGCGCGATTTACACGGTCGTTGGCCTCGTGTCCGTAGTGGTCATCACCGTGTATCTGCTGATTGATGCACCGAAGCTGAACACTTTTATTTACGGCTTCGTCCAGCCCGGGCGAGAGCCGGTGGTGGAACGTTTGATGACAAGCCTGCGAGTCGTTGTGGGGGGCTACATCCGCGGTCAGCTCATCACATCGGCTGCGATCGGCGTGTTTACGAGCGGGCTCATGTTCGCGCTCGGACTCTCGAACCCACTCGCGTTCGGTGTCCTGGCCGCATTCGCCGACGTCATCCCTCTTGTCGGGGCTACGCTCGCGATCGTGCCGGCGGTGCTTGTCGCATTTCAAGAGTCCCCCACAAAGGCCGGAATCCTGCTTGTCGCACTCATCGGTTACCAGCAGTTTGAGGATCGCGTTCTTATCCCACGGGTCTATGGGAGGACCCTCAATCTGCCGCCTATCATCGTCCTGACGGCCGTCCTCGTCGGCGCCGAGTTGTTTGGCATCACTGGGGTCCTCATCGCGCTCCCGGCTGCCGCTGTCGCCCGAGTGCTGCTTGACTTCTATCTTGGTAACCGCGCCCTCGAAGCCGCTACGCATGCGAGCCCCCGAGAACTGCTCGCGCCAGATCCGCCAGGCCCAGAAAAGCAGAGGGTATCGGATGAGTGAGAGCAGTGGTGTCGGAAAGTGCCCGACCGGTCATATCGGGTCTTACGGGTACCCGACTCGCCCGGAAGAGCCCTACCCGTTCTGCCCCCAGTGCGGCGACGCGATGGTATGGAAGTGTCCCTCGTGTGGTGAGTCTCTCCCAATCGACGCGCAAGAACTCGAACTCGCGAAGTTCTGCCGAGCGTGTGGGGAGCCCTACTTCCCGGCTTCGGAATCGTCCTGATGAAGCTGGTGGCCGACCGAACTGCGCGCCCTAGGTGAGGCAGCTAATCTCCCCGCTCGGCTCAACGACCGCCAGGCGGACATCAGCGATGTCCCGTATCCCCTGCTGTCGAAGCGCGATCTGGAGCTCCGTATCGGTGATTCGCTCACGGCGCATCACGCGGCGGTCAATAACGCCGTCGCGCACGACCACAACAGGTGTGCCTTCGACCGCTTTCTCGAACCGGCGGGACCGGTAACTCGCACCGGCTATCGCGACTGAAATACCAACAAGGGTCGCGGCTGCGATCAGGCCCCCGGGGACGGAATCGTCGCCAGCCGTCAGGGCCGGACTAACCGTCTCTGACACAAGCAACATTGTCAGCAGATCCATGGGGGTGAGCTGGCCAAGCTGCCTTTTTCCCGACAGCCGCAGCAGGAACAAAAGGGCACAATAGATCACCGTGACGCGCAGTATGAGCTCCCACCATGGCGTGGCGAGTTCGAACACTATCGCGCACCCGCCCTCGCACCCTCGGCCTCTTCAATGGCAGCAACCGCCAGTGTGATGGCGCATAACACGGCGTGGGTCCGGACGGTCTTCCGCTCCCCATCACACTTGATCCCCGTGGAGCGGCTCGCTCCGTCAATGACCACACCAATGAACACTGTCCCTTTGGGCTCGGGGCCTTCAGGCATCGGCCCTGCCTCGCCCGTAATCCCAATGCCCAGGTCCGACCCGAGGAGCGACCGGGCACGCGCTGCCATCGCGAGCGCCACCTGGCGGGAGACCACTCCGTGCTTCTCGATAAGACTGTCCGGCACGCCGAACGCCACTTTGACCTTAGCGTCATATGCCACAACCCCGCCTAGCAGGAACCCGCTCCCGGGTTCGCGGGTCAGGGCGCTCATCAGGAGTCCACCGGTGCATGATTCCATCGACGCCACGGTCATCCCGCTGTTCCTAATCGCATCCGTCAGCCCGGCCGCAATCGGGGCTCGATTCGCGTCCACGTCGAACGGGCACGGGTCAAGCATTTGGACCTCGATAAGGTTAGTCCGTGGAGCCTAGCGATCTGCCCATCGCAATTGCGAAAACCCGTCGCGGACCGCGAAACAAGGGCATTACAGGCCACGTTGCAAAAGCATCGCAGTCGGGAACTTGCACTGGCCGGGCGACGGGGATCGCGGGTATCGTCTACGGCGGAGCGTGGGCTTTAGTGGCAGACGTACTCGTTGTGGACGACGAACCCGGGATCGCCCGCATGATCCGCCTGCTTCTCAGACTGGAGGGGGCGGAGGTTCGTGTTGAGAATGAACCGCTCAATGCCCTCGCATTCCTGGAACGCGAATCCGTTCGGGTCATCTTGCTCGATCTGAACATGCCACGAATGGATGGCCGGAGGTTCTTTCGAACGCTGCGCGAGCGTGGGGACACCACCCCTGTAGTCATTATGTCCGCGCACGAACCGCGACTCGCGAGCCGCGAACTGGGCGCCGACGGGTTTCTCAGCAAGCCGTTTCTACCGGAGGACCTCGTGGATTGTGTTAACCGCTTTCGTGCGGATGCTCAGTCCCCGGTCTCGGACACTACGTGAGCTTCTACCTCCGCGGGCATGCAGGCCAGTTCGACCACCCCCGACTCCACCCGCGAGAGAGCCTCGAAATCAAGCAGGACGGTCCGGTCGTCGGTAATCAGCTCGAATCCGCGATCCGATATCTCTCCGAGGTGGCCCGCGGGACTACCGTCGGCAAAATTCACTGCCGCTGACGTTCCTCGAACCGACCGCAACCGTTCAGGCACAGAACTACTCCCCGGGCGCGAGGCCTAGCTTAACGCACACCGGTGTTGTCCGCCTAGGTTCCTTCGAGTTCGCCCACTGGCTCCCTCGCAAGCGGTACGGAAAAGCTGACGCCGAGCCCGCCCCCGGGGATGTTCGCAGCCCAGATCCGGCCACCCATGGCATCGATCAGACGCCGGCAAACCGTCAGCCCAAGTCCGTGCCCGCGAGCGGTCCCGGCGGTTCCGGCTGATCGGTAGAAAGTCTCGAAGATCCGTTCAATGTCCTCCTCGGGCACGCCCGGCCCACGATCAAGCACCGATACTACGATCTCTTCGCCCGCCGCCGCGATCTCCACGATGATCGGGCTGTCTCGCGGGCTGTACTTATGCGCATTCGACAGCAGGTTCGTGAGGACCTGACGGAAGTACGTCACCTCGACCGCTGCCATGGGGAGGTCGGCATTCGCGACTACCTCGATGCCCGGGCGGCGCGTCTGGCTTCGAAATCGCCGCACGATCCCTTCCGCCTCGCGGTCGATTCGCACGACTTCGGGTTCGACGCCGACGAGTTCTGTCCGAGCAAACGCCAGCAGGTCTTCGATGAGCGAGACGAGCCTGCCCGACTCCTCGACCATCCCATCCAGCAGTTCTTTCCTATCCTCTGCTTGAAGCTTATCGCCGCGCTCCGCAAGGAGACGAATGCTCCCGTCGATGACCGTCGTGGGCGTTCGGAGCTCGTGCGAGATCAATCCAAGAAATTCGTCCTTCGTCCGATTCGCCTCCTGCAATTGCCCCGCCTCGAACTTGGTCTCGCCGTAAAGCCGGGCGTTCTCCACGGCAATGCCCGACCAGACGGCGATTCCCAGTGCGACCTCCTCGTCCTGCTCGGAGAATGCATCGCGGCCGCTGTGAGCGAGAACCATGGTCCCGAGGAGGCGGCCAGATTTCGAACGAACCGGGACGGCGAGGACACTCTGCACCTCCTTCTCGGCGACCAATCCGAAAGCGACCGTGATCTGACCGGGCGACTCACCCTCCGGGAGAAAACCGACTCGAACTATCTCCCCATCCAGTGCACGGCGAACCAGGGCACTCCCGGGTCGGCGCGCCTCGCTTTCCTGGCCGTCCACGCTGGCTTCGTGGGTGAGAAACGTGCCTGCCTCGGCTCGCGTCGCGGCGATACTGGCCGAGGTGACGGACTGGATGGCTCGGTCTAAGTCGAGGTCCGTGGCGAGTTCCTCACCGGCGCGATTTAGCCGCTCGAGGATAGCGGCCTGCTCTCGAATCTCCCGCTCCCGCTCCCGGTCCGCGAGGACCATCGCAGAGAATGCTCGTTCAAGCTCGGCGATATCCGGGTCCTGTGCCCCCGCGGGAAGTTCTGCGGGGCGTCCCGAAGCAAGCGTCGTCGCCGTCCACGCAAGCTCTGAAATCGGTCGCGTGATCTGCCGCGACACCAGCATGAGCAGCGCAAGGCTCACCGCCCCCACCACGACGAGGATCGAGAGATCCCGCAGCAACTGGTTCCTCAGTGCTTCTTCGAGGACGCTCTCCGACCTCGTGTAGACGAGCGTCCACCCGACCCCGGGGATCGGGACGACCACGCCGTAACGCGTGTCCGTGTCGAACGGCGTTGTCTCACCATCGAGCGACACGGTCGTGCCACCCGCAGCAGCGTCGCCCGGAGTCCAAGGCGGAGCTGGGATGCCAAGCCGCACCTCGTCGGGACGGTCGGAAAAGATCACCTGGGCCTGCTGGTCGAGAAGGAGCAGGTGGGAATCATCGGGAGCATGACCGAGGCTATCTGCAAGCGCTCCAGGGTGGAAAGCCGCGATCAAATATCCGATGGCAACGCCGTCAGGCGAGCGAATTGTGCGCCCGTGCGCGACCGTGACGGCGCCGGTTCGGAGTTCTTCAAGTCCACCGGACCATGCCGTCTCCGCTCCCCCCGCGAGAGCCCGGAGGTAGGGACGGTCAGCGACGCTGAAGCCCGTATCGGTGCCCGAACTCTGCGCAACAACCCTCCCCTCAAGGTCCGTCGCAAAGACTGCCTGCAGGACCGGATTCGCGGCCGCGAGTTCGGCAAGGTACCTGGGGGTGGAAGGAGCACCGAGTGCGGGCGACTCCTGCCCCAGGGCGAGCGCCGCCGCCAATACCACGTTCTCAATCGAGCGCCCGAGGGAGTCGACGTTCGCAGCCAGTGCGAGACCGTACGCCTCGGCCGCCGCGACCTCTCGATCATGCTCGTCCTCCTGACGCTCGAAATACGAGACCACCGTCAGGATTGCAATCGGGACGACTGTCGCGATGGCGACGAGCGCGAGCCGGGCCGACAACGTTCGGGGGAGAAAGCGCATGGCAGGAATATATCTCGGCGCGATCAGTGGCTTACAGGCAGGGCATTACAACTTCGCAACAAAACGAATGCTCTGTTGGTCCTCCCCCGCACATTCTAGTCGTGGCTTGCTAGCGATCCGCAAGATCCGCGGGCTCCGGCGTTATCACGGTTGCATTGGGTTTCGCGCACGTTTCGAAGCAACTCGAAAGCGTGGAGAACCAGAGCCATGCCCATACACCTCACCCCGCCAGCGATTGGAACAGGTGCTTACGACGCCGAAAGTGCTGCGGTCGACGGAGGGTCGTCATGAACCAGCGCCGACCCTGCGTCCACCACTGGCGAATCGAGACGCCTTCCGGCGCCCCGACCGTTGCCGCTACGTGTCTCGACTGCGGCGCATCCCGGTCGTTCCCGACGGTGGCTGAACCGGAACCGTCGCGGCGATGGGACCCGGGCATGCTTCACCCGACGCGACGCGCCGAACGAGCATCCGGTGCCTTCCAGACCCCCTGGTAGCCCGGGATGATCGCGACAGTCGAACGCCGCCGCGAACCCTCCGGCAGACGGAGTGTGTCGACTTCGAGTACCGCCCGGCTGAGCGGCGCGACCAGGCAGCCGTACAGCGGTAGCGAAGCCATATGAGTGCGAGAGGGGCCGCGCCGGTCCCGCTTACCCGGTCAGATGCGGCGTTCCTCTTCGACCCGGCCGATGACCCCGGCGACCCGCTGAATGGACACTTTGAGGCGGGCGCCTCCCCGGACCTGCTGGAGTACTACTCAGCCAACCTTGCGCCGGACACAGTCGACCTCTCGACGTCGAGTTCGGAGGCGTCACATCACGTCGGACCCGCGCCTCCCGCGCTCGGATACACACCGCCTACCGGGGCCGAACAGCTCCGATCGCTAATCGCCTCACGCTATCGAACGCTCGGCCCGGAACACGTGGTCCTCACTTCGGGCGCATCCGAGGCGCTCGCTGCCGTGTGCCACGCACTGGTTGCCCCGGGAACGCGAGTGCTCCAGACGTGCGGTGCGTACCCGAGCTTCCGCTCTGCCGTCGCGCGGCAGGGAGGTGTCGCGGGGGACCTGGCTTCCGCGTCCATCTGGTCGGTTTCTAACCCAACTACCCCCGGGGGCTCGGTGCTCGACCTCGCCGAGCACCGAAATCGGGACGTCAGAATCATCAGTGATGAGGTGTACGCCGACCTGGCCCGCCCGCGGCTGCGACCGGTACGCGCGGCTGACCTCCGCCCCGATTGGGTCAGCGTCGGCGGCCTATCAAAGGCCATCGGTGCGCCCGGGCTGCGCATCGGGTGGGTGGCAACCCGGGATGCGGACCTGACCGTGAGCGTCGACAGGGAGGTTCAGCTCCTCTCGGGAGGCCCAGCCTCACCGAGTTGTGAGATGGCCGCGGAGGCGATGGTCTCTATTGAGAGTGAGATCTCCCGGAGTCTCGCCGCGGCACGTGCGAACGCTCCCGGGCTCCTCGCGGTGCTGGACGCGTTCGGGTGGCGATACCGCCTGCCGCGCTGTGGCCTCACCCTCGTCGCTGCGCCCGAAGCACTGGATGAACTCGCCCTCCGGCGCCTTTCTGAGATCGGGCTGTTCCTCCTCCCGACCAGCGTTTATGGACTGCCCGGCGCGGTACGGATCAGCATGCTCGCGCAACCACGGTTACTCGAGAAGGCACTCTTGTTCATTTCCGCCGCGAATCGGCGGACCCGGCCCGGCTGACCCGGGCGCCGGGCGTGTGCGACGACTTCGCAACACCTCGGTTCCTTTCGTTGCGAAGACGATCTGCACCGGCGGGTACGGTGACGACGCGCCCCCCAGAAGGAGCTTTTGTCATGACACAGGTTGAGAAAGACATCGTCGTCCAGGTCCCACTGAGCACCGCCTACAACCAGTGGACCCAATTCGAAGAGTTCCCACGCTTCATGGAGGGGGTCCATGAAGTGAAGCAGCTCGACGACCGCCGCCTCTACTGGCGCGCCGAGGTTGCCGGGCGTGAGAAGGAGTGGGAAGCCGAGATCCAGGAGCAGGTTCCTGATCAGCGCATCATCTGGCGGAGCATCACGGGCGCCGAGACGGCGGGGATCGTGCAGTTCGAGCCACTGAACCCGGGCGAAACGCGGATCCGTCTGCAGATGAGCTACGACCCCGAGGGCATGCTCGAAGGCATCGGCGATGCACTCGGTTTCGTGGGCCGGCGGACGGAGGGCGATCTCAAGCGCTTCCAGGAGTTCGTTGAAGAACGCGGCTCCGAAACCGGAGCATGGCGCGGGGAGATCGAGAACCCCAGCGTCCCGGGCGGGCACACGCGGGGGAATCCATAATGTGCATCTCTTGCGGATGTGGCGACTACAACGCGCAGCACGATGACGAGCGCCATATCACCGTCGACACACTGCGGGAGGCGGGCGCAGCTGCCGGGATTACCCTGGCCGAGGTGATCGAGAACATGCGGGCCGGGTCGGGAGACCTGGCCTCGGATGTACCCGGCGAGCTCGCGCGCCAGGGCGGGGCGATCAGTGAGCGTCTCCACCCTGACTAGGGTAGAACGGAGCGAAACCTATGGTCATAGTTGGATTCGCCCTATCGAGTGAGGAACACGGCCCTGTCGACCTTGTCCGGCAGGCATCCATGGCGGAGCGCGCCGGTTTCGGCGCGCTCTCCATCTCGGACCACTACCACCCCTGGGTGCCGCGACAGGGGCACAGCCCTTTCGTGTGGAGTGTCCTTGGAGGGATTGCTTCGGTGACGAGCACAATCCCTGTGGTTACCGGCGTGACCTGTCCGACCATGCGGATCCACCCGGCCATCATCGCCCAGGCGGCCGCGACCGCCGCATCGATGTTCGAGGGGCGGTTCAGCCTCGGGCTCGGGAGTGGCGAAGCGCTCAACGAGCACATCCTCGGTGACCCCTGGCCATCGCCTGCCACCCGGCTGGATATGCTGCGCGAGGCGATCGGCGTGATGCGCCAGCTGTGGACAGGCGATGAGTGCGACATCGAAGGTGAGTTCTACACGGTCCGCTCCGCGCGCCTCTTCACGCTGCCGGACGAGCCGCCACCAGTGGTCATCGCAGCGGCAGGGCCTCTTGCCGCGGAGTTGGCCGCCGACAATGACGGGCTGATGTCCACGGCCCCGGACTCCAGGCTCGTGCAAACTTTCAACGAGCACGGCGGCAGCGGGATGCGGGCCGCGCACGTGACACTTGCGTGGGCACCGACCCCGGAGGAGGCACGCGAGCGGGCGATCGAGTACTGGCCGACTGCAGCCCTGAGCGGTCCACTCCACAGCGAGGTCCCCACGCCCGCGCTCTACGAGCAGATCGTGGAGGGCATTGATGACGAATCATTGGCGGCGGCTGTCACGCATGGCAGCACGCCCGAGCCGTTCCTCGCGGATATCGCCGAGTACGTCGCCGCGGGTTTCACCCACCTGTTCCTGCATCCGGTCGGTCCAGACGTCGACGGATTTTTCGGCTTTTGGGAGGCCGAACTGCAGCCAGCGCTCAGGGCGCAATTCGGGTCGCTGGGACGCGCCGCCTGAGTTGCCCGAGGATTTCGCCGCCGTATGTCGCCCAAGTGACATATGGCGGCGAAGGATTCGTGATAAGTTTATGAGGTGCATCGTCCGCTGCACCTCAGCAGGTCTCGGACTCGCTCCTTTCGCCTCCTGACCGGAGGCCACCCGTCTGACCTCGCTATGCCGTAACCGGATCCTGCTCGCGCTCCCACCCGATGAGCTTCAGTCTGTCCTTCCACGCCTCACCCCGGTCGATCTCCCATTCGGCCATCTCGTCTACGCGTCTTACTGGCCGACCCGGCTGTGTACTTCCCGGACGATGGGATGCTCTCGGTAACCATAGGGAGTCCCGGGGGCCGGATCGTGGAGATCGCGATGATCCGGCGGGAGGGCGCCTCGATCTCGCCGGTGGTCTTCACCGCGGAGGGCCAGGGCTTTGGGTCGTCGTCCAGGTCGCCGGCTGCGGACACCAGATGCCGTTATCCCAGTACCGCCGCCTCTCGAGCGAGCACACCACCTTTCGCGAGCTCAACGGCCCTTACTCCCACCAGGTTCTAGTCGCGATGATCGCGCAGTCCGCGCTCTGCCTCGCCACACACGCCGTGGAGGAGCGGCTCGCGCGCTGGCTCCTGACGACTGCGGACCGCGTCGGGGCAGAAACGTTCCTCCTGACGCAGGAGCTTCTCGGGCAGATGCCCGGCGTCCAGCGTCCCACGGTAAGCGAGGCCGGTTCAGGGCTGCGGGAACGCCAGATCATCAGCTATACCCGGGGACGAATCACGATCCATGACCGCGAGCGCTGACGAGTGAAGCGTGTGAATGCTACGGAGTGATGCGCGCCGAAATAGACAAGCTCGGCAAATAATCAAGCTCGGGCACCGGACCGTAGGCTTACCCCGCACTCACCGCTTCCATCACCGCGGATACGATCGATTCCGGGTCAAACGGCTTCGGCACGGCCCCCGCTGTTCCGAGTTCGCGATTTGCCTCGGCGGCGCCGGCGGCGGAAACGATCACCACGGGAATATCTCTGTGCTGCGCCTCCAGCTCGCGGTGGAATCCCCGGCCGTCCAGGTTCGGCATGTCCAGGTCGAGCGTGATCACATCCGGTGGTTGCGCGGCGACGGCACCGAGCGCCTCGACACCGTCAAACGCCGTGGCTACGTCGAAGCCCGCGTGCAACAGGATCATTCGCAGAAGGCGTACCGTGCCCCGGTCATCATCGACGACCAGGACCCTCGTCAGCGCTCTGCGTTTCGTTTCCGTCACCACACGCCACCCCTTGTGTATCCCAGCTCACATATCGACCGTACGCCACCCGCGTGACCCATTCCTACCCGCCATGGCTAGTTGTTATGCGTTTGAAATGAGTCCAAGACTGCTCGTGTGAGTTCCGCGCAATGTAGAATGCCGCCGTGAGCGAAGGGGATCGACGCGTCTGGATCGGCTTTGCCGCTGCGGGAGCGGGTGGCGTACTTCTCGTCGGCGTCGCGCTCCTCGGGCTTCGCGGGTACCAGGATTCGGCCGATGCGACGCTGGACGCAGCCCAGACGTACGCCGCTGTTTCAGCGGTCTACATTGAACTTATCGAAGCCGAAAGCAATAGACGCGGATACCTCCTGACCGGTGATGCGTCGCTACTCGAGGCCTACGAGGCCGATCTTGCGGCCATCCCCCCGGCCCTTGACGCACTTGATGCCCGGCTTATTGGCGATCGTGGAGCGCCGATGGCTGAACTCCGTGCGCTCGTGGACGCCCGGATAGCACTCGGGGAAAGGGCCATTGATCTTAAGCAAGCGGGTGATGACGCGGGGTTAGAGGAGTTAATCGCCGTCGGCCGGGGTAGTGAGTTGATGGCGCAGATCCGCGAGAACATGGTCGGCATCGTCATCGTTGAAGGTGAGAGACACACCTCCAGCCGCGACAGCGCGTCGCAGCGTGCTGCCGTCTCGACGGTCGCGATCATCGCCACGGCTGTCCTGACCGTGCTGCTACTCGCCTGGATATTTTTCATGCTCCGGAAACGAGGTCAGACCCTCGCGCTTGAGCGCGCCAACGAAGCGAAGGACGCGTTGCTCGCCATGGTGGCCCACGAACTCCGAACGCCTGCAACCGTCGTGGTCGGCAATGCGCGAGCCCTCACCCGTTACGGGGACAGCCTTTCCGAGGATGAGCGCAAGGATGCACTGGCCGATATCGCATCCGAATCCGAACGGCTTGCGCGCCTCGTTGAGAACATGATGCTGCTCTCGCGGCGAGAAGGCACGACCGTGGACACCGAGCCGCTTCGGGTCGACGCGATCGTGCAGGCGGCAGCGGAGCGCCACCAGCGCAACCACCCCGGGTGTGAGGTCGAAGTCGCTGTAGGTAGCGGCATGAGAGTCGCGCAGGGATATCCACCCTACCTCGAACAGGTCCTCGAGAATCTGCTCGTCAATGCTATGAAATACGGCCCTCCGGGCGGCCCAATCACGATTTCCGCGAGCGAAGCCGGTAGCGGCATCACCGTCTCCGTTATGGACCGCGGCCCGGGGGTCCCTCCCAGCCAGGCGGAATCCATCTTCGAGCCTTTCACTCGTCTCCCGGAGACCGCACAGCGCGCATCGGGCGTCGGGCTGGGCCTGGCCGTGTGCAAGCGCCTGATGGCTGCGCAGGGTGGGAAGATCGCGGTTGCCGCCCGAAGCGGCGGCGGGTCCGTCTTCACCGTGTTCTTGCCGGCCGCCACGCCAACCGGCGATCCCATGGTCGCTGGCCCTCGCGTCCCACGCTCGGACAGCTAGCGCCGCCCACCCGCATTGCAACGGTGCTGAAAGTGCGCAGCCGTTCGCGGGTACCGCGGGGACGGCCCCACAGGCCGACAGTCACAGCGTGTCAACGACCTCAACCGGCGGGGAACCTTCGCGATCGGGCATCCTCTTCGCTGCGCGGGTCAACATCTTCGCTCTCGCTCTCTCAGCGCTCTGGGTCCCGCTGAATTCGCTTCTTCTCCCCGGTCCATCGAGGCAAGTGTGCAGACCTCGCTGCGCGGTACCGCGCTCGGGCTGGTTACGTTCGTCGGCATCGGGGCGGCCGTCCTGGTCCAGCCGATAGCGGGTGCGCTCTCCGATTCCTGGGGCTCCGAAGGGAGGCGGCGAGGGCTTATGCTCCCGGCCGCCGCGGTTATGGCCCATCACGGTGGGTGTCCTCGCGCTGGCGCCGGGGCTGTGGTGGCTGCTCGGACTCTATGTCCTTCTCCAGGTCGCCGGGAACGTCGCCCAGTCCGCGAGCCAGGCGCTCATCCCCGACCTCGTGCCGTCGGCCGATATCGATCGCGCGTCGGGGATAAAGAACGGGCTGGACCTGGCAGGCACCCTGCTCGGGCTGTCAGTCGCGGGTGGGCTCGTAGCTATCGGGGTTGCGGACCGCGCCGTGCTCCCATTCCTTGCGGGTTTGGTAGCGTTTGGCGGGGTCGCCGTCTGGAAGATCGTACCCTCAAGTCCCGTTAGCGCTCGGCAGTCCCAGGACAGTGCGCCGAGAACCATCGGACGCGCATTCGCGCCTCTCAGGGATGGATCCACCCAGTTCAAGGCCGCGCTCGCGACGCGCTTCCTGTTCCTGCTCGGTTTCTACCCTATTCAGCGATTCCTGGTGTTCCTTCTTGAGGACCGCTTCGAAGTGGAGGATCCGGTGACACAGGCCTCAGCCGCAATTTTCGCTGCGGTCGCCCTGGGCGCGGTTGCCGCTGCTGTCGCAGGCCCGGTTTCCGACGCAATCGGCCGACGAGCCGTGCTGGCCGGTTCGATCCTCGTCACAGGGGCCGGCGTTCTCGGCGTCGCCGTAGTTCCAACCCTGGTCGGGTCGCAGTCGCAGGTGGCGCGGTTGCGATCGGCGCCGGTGCTTTCCAGGCGACGAACTGGGCCGCACTCGCCGGCGCCGTACCCGAAGGCGAGGGTGCCCGTTACCTCGGGGTCGCGAACATGGCGACGGCGGGCGCCGCGGCGGCGGTCGGACTTCTTGGGCCCCTCGTCGATGGGCTGAGCCACGTCCTTCCCGGGATCACCTACCCGGCGACACTTGCGCTGGGCGCGGTCAGCGTCTTCGCGGCCCTCCCCCTTCGGCTCGCGCATTGCTCGAGCTGAAGCGCAGGCCGTAGGCGAACCGGGATATCGCTACCGTTTCTTCTTAGCCATCTTCCTCAGTTGCTTCTCCGACATCCCCGTCTTTGTCTTCTTCCCCGCACGGACTCTCGCGAGCTCCGCACCCATGAATCGTCGCTGCTTTTCTGTCTTCGCTGGCATGATGCCTCCGAATCGCCTTTCTTACGATCGTCCGCGGGGGAGGAGGCTAACGCGTCAACGTCACCTCATTGTGTGTTTCAACACGCTCGCAAGGCGGAGGCTTGCCGGGACTGGCTTTTGTAACTCTTTTCGCACAGCCACAACCGCAGCGCTCGCGCCTTTGAAAGCTGATCGAACGTACGGTCGGCGTATGAAAATTAGCCCTCCAGAGATAGAAGAACGACTCCGCAATGAGCTCCGGCTTCACATCACCGTGAAGGAAGCGAAGCCGGGCCTGCTTATTTCGGGCACTGTCCGCAGCGCCGAAGAGCGGGAGCTAGCGCTTGAGTTCGTTCGCTCCCTCGCCGAGGAGATCCCGGTCGCGGAGACAATCGACATTGCGCCCGCCAATGCCCCAGAACCCCCCCTCGACCGACAGGCGCCAGACGAGGCACTCGAAGCCGAGATCAGCGAGGTCCTGAAGCTCGACTCACTCACGTCCGGCCTCCCCATCGAAGTGAAGGCGCACGATGGCATTGTCGAGCTCACCGGGGTGATTGAGGACCAGGGTGATCGTGACTACGTCGAGGGAATCGTCGGCGCCATCCCGGGTGTGCTCGGGGTCGATGCCCGGCTCACCATCGGCGGCATCGTTCACGGCGAGGACGAGCATCGCCCGGGGGAGCCGCAGTCCACGGTCAGTCTCCCGTCCTCGAAGACGGCGACGGCGACCGATGACGTCCCTGGGCCCGCGGCGGGGGCGCAGACGAGCGAGGCATCCGCAGACGAGGCTGGCGGAGGCAAGCCGTACGGCGCCACCGACGTCGCGTATGTCATCGAACGCGCGGCGCCCGCTACATGGGAGGACCTCCTCGGCTGGCTCACAGGGCGCGCGGCTGACGAACGCCTGACAGCATCCGCCCTCCGCGAGATGGCAGTCGACTTCGCGGCCCTGCAAACTGCGGGCGCCGCTGCCCCTCTCGAGCCGGACGCCCTGTTCGATGCCGCGATGGAGGTCCGCGCGAGGGGTAGCGAAGTACGCCCGCGACCAGCCGAAGGAACGCCCGGGCCGCCGCCCGCGACTTCGAAGGACCGGTCTGCAGCCGGGGCCCGGCAATGATCGAAAAGCTGCCCGATGCTGCCGTCTCGCGACGCCGGCCCATGTCTCAGCCGCCGGCATCTCCCCCCGCCGAGGGGCTCAGGATACCCTCCGCGGGGTTGCGGACAGCCGCAAACCCGCCCGCCAGGCGCCTTGATAGTGGACCGAGGCGCCTTCGAATCGGAGTGATCGCGCCCCCGTGGTTTGCCGTCCCGCCCACGGGATACGGCGGCATCGAACGGGTGGTCGCCTACCTCGCCGACGGCCTCGCCAACCGCGGGCACGAGGTGACCCTCTTCGCGCCGGGCGGATCACGCACCACGGCGCACCTGCACACCACGCTTGCAACTCCGCAGCCGAGGATGATTGGCGACGTCGCAACCGAAGCGTGGCACATCCTGCAGGCGACCAGGCGGGCGTCCGAGTTCGACGTGATCCACGACCACAGCCGGCTCGGCTTCGTAGCGCTCGACGGTTCGAGCATCCCGGTCGTCCACACGATCCACGGCGCCATCCGCGAGCAGGAGCAACGGCTCTACGGGGACATCGGCCCGAATACGCGGATCGTGACGATTAGCCGGAGCCACCGGCGCTCTCTCACACGGCCCGACCGCGTGAGCATCATCCACAACGCCGTTGATGTTGCCTCGCAGCCATTTGGAGACGGCCGCGGAGAGTACCTCCTGTTCGTCGGTCGCCTGAGCCCGGACAAGGGAATCGTTGACGCAATCGAAATCGCCCGGGTAACCGGCCGCAAGCTCGTCGTCGTCGCGAAGATCAACGAAGCGGAGGAGGCTGCGTACTTCGAGGGTGTCGTCCAGCCGCTGCTGAGATCGGTCCGGCATGAGTATTTCGAACAGCCCCCGGAGGACGTGAAGCAGCAGTGTTACGCCGACGCGTCCGCGTTACTCTTTCCAATCCACTGGGAGGAGCCCTTCGGACTGGTGATGACTGAAGCCATGGCTGCCGGGACACCGGTGATCGCCTTCAACCGGGGGTCCGTCCCGGAGATCATCGTCGATGGGAAGACCGGGTTCATCGTAAGCGACGTAGGCGGGGCCGTGGCCGCCGTCGATCGCCTCGGAGAGATCGACCGGGTAGCGTGCCGCCATCATGTCGCTACGAACTTCAGCATTGACCTGGCGCTCGACCGCCACGAACAGTTGTATCGCGCCCTCGTTCCCACACAGGATGGGTAATCGGAGCTACAGCCACCTATGACCCAACTCCCTGCCGGTACCGAGCCGATACCGCCCGGAACGATCACAAACTGCGTCATCCTCCGCCGTGACGGGCTTTCGGTGGTCGCCCTGCCGTCGGGCGACATCAACGCAGATGCTCACCCGAGTACTGGCGCCTACATCCAGGATACCCGGGTGTGCTCACGCCTCACCTTTCTGTTGGCCGGCGCGCAGCCCGTCATGCTGGATGAAGCAGAGTCGGAAAGGGCGCACAGCGCCGTCTTCACGAATCCGCCGATCGAGACCTCCGCCGGGCGGATTGAACCGCGTTCCTTGCTCGCGCGCCGGACCAGGATTATCTCCGACGGCCTGCGGGAGGCATTGACCATCTCGAACTATTCGGCGGGGGTCCTGACCGTCGAGGTCGAGTACCAGTTCGACGCTGACTTTGCCGATATCTTCGAAGTGCGGGGCTATCCCAGCCCGCCCATGCGCAACGCGGTCGAGGTTGTTGTCCAGCCGCATCAGGTCGGGTTCTCCCGGCTTGGCCTGGATGGGCGCCGCCGGAAAGTGGACCTTTCCTTCTCGCCTGTTCCAACGTCCCTCGGGTCGAACTTCGCGCGATTTGTTCTCGTCATTGAGCCTCGGGGGTCCACGGTGATCGAGGTCGCGGTCCTTCCGGAGCCAACTGCGATCCCCCTCCCATTCGAGGCCGCGGTTGCTTCGGCCAATCGAAAAGATGACGCATGGCGGCGCTCGCTCACGCACCTCACGACTGACAACGAGGTCCTGAATGCAGCCCTCGATGGCGCACTCCTGGATATCGAGGCACTACGGATGACTGTGGACGGCGAGACGTTCATCGCCGCCGGGGTTCCCTGGTTCGATACCCTCTTCGGTCGCGACAGTCTGCTCACCGGCATGATGTTCGCGCCGTATTCCACCGCACCACTCCGCGCCGCGCTCACCGTCCTGGCGAACCATCAAGCGGCGGGGACAGACCCGCTGTCGGACGCGACACCCGGCAAGATTCCGCACGAGCTGCGCTGGGGGGAACTCTCCCGGGCGGGCCATCTCCCCTTCTCCGAGTACTACGGCAGCATCGATTCGACCCCCCTGTTTCTCATGGCTGCAGGCGAGTACCTCCGGTGGACGGGTGACACTGCCCTGATCAGAACGCTCGCCCCGTCTATCGAGGGCGCACTCGCCTGGTGCGAGACCGAGATCGAAGGGACTGGGCTCGTCGCCTACGAACGGTCGTCCGAGAACGGTCTTGAGAACCAGGGCTGGAAGGACTCTCGCGATGCCACCGTTTGGCCAAACGGCGACCCGGTCTTACCGCCAATCGCTCTCGTGGAGGTGCAGGGATACGTCTACGCCGCAGGGCGTGCCTGCCGGGATCTTGGGTTCGTTCTCGGCGGGGACCTTGGGGCACGGGGAGCCGCACTCGCTTCGCGGATGGCAGGCGTACTCGAGGACCGATTCCGAGACCCAGCGATTGGTTACGCGTTCTGCGTGGACGGAGCGAGCAGGCCTGTCCCGACGGCGACATCGAACCCGGGGCACCTCCTCTGGGCATGCGCAGCATCGCATCCGGGTGCCGCGCAGGTTGCGCAACATCTTCTAAGCGACGCCATGTTCAGTGGGTGGGGTGTTCGTACCCTCGGAACCGACTCCCGGACCTTCAATCCGCTCGGATATCACACGGGTTCCGTGTGGCCGCACGAGAACGCCCTCATCGTTGCCGGTCTGCGAAAGTATGGCCACGACGCGGAGGCGCTTCGGTTGAGTTCAGCCTTGATCCAGGCCGGGCTTGCGTTCCCGGGCGCACGCCTTCCGGAACTCTTTTGTGGTGATCCACGTGGTTTCCGGCCAGTGCCCACGCCTTATCCCGTGGCGTCCCGGCCCCAGGCATGGTCAAGCGCAACCCTCCCGTACACGCTGATGGCGATGCTCGGTGTCTGTAGTGGCGGCGCCGATGAGCTTATGGTCGTGCGTCCAGTCCTCCCCACCGAACTCAACGAGATAACCGTCTCTGGACTTCATTTCGGTTCGAGCTCGGTCGACCTCCGCTTCGAGCGGGACAAGGACCGGACGCTCGTTGAGGTCTCCCGTGTGGTTGGGTCGGGACACGTTGTGTTCGCCAATACCTGGCCTGGGGTCTCGCAGCCATTGTTAGGTGACTAGCACGGCTGAAATCGTATCCGCAACCGTCGGGGCGCCGACGCCGACTACCTTCAGAAAGCCGGGATTCGATCTGTCTGAGTGACGGCAGATCCAAGGAGGAGCGACCCGAACGCGGAACCGGCACCTACGGATACCCCCCCTAGCACTCCTTCCCCATCCGTTTGCTGCTGCCATCTTGGCTGGAGCAATGTTCGTTTGGACAACAGGCGCTTCCGCGCAGACCCCACCAGCTGCACCGTCCGCGTTTTTCGGCGACGTCGTCGTCAACGGATCCCCCGCACCTTCCGGCACGCTTATCGAGGCGGTCGTGAATGGGGACGTGTGCGGTGACGCCAGGACTGGCGACCCGGGGTCGGGAGGGGATAGTGCCTACGCTATCCAGGTCCGCGCGGCGGTTGCCGGGGAGTGCGGTAGCGTGGGAGATACCGTCGTCTTCTATGTCGGCGGAATCGCCGGGGGCGCAGCCGCGGGGACAGGCTCCTGGAACAGCTCGACTGCAAACGTGTCGACCTCACCGTTACGACCGGCGGGGCCCCTGCAACCGCGACAGCAACGTCGACAGCCACGGTCATAGGCCCCAACCCCACACCGTCGACCGGCGGAGGGGCGGGCGCTACCACGACGGTCCCTCGGCCCGCGAGCACGCCGCGAGCCCCTGCGACCGGGATCGGGCAGGGCGACTCCGCCTCCCCGACGACAAACATTCTCCTGATATCCGCCGTGGTTGCGATCTCAGGATTCGGCGCACTGGCCGCCCTTCGCCGGAAGGGTTAGGCACGCGAATCGAGCCGGGCCACCCAGCCAGAGGGAGATCGCGGAAGCGATTGGCTGCAGCCAGGGAACGCAAGGGCCCCGTCCACTCGGACGGGGCCCTTTGCCGTGTGAAGGCGCGACGACTGGTCCGGGTACAACCTGTTAAGCCAGGCGAACCACCTGGTTACCCAATGAGACTTCCCGCACGGCCGAGGCGAGTTCCTCGGGATCCGGGCCCTTCGTGAGGACCCCGTTCGCGCCGACCGCGAGCGCCTGCCGAACGTGCTCCCGGCTCAGGTCGGCGCTGAAGAGTAGTACCCGCGCGGGGCATCCGCGCCGACGCAGCTGCCGGATGGTTTCGATCCCTCCGAGTCGGGGCATCTCACGGTCGATGACGACGACGTCTGGTGCGACCGCGAGCACCGGTTCGATTGCCTCCGTGCCGTCCGCAGCCTCGCCAACGACCTCGAGCCCTGGCTGCATGGAAAGGTATCGCGCTGCGACCTTCCTTAGTGGTTCGGAGTCGTCCACGAGGAAGATAGTTGTGACTTCCGACATTCAGGTTTCCTCCACGGACACGTTCTTTAGGCCTATGACCGTATTCATATCGTGCCGCCCGGTGAATCCAATCCGAACAAGTTGCACGCTGGGCCGCATTTCATTTCCGCGACGGGTGCGGCCTGTTACGAATTCGTAGTACGGGCCGAGTGTCACGTTAGGCGGCTGCGCCCTGCCCAGCTTTACCTTTCACCCAGGAGTCGCCATGGCCCTCAGCGTATCTGTGCTCAAGGACGCAATCCGGGAATCCCGCGAGGACGACATCACCGGCCTCGCGGCGGAGCTCGCGTACCGAATGTTCTTCGCCATCTTCCCGTTCTTCATCTTCCTGGCAGCCGTCAGCGGGTTCGGCGCGGATGTCCTTGCCATCGAGAATCCAGCTGAGCGTATCGTCGAGCACATTGGTGAGGCTATGCCGGCGGATAGCGCGGAAACTCTCGAACGCGAGTTATCGGCGATCTTCGAAAACCAGAGCGTCGGGCTGCTCACGACGGGCGCCGTCGGGGCACTGTGGGCGGCCACAAGTGGGATGAACACCGTGATGAAGTCCCTCAATCGGGTCTACGGCGTGGAAGAGTCGCGTCCATGGTGGCGGAAGTATCCGCTCGCAATTGCGTTGACCACCGCCAGCAGCCTCTTCGTCGTTGCTGCATTCGCGTCCATCGTTGGCGGCCAGCTCTTTGCGAACAGCCTCGCCGGGGCGTTCGGTTTCGGTGACGCTGCACGACCATTGGTTGAGTACAGTCGGCTCCCCGTCGGCGCGATATTCCTCGCGTTTGCCGTTGCGATGATCTATTGGGTCACACCCAACGCGGACATCCCGTTCAAGTGGATAACCCCCGGAGCGGTGCTGTTCATCGTCCTCTGGATCGTCGGGACGGTTGCCCTGGGCTTCTACGCTGCGAACTTCGCATCATACGGCGCGACCTACGGGACGCTGGGCGGGGTCGTGCTTCTCATGACGTGGCTCTACGTCACCGCGTTTGTCCTGCTCTTCGGCGCAGAGCTCAACTCGGTGCTTGACGAGCACGCCGCACCCGGGACCGTCGACCCTTCCCGGGATTCATCACTCGACCGGGAAGACGGCCCGGCCTCAGGCAGGCCCTATCCTGGAGAACAGCGGCGCAGAGACACGGGGGCTCCTCCGTTTCGTCTTGCTGCGATTGCGCTCGTCGCCGCCCACGCCTTCAGGAACGGAGCACGTTCAAGAGAAAGTAGAAGGTGATATTCGTGAACAGTCATCAGCAGAGTTCCATTCGACCGGGCCGGTTCGACGGTACCTCCGAGCCCGACGCCCGGCAGGGTTTCGCGCCAGGCACATCCGAACCTGCCGACCTCCGCGATCGCGCCGTTGAAAGCGCGGAAGCCGCCCGCGAGCGGGCAGCCGATGCCGCACACAATGTGTCCGAAGGGATACGCGAGCGGTCCGAAGGGAGCCCCGAAGCCGTCGCCGCGATCGGGACTCGCGCCGCGGACTCGCTCGACCGCACCGCCAACTATCTCAGGGACCGGGATTCTGCGCAGATCTGGGACGACGTCGAGGCGTACACCCGGGAACATCCGGTGCAGGCGGTACTGGCCGCGGTAGCTGCTGGCTTCATCATCAGCCGCGTCGTGCGCTAGTCGTGATGACAAACGACGCACGCGGAGTGGGGGCGACCCTTCGGGAGGGACGCGCGGAAGCTCGCGATCTGGGGTCGGAGATCGCAGGCATCGCTGCTGACCTTAAAGGGCTGGGCCGGGCCGAGGCGCGCCTTGCCGCCGCGGAGATCCGCGAGAACATCGGATTCGCGGTCCGGGGGCTCGCCTTCGCAGTCGTCGCCTCGGTCATCGGCCTCATGAGCATCGGATTCGCTGGCGCGACAGCGATGATCGCCCTGAGTTTGATCATGCCTCTGTGGGCAGCTGGCCTGGTCCTAACCGCTACCCTCGCCGTCCTTGCGGGCGCCTGCGCCCTCGTCGCGAGGCGGCTGATGGAAAGCGCGTCGATAACGCCAAGGCGCACCGCTGCATCCCTGAAAGGAAATGCCACATGGCTAGCGAATCAGTTGCGATTCAGCGCGAAATAGAGGCTCGGCGGGATGCCCTGTCCCGGCGGATCGAGGGGTTGAGCAGCCGAGTCAGCACCGACGCAAGATCCCTGGCAACCGAGACTCGGAACGCGGTTCCGTTCCAGGCCGAGGTGCCCGAGCTGGTCCGGGCGCACCCCGTCACAAGCGTGCTCGGCGCCTTCGCGGCGGGAATCATGCTCGGCCGCGGACGCGTCGGAAGCGCGGTGACGAATGTTGTTGGCAAGGGTGCTCAGGCGGCGGTCGGGGGCGCAACGGCCGCCGCGGTGGGCACTGGGTCCGCCGCTGGGTCAGCTTCCGGAGTAGCACTGAGCCGTCTCGGGAAGGAACTCCTCGATGCGTTTCACACCACGGGAGGGGTCCGGACGGGAACTGAACCCGGGAGCCCAGGGACTGAGTCCCCGGGGCGGAGGCCTGCGTAGGGAGGATGCACCGCGCAAGCCTCCGCCGGTTGGCGTGGCCACACCAGATTCCGTAGTCCCGCGCGCGATCGCCCGACTGTGCACGAGTGACGCTGCCTTCGATCAGCCGTCAGGACCAACGACGAGCAGCGTCACTCAACGCGGATTACCGCCGACATTGCGGGCCCGTGGACCGTACAGTGGATCTGGTACTCCCCCGGGACGGAGAATTCAAACTCATATGTGCCGTTGTCTCGCCGTCCGCTGTCGAAGGCCCCGGGAGCGGTGCTTACCAGCCAATGCTCGTTCTGACCGGACCATTCAAAGGTTATTGACGTTCCGCCCTCGACACTGAACGCATTGGGCGAGATGACGTTATCGTCGACTGTCACACTTTCTCCGTCCGCTAACGCGACAAACGCTCGCGCCTGTGTTGGCTCAACCGTTGCCGGCGGTCTTTCCCCGTCGTCGAGCAAGGAATTCAGGCCGAGTGAGATGGAGAAGACCAGGACCGCAAGGCCCAGGACGATAGATGGGACTACGGCGATACGCTTCATTT
>JBPPMX010000038.1:0-12062 GCA_051306275.1 Tepidiformaceae bacterium
ATCCGGGCGAAGGTCGGTGATCGCGTAGTTCTGCACCTGACGAATGTTGAAACGGTGCCGGATGCGACGCACGGGTTCGCGATCCCTCGCTACAACATCAATGTCAGCCTCGACTCGGGCGAGTTCACGACGATCGAGTTCGATGCTGATGAGGCAGGCGCATTCGCTTTCTATTGCACCGAGTTCTGCTCGGCGCTCCATCTTGAGATGCAGGGCTGGCTCCTCATCTCCTAACGGCACGGATTTGCGGGGAGGGCGCTTCGCCGCCCTCCCCGGCGCAGCGACACCGGAGGGAGGGCGCCATGCTGACACGCCGGAAATTCATTGTCCTTTTGACGGGTACGGCACCCATTGCAGCTGGCGCCGTCCTCGGGCTGCGGCTGCTGCCCAGCGACGCGGGGTCCGCCGACCAGCCTGAGATCGTGTGGGGCGAACACAGCTGCGCTCACTGCGGGATGATCATCAGCGACAGGCGCTATGCCGCAGCCTGGATCGAGCCCGGCGGGGACCAGTCGCGTTTCGATGACGTGGGCTGCATGGTCAGCCGGTTCCGCGAGCAGGCGCCCCCAAACGGGACGAGGCTGTTTGTGCGGGATTTCCTGGCCGATGGATGGCTGGATGCCAAGAGCGCAGCGTTCCTGAGCGCCGCATCGCTCCGCTCGCCGATGGCCTATGGGGTCGGGGCATTCGTCTCGGAGGCTGCTGGGCGAGCCGAGCTCGGTGGTGACGTGATGCGGGTGTGGGCGTGGGGCGAACTCGTCGACGGCCTGGATCGGATGGGTTGAGATGAACACGACAACGCGCTCGTTGCGAGATTTTTCGCCGGCGCGGAGCTTCGCCCGTGTGCGGCACGGCCACCTGGACTGGGCCTGGACCGTTTCGGCGCTGGCTGCGGCGAGCCTGCTCTTCGCCGCGTACTTCGTCCCGCTCTGGAAGATGAGGCTCCTGGCCCCGCAGTACCCACGTGGCCTGGACCTGACGGCGTTCGGGACTCGTATGGAGGGCGACCTGAACGAGATCAATGGGCTGAATCACTACATCGGCGTGCGGGCGATCGAGCCGGATTCGATCCTCGAGCTCACGCTCTTCCCGTTCGTGCTGTTCCCGGTCGTGGCGATCATCGCTGTCGCTGCGTTCCTCACGCTTCCACGCTGGGGAAAGATCGTACTTGCGGTCGTTGCGTGGGCCTTCCCGATTGGCCTCCTGGTCGACATGCAGTTCTGGCTCTACACGTACGGTCACGACCTGAATCCGCAAGCGGCGGTCCGCATCGACCCGTTCACACCCAAGGTGGTTGGCGGTACCCAGGTGATGAACTTCCACAGCCAGACGAACGTCGAGCTCGGGTTCTGGTTCATGCTCGCTGCGGCGATCTTCCTGACCTTCGGACCGTTTGTGATTCGCTTCCTCTCCGAAAGCTGGCGGAATACCGAGTCCGGGCATGCCACCGCCCGATTTGGTCTCCCGCTGGCAGTGCTCGCTATGGCCGGTTCACTCGTCGGCGCCCCGAGGGGCCATGCTGCCGAGTCGACCTCAATCCGCGAGATGATCGATGCCGCGGAGCCCGGCACCACGATCGTGGTGCCATCGGGGCACTACGAAGGGCAGATCATCATCGACAAGCCGTTGACGATTATCGGGGAGGGGTTGCCCATCATTGATGGGGGTGGCGTGGGGGATGTGGTGGTCATCGAAGCGACCGACGTCACCCTCCGGGGCTTCATCGTCCAACACACCTCACGGGATGTGTCCGGCGAGCCGTCCGGTATCCGTGTTAAGGCCGACCGGGCGACGGTCGAGGGCAATATCCTGCGGGACGTGCTGTATGGCCTGGTCCTGCAGGACAGCGGTTGGCACACGGTCCGTGGGAACAGCGTGACAAGCATGATGGAGTTCGCTCCCGAACGCCGGGGGCATGCGATCTACCTGTGGCACACAACGGACAACCTGATCAGCGGCAATCACGTCGATGGGGCGAAAGACGGGGTCTTCGTCGGCTTCGGGCTACGGAACACGATCGAGGACAACGTCGTAACGAATGTCCGATACGGCATTCACTACATGTACGCAGACGACAACGTGTTTCGCAGGAACATCTTCCGGGACAACCTCGCCGGGGCAGCGCTCATGTACTCGCGCCGGCTTGTCCTGGAGGACAACGAGTTCTCCCACAATACCTCTGCCGCGTCTGGGTACGGGCTGCTCATGAAAGATGTCGATGACGTACGCATGCGGGGGAACCAGATTTCGCAGAACCGCATAGGGCTCACGTTCGAGGGCGCTCCCCTCACACCAGGGTCGACCGTCGTGCTCGACGGGAACTTTATCGGGAACAACCAGGTGGCGTTGGAGCTCTTCACGAACACGGACATCACGTTCACCGGCAACACCTTCAGCGGGAATCTCCGACAGGTGCAGAGCGCGGGTGGAGACCTGAGCGATAGGAACGCATGGTCTCTCGATGGTCGAGGGAATTACTGGGACGACTACCGAGGATACGACGCGGACGGTGATGGTGTCGGTGATCGGCCATACCAGTATGCAGGGACATTCAACGACCTCGCGCAGGAGGAACCGGCGTTGCTGGCGTTCGCCTTTACGCCGGCGCAGGCCGCGCTTGATCTCGCAGCGAACTGGTTCGCAGCTTACGAGCCGAAGCCGGTCGTCTTCGACGATTATCCCCTGATGAAGCCAACGCTCTCGATTGGGGGCGAACGATCGTGGGCGGGCGGCCTTCTGACCGCCATCGCGATGATGCCGCTCGTGCTTATTCCATTCGCAGTGTTCCGGGTTGCCCGCCGGACCTTCGCAAAGCCGTGGGCGCCATGCTGAGTGTGCAGTCAGTTGGGAAGAAGTACGGACAGTTCGCGGCGCTCGACGGGGTCTCCTTCGAGCTTGGGCATGGAGAGGTCGTCGCGGTCATCGGAGCGAACGGGGCCGGGAAAAGCACGCTCATAAAGTGTGTGGTCGGGCTGGTCCATTTTCAGGGGCAGGTTCTTGTGGGTGGGGTGGATGTGTCCCGGAAGGGAAATGTTGCGCGGGGTGCCATCGGATACCTTCCACAGCAGCCAGCGTTCCATCCCGACCTGACTGTCCGCGAGACGATGGGGTTCTTCTCCGAGTTACGGAATGCACCGGATGGCCAGGGACACGAGCTGGTTGCCCAGGTGGGACTTGAGGCGAAACACGACGCGCGCATCGCGGAGCTGTCCGGGGGGATGCGTCAGCGGCTCGGACTTGCTGTCGCGCTGCTCGGCGATCCGGCGCTGCTCGTCCTCGATGAGCCGGCCACGGGCCTCGACATTTCGGCCCGGCTTGAGCTGCGGCGGCTCGTGAATGAGCAACGGCTGGCGGGCAAGTCCATCTTGCTCTCGACGCACTGGCTGGACGATGTCCCATACGTGGCAGACCGCGCTCTTCTTCTCGACAAGGGGCGCGTTGTTTACGACGGCAGTGCGGCGGCGCTTGCCAACGGGCAGGCTGCCGGAAGCCGGCTGTATCTCCGTCTCAATGGTCACAGCCCGGAGGCCATTCCAGTCATCCGGCGCTTTACGGGCGAAGCCGAAGATGGCATCGGACGATCGGGGGACTGGGTGATCGCAAAGTGCCCGGCATCGCAGAAGGCGCAGCTTGTCGAAGCGCTGATCGCTGCCGGCGTCACCATCCTTGACTTCAGGGTTGAGGAGGCTCCGGTGGACGAAGCTGTCCTCAAGCTCCAGGGAAGGGAGCTGAACTGATGCACGGAATTTGGGTCATCTTGAAGAAGGAGCTCCGAGACGCTGTCCAGAGCCGATGGCTTGTTGCTTTCGCGGCGGCGTTTGCGCTGGTGGCGCTTGCGATCTCCCAGGTCCAGGGGGCTACCGGAAGCCTGACGGACCAGGGATTCAACCGGACGACTGCCGGACTTATCAATCTGTGCATGCTTCTTGTCCCGCTCCTCGCGCTTGTCCTGGGTGCCGCATCCATCGCGAGCGAGCGTGAACGTGGGACTCTTGCGATGCTGCTGTCCCAGCCGATTTCCGCGACGGAGCTCCTCATCGGTAAGTACCTGGGCCTGACGGTCGCCGTCTGGCTCGCGATAGCGCTGGGCTTCGGTGCTGGCGGGATGCTTATCGCTCTGTTTGGGCCGCTCACTGACGTCGGGCACTACGCGCTCTTCATGGTCCTCGCGGGCGTTCTCGCGAGTTCGATGCTCAGCATTGGGATGCTGATTTCGGTCGCGAGCGATTCGCGGCTGAAAGCCATGTCCCTTGCGATCCTCGCCTGGTTCGGGTTCGTCTTCGTCTACGATCTCGGTGCGATCGCGCTCTTACTGTCGGTATCCGCGTCGGGCGAGAGCCTCCTGCTCGCGATCCTCGGGAACCCGGTGGAGGCAGTGCGAGTCCTTGCCATCCTCAGCCTCGAGCCGGACATGGACGTACTCGGCCCGCTCGGCTCTTACCTGTCAGACGAGTTCGGGGTTGGTGTCAGCGCCGTACTCCTGCTTGGCGCACTGGCGCTTTGGACCGCTGCTCCGCTCACCGTCGCGGCCACTCTCTTCGCAGGAGATGACGTATGACCGGGGACAGTTCGATTCGCGTCGAGGTCGACAACCGGGGGCTTGAGCCACCTGAACCCATGGTCCGGATCCTGAATGCGTTGCGTGACCTCCAGCCCGAAGGTGAGCTGGTTGCGCTGATGGATCGGGAGCCAATGCTTCTTTATCCGGAGTTGGAACGGCGAGGGTGTGTCTGGGAGTTCGTCGAGGACACGGACCACTTCGTACTCACGATCCGGCGTGAGACGCCCTGACCACAAACATGCGGTCGTGGCGGGTACACGGGTGACGTAAGTCGCATTCCCTATCGGCCAGTATCGCGACGGTGGAAAGGTGGAGCGAATACCAGGGCGCTATGACATCCCGGTGCCGGTTATTGAACCTCGTCGACGAGCAGTCCCGATGGCAGGCCGCCGGTGGGCATTCGCTGCCTGGATGGCCGCGGCTGCTGTCCTCGCCGCTCTTGGGGGGCTCGTTCTCGGAATCCTGGCGGCGTTGGAGGTCGGAATCGGGGCTGAACAGTGGAACCCCTCGGTGCAGGCGCATGGGCGCATCCAGCTTTTCGGCTTTCTTGCGGTATTCATCGTTGCACTGGCGCTTGAGTTCGTCCCACGCCTGAATCAGAGGCAGGCATTTCCCGCAATGGTCCGGCTCGGTGTCCCCGGCCTGCTCGCCGGAGGGGCACTGCTTAGCGCGATCGGCCAGGTGTGGCATAAGGAGGCATCGGTGCTGGTGCTGCCGGGGGCGGCTGCCTCAGTTATCGGGGTCACTGCTTTTGCAGTACGCATCTGGCGGACGCCGGCCGCGATTTCGTTCGCGGTCGACCCGCAACCACTCTTCCTGCGTGGCGCGAGCGCATGGCTGGTGATCGCGACGCTGATCTCGGTCACCTCCCTCCTGGGAGCCGAGGCCGGAGTGGTCCGGCTTGTCGATTCGAGGGCTGCCACAGAGACGTTCCTGCGGGGCTTCGTGTTCTCCGCAATCGTGGGGGTGGGAATCCGGGCATTTGTCGGGCACTTCGGACTTCGCGAGATGTCAGGGATCCGGCAGATCATCGTTTTCATGCTGCTGAACCTGGGCGTCACGGTATGGCTTTTCGGTCAGGGGCTCGGCGATTTCCCGCGTTCAGAGATCGCCATCCGGGCGGGTGATGTCGCGTTTGCCATCACAGCTTTGCTCGCGACGGCGTGGTTCGGGGTCTTCCCTCGGCTGAGGGAGCGAGGCGTCGACGGATATGTGCTAATGGGCGGAGTCGCCTGGGCGGGTCTCGTGATTTACGCGGTGATGCTACTCGTAGCCGCCGTCTTCGTGAGTGATGGTGAGTTGAGCCTCTATCAGGAGGGGGCCATCCGTCATGTATTTATGCTTGGCTTCGTGATTCCGCTGATGGTGACGATGTCGCACGTGGTACTTGCGAGATTCGGGACCGGAAGCCTTCACTGGCCGCGGGCGCTCGCTGGGGCGTTCGTGCTCGTAGTCGTCGCCTGGCCGCTGCGGGTGTTCCCGGCCCTGTTCGAGGACGCGCCGTCGGACGCCGGGAAGTCCATCATGGGATTTGCCGGGTTGCTAGTGATCGCGGGACTGTGCCTGGTGGCCGCAGTCAGTGTCCGCACAGCGGTGGCGATGGTCACCTCCAAAGGAGAGTCCGTCGCAGGTGGTCGTTGACGGTGAGGTCGTTGGCCGAATCCGGCGCTCGGTGGCTCGACCGAATCCGCGTGGGGCCGGTGGCGAGTTTGGCGGGCGACAGGCCGTGTCTCGGCCGGCAGTGTTCCCGGTTCCCTGCCTGTTGGAGTTGCTCCGGCGGTGTGCCCACCGGGGCTGGTCGGATCCGGTTCGCGTGACACCGGCGAGCCGAATGAGTCAGGCGTGTAAAACGCCTGTCATCTCTCTCCCTATCTGCGCTTTTCGCGAGACCGCTGCGGTTCGACTGGGTACGGTCGAACCATGTCATGGCCATACCAGCACCTTCCCCGAGCCCTGTCTTCGTGACACCGGACCAGCGCAACGCCGCATCCGCGCACCTCGACGTCATCGATCGCCTGCTCTCCGAACTTGAAGGCGAACTTGCCGATCGACGCGCTCCCGCACCTGCGCTCCCGGATTCTCCCATCGTCACAGGGGCTTCGGTGGTCCCCGAAGAGACTCCTATCGCCGGCTCCGGGAGGATCGCCACCTGGACCCGGAGCACCGTCTCCGTTGCGACGGCGGCCGTCGTCGCTGTGGCGGCGCTGGGGTTGTTCTCGACGCTCGCGATAGCCGGGGATTCGCCGCAGCCGGAAGCAAGCGGACACGCCCTGTACGCCCCGGTCGACGCTCCCCTGGTGTTCGAGGGGGCTCCACGCTTCGAACGGGCGGCCCCGGGTGGCCTGTTCGGGTCGTCGGCGACGGTGGCGCAGGCGGTAGCGACCTCGTCTCCGACCGAGGCGGCGGCGGTCGCTGGGAGCTACAACGGCGGTCGATTCACGAACCCTCTGCGAGGCCGCTACCTGGTAACGGACGCCTGGGGTTTCGCGCGTGCCGGTGGCGCCCATAACGGGATCGACCTCGCGCCTACTGGAAGTTCGCGGATCGCGGTGTACTCAGCCTGCGCCGGGGTTGTGACGCGCGCGGGATATGATGGCTCGTATGGGGAGCATATTATCGTCGACTGTGGCGATGGCTGGTCCACGCTCTACGGCCATCTCAGCGCGATCCACGTCTCGAGTGGCGCGTGGGTTGATTCGGAGACGGTGATCGGGCGGACCGGTTCCACGGGGTTCTCAACGGGCGAACACCTGCATTTCGAGATCCGAAGGCTCGACGTGGCGCTCGACCCGTCGCAGTTCCTCCCGTTCGGACCGGGTACCTACATTGCAGGCAGTGACGGGCCTTTCCCCGCGGACGGTGCGGGTACCGGCGGGGGCACCCCGGCGGCGCGCGAGGAGGCAATCGCGGGTGGCGAACCGACCGTGGCTTCAACCCCGGCTGTCTCCCCGACGCCATCTGACCCGACGGAGACGATGGAACCGGCGGCTACGGAGACACCGATTGCGGTCGCGCCGATTGCGGAACCAGAAGCGGACGCGCCGACCGCACCGATTGATACGCCGGCGCCCGGGAGCGATGAATCGACTTCGATCGCGGAATCAGGCACGGGCCCGGCCAGCGTTCCAGCTGCGGAGTAACTGCCTTCGGCATCGAGGGCTGCGCTTCGCCGTCCGGCCGGGTGTCCCTATTAGCGCCACTTGAGGACGAAGTACGCCCCGACGCAATATCGCGCCGGGGGCGTACTGCAGCGCGGCGTCAGCGCGTGGCGGGAGTCTCGCGCTAACCGGGCCCTGTGTTCTCCATGACCTTCCCGGCCAGGCCGTCGTTCGAGGCGGCGAGGTCGCCCACCGATACCATGCCGGCGAGCCGGCCGTTATCGACGACCGGAAGGCGCCGGACGTTGTTCGCGGACATGAGCTTCTCGGCTTCCTTCTCGTCGTCGTCAGGGCGGAGGAAGATCACGCCCCCACTGACGATCTCACCGATCGATTTTTCATTTCCGTCGGCAAGGCCGCGTACGACAAGGTCGCGGTCGGTCACGACGCCCTTGAGATCGTCGCCGTCGACGACGGGCAGAAAGCCGACATCGTTGTCCCGCATCAGGCGTGCGGCCTCGGCAAGCGTAGCCTTGGCGCTCACGGTTACTACGGGCGTCGTCATGAAATCCTTGATCTTTGACATCGGTTGCCTCCTCGGCTTGTGGGGGCGAAGCGCCCGGTCGATCGTTGGCGGGTGGGGCTACGGATTACGCACGTGCTCGGTCTGTTCCTCGATCTCCTGTGTCCTGCGCTCGTTTTCGGCGAGCGGGTACTCATCGGCGAGGACCGGGTCTCCGGTGGTATCCGTCTGCTCTTCGAACCAAGGTCCATCCAGTTCGTGTGCCGCGACTTCGTCCGAGCGCAGATTCAGTCGGACCATCGGGCCTTCGACGGAACGGACGCAAGCGGAGCTGAGCCAGTAGTCGCGTGCCATCGGGGCATCGACTTTGAAGAAGCCGCCCTGCACTTCCTTGACGCGGCCGACGTCGGATCCGTCGGATGTCGTGATCGGTTGCCCAACCTGAAGAGAATGATCCACGTTCCTTTTTTCCTCGTTCCGGCAAGCACGGTCGCCTCGTTGCGAGGACTCTGCGCTGCCACTCTTGATGGATAGACCGTAGGCGGCGCCGCCACGGTTCGGCGTCGCGGTGAAGGCCGGATGGATGTCAGTTCCGTCGCAGTGCTCGATGCCGCTGTGCGGGACGATGGAGGCCTAGTCGATCTCCGCGCACGCGACATACACCTGGCGGTCAGCCGACTGGTATACGACGAAGGCGTGTTCGTTTTCCCGCAGGCTCGAGAGGCTGGCCCGGATCTCCTGGGACAGGTAGCCGCCGCGGAAGCTATCGAGTGCCTCGGCTTCGGCGCCCGCAAGTCCTTCGCACGTACCTGCCTGGATGGACGCCGGGAAGTCGCCCTGCTGCTCGCCATCTCGACCGATAACTGCCGTGACGACGCTCCGGGAACCGGAGGTGGAGACGATTACAACCTCGCCGTGGTAGCCAGAGGCGTTCACCTCGGTCATCTCCATCGAGGCGGTCTCAAGCGCAAGGGCCTCCTCCTCGTCACCGTCGCCTCCGCAGGCGACGACGCCGAGAAGGGCGACTGCCGAAAGCATGAGGGCCGCCAGGGGTTTGCGTTGTCTTACCATTGTTATGCCTTCCACTCGGGGCTCCGATTCTGATCGCGCCTGGTGATTGGCGTGCCTGCCGCGTAGTGCCGCGCCCATGGGAAGCGCTGGTTCAAAGGTAGTCCCTCGCCCAACGACCGAGCGCGTGCATTCGCAGGGGATCCGTGGCGGTTCCATCGCAAAACACTGAACGGTGCCCGTAAGAGATTCACTGATCTGTTAGGGGGAGGGCGGCCTGTACTGGCACGTTCGCTATGCCCGGCGCGGTCTAGTGGGGGTGTGCCGGAACAGCGGCGCCATTCGAGACAACCCCCATGAGCCGTCTTGCGATCATCCCACCCGTCGTCCTGAGCCTGGCAATCGTCGCCTTCGCGGTGCTGATGGGCCTGAATAGTGCGCGCGATACCGGCGAGAGCTCGCCGACACCAATCGCGAGCCCGCAGGACACGGCCGCGGATCGCGTCGTGGTGGCGTTACCCGACGGGGTGGATGTGAGGGTTGGAGATAACTTTGTCTCTCCCGAGTTTCTCGGCGTTGAGCGCGGGACGACCGTGACCTTCGAGTGGACCGGTACGAATGAGCACTGGCTGATGAGTGCGGTCCCGGGGGACTTCAGTACGGGGCAGCGAAGCAACGGCAGCTACGCGTTCGAGTTTTCCGTGCCGGGAACGTACGAGATCTACTGCACCGTCCATGGACGGTCAGAGATGTCGGCGCGAATCCGGGTGGAGTAACGCTAGGTGCTCAGCGGGCCCGTCCGGGTTCGCAATGCTTCTGATAGCCCTGCCGGGGGCCCAGGTATCGGCAAGCGTGTGCTGGGTCCGTAGGTTCAAGGGGACGCTGGTCGAGAGGCCAGCCGCAAGGAGGAATCCATGGATACGAGCATGGCAATAATTTTGGGCGGGGTTCTCGTCATCGTTGTGGTCGCAATGGTTGCGGCCTGGGCGATGATGCGGTCTCGCAAGACGACGAAGCTCCGAGAGCGGTTCGGCCCGGAGTACGACGAAGCCGTCACACAGTACGGCGACCGGTCGGGGGCGGAATCGGCGCTCAGCGACCGGGTGGAACGTGTGGACCAGCTCACACTTCGGCCACTTACACCGGAGGCGCGTAGCGCGTTCGCCCAGCGATGGGAGCGGACCCAGGCGCGCTTTGTGGATGAACCGGTTAACGCCGTCGAAGAGGCGGATGTCCTCGTCCAGGAAGTGATGACTGCGCGCGGCTACCCCGCTTCGGGGTTCGACCGGAATGTGGAGGACCTGTCGGTCGACCATCCTGAGATCGTCCGCAACTACCGGGAGGGCCACCGCATCTACCTCGAAGGACGAGGCGGTAGCGCTTCCACGGAGGAGCTGCGGACCGGTTTCGTCGCGTACCGGGCGCTATTCGCCGAATTGCTTGAGAGCAATCGGGTTGGTGAACCGAGCCGGCGCTAAAGCGAGCGTATCGACAACAGCCGTTGACCCGCGCCCCGCTCGCGGGTCACGTACTACGACGAGGCCCGCTGGCGGAGCCGGAGCGCGTCCGCCCGGCTCCCGCCAGCGGATATGTGTTAGCGCATGCCAAGTTGCCAGAGGCGCCGAGGTGCGTCTGCGACCGCGTTATCGCTGGTGGAGGTCAACCGGACGTGCTCGACCTCCATCATCACTGGGCGTGTCCCACTCCCAGGCGCCGTCCGCGAAACTGAGGCAGGCAGCTAGGAGCGAGCGGTCGAGCTTCAGCTGCTCCTGCTGGAGCTTCGAGCCACGGGTCCCGGGGGCAGTCGACAACACCAGCGGAACTCCATTTGAGTCGAGGAGCGTGGCGTTGAAAAGTCCGGCAGTCGGCGCCCACCGCTCGCTGTCGAGTTCGGACGCGCCGATGAAGACGCCCGAGAGGTAGCCGGCGATATCGAGATAGCAGTCGAATTCCGCCTGGCTGAACGAGCCGTTGGACCAGGCAGCCTCCACTGCCCGTGGTTCTGCTGGCTATCGTCGCCAGCGGTCCGGTTCGCCTGCGTGACGACGGCGACGTAATCGAACCCGCCGACAATCTCGAGGGCCCGGAGCTGACATTCAGCGATTCCCGGCTGCGACGGAACTGCAATGCCCTGCTCGGGCACTGCCATGCTACAGGGCCGCACGCAGCCTTAACGTCATCTCAAATAGAACGGAGGGATTGCGAAATGGGAATCCTCGCATGGATCGTATTCGGACTTCTCGCTGGGATGCTCGCCCAGGTGCTCGTTCCCGGAGACGACCCGGGCGGCGGCGGCTTCATGGGATGGCTGATCACGATGGCTATCGGCATCGTTGGCGCCGTCGTCGGCGGCTTCATCGGGACTGCGCTCGGCTTTGGGAGCGTCACGGGGTTCAACCTCGGGAGTCTCCTCATCGCAATTCTGGGTGGCATCCTCGTCGTCCTCGCCTGGCGAATGATCAGCCGGGGCGGAAGCAGTCGCAGCCGCGGGGTCGCCTGACCTCGCGCAACCCTAACGACCTCCCATAGCCACCTCATTCGGAGGGAGCGGTCATCGGTAACTTCATACGCAGGCTTCGCGCGCGATTGGACACGCTTCCGATCGCGCGCCTGTGCCGCCGGTCCGAATGGATCGAAGGCCGATACCTGCTCGCCCCCGAGGAGAGCTCGTTCCGGGCGACGGGGGGCTCGGAGCAGTGGTGGACCTCGTTCGAGGATCCGCGCTCCCCGGACGTGCTCAAGCTCCAAGAGGCTGCTCGTGGGGCCGGTGTTGACGTGGAGTTCGCAGGCAACGTGAGCGAACGAGGCTCCTACGGCCACCTGGGCCTGTACCAGCGAACCATCGTGGTCCGTGGCATACGACGAAAAACCT
>JBPPMX010000039.1:0-2995 GCA_051306275.1 Tepidiformaceae bacterium
CCTCTCGGAAGCGCTCCCCATCCTGCGCTCGCTCACCCCGTGATCGCGCTTGTCGGCCTGCCCCGGGCCAGCTCATGATGGCCGTGGCGATGGAGGCTTCGGTATGAGCGGCTACGACCAGAATCCATTCAGGCGGTCGCGACTCTCACGCCTGCTCGATTTCTTCGACGGCGCGATGCGCAGAGCGCACCGGGTTTCGGGCACTGGTGTGGTCGGAGCAACGGAGCCCTACCCCGAAGAGATCGCGGCTAGGCAACGTGGTGCCCAGGATCACGGCCCGAAGCCGCCCCCGAAGGCTGACTGACAGCGACGACCCTACCGACCCGCGTATCCTCCCCCCATGGCCGACCCCGAGATCGAGACGATCCTCGACCAGTACGAACGCGAGCTGCGCTATTTCGCGATGACGCGCGACGACCTCGCGCCATTGATGGAGGAGGTCATCGCGGCGAGCGAACGCTTCTTCGCAGACCGCCGGGACGACACGGCCCGGGGCACCGCTCGGACCGCGCGTCAGCGCTATGTGGAGCGGTTGGCGGGACTTGAGCCGATGATCCAGGAGTGGCTGCGGATCCGGGGATCGGGGTTTCGACTCTGGGAAGGCGCGCCGATGATGACTGACGAACAGTACCAGCGCTTTCAAGGCTTGCTCGCGCGGGAAGCGGTGATGGCTGACGGCCGCAGTGATTTCGACGCGCTGAGCGAACAGCTGCGGACTCGACTCCTCCTCCTCGAAGAACTCACCGGCTGAGATCTGGTCATCCCGGAGAGTCGCGTGATACTCTCGCGCTCCGGCTGAAAGGCAGGTAGCCACCGGCGGGGCGGCCACTGGTGGGGTGACGTTGTGCACCTAACGCGATTCGCTACCCTCTTGGCTTGCCTCGCCCTCTTGGGAACTGCCGCGTGTGGATCGGACGAAGAGGCGAAGGGTGCTCCGTGGTTGGCGCGGACGCCGCGAGAGCGACTGGATGTCACTGCGCAGGCCGGGGCCGGCGGACCGCTGATCAGGGAGGGGCGCTGCCTTTACGTTGGTGGGGGCCCTCACCTGTTCTTTCTCGCGTTCCAGAAGCCGCCGGACTTTGCTTGGTTCGATGAGTCTAACGAAACGCTCCATGTGGGTGATCGCCAGGCGAGAGTTGGGGACACTATTAGGCTTAGCGGGGGCTTCAACAACGGAATCGGGGTGGTTGACGAGAAGGACCTCTGGGCGGTCCCGCCGGATCCTTCGTGTGACCTGAGTATCGTCTGGAATGTTGGAGGATTGGAGGAGCCGCCGGCACCCACGCCTGCGCCGAGCCAGGATTCCGAGTAGAGGCTTCCGTTCATTGTCGGGTATTTCGGGCGGCGCGGAGCTGGTCAGGCGGGAGGATGGCGTGGTACCCTCGCGCTCCGGCTGAAAGGCAGGTAGCCACCGGCGGGGTGGCCACACGCGAGCAACAAAATGGGGCTTGACGCCATCTCCCATAGCATCAAGCCCCAGGGCATTCCGGTTTCCCGGTTTGCCAAGTCCGTCGAGGGACTCTAGTACACGCGCTCGGTCAGGTGGTTACCTCCTTTCAGCCAGCTTCGCTACTACCCCGTCGCCCACCGTGTTCATCGCGTTCAACGAACGGATGTTGCGGCGGAAGAATGCGGGCAGTTCAGCGTCTTCAGCAGTGGTCACGCCCGGCAGGTTGTACTCCCGCAGGTTGCTGACCACGAGTTCCGGGTCCTCAAGGCGCTGGGCCTTCGGTGCGAACCCGGTTGCGATAACAGTCATCTGGATCTCCTCACCCACGTTCGGGTTTACGACCGTGCCGAAGAAGATGTTGGCGCTCGGATCGACAACCTCAGCAACGACGCGGGCCGCGATGTCGAGCTCGCGGAGCTGGAGGTTGCCGTTGTGGGTGATGTTGAAGAGGACAGCGGTCGCGCCTTCGATCGACTGATCGAGCAGCGGGCTGTTCGTCGCCGCCCGGGCCGCTTCGCTCGCGCGGTTGTCGCCGCTAGCTGACCCGACGGCGAGCAGCGCCGGTCCGGCCGAGCTCATCGTCGCGCGGACATCGTTGAAGTCGAGGTTGATCGCGCCGTTCTGGCTGATGATGTTCGAGATCGACTGGATCGCCTGGCGCAGGACATCGTCGTCGGCTTCGAACGCCTGGTCGACGGTGAAGTCTGGCGGGCCGATTTCGAGGAGGCGCGAGTTCGGGATCGTGATCAGGGTGTCGACCTTCTCAGCGAGCCGGGCTAGACCGTCGTCCGCCTGGCGGCCCCGGCGAGCGCCTTCCCACGCGAACGGCTTCGTGACGACGCCGATCGTGAGCGCCCCGCAGTCCTTCGCAATCTCGGCGACGACGGGGGCGGCGCCTGTGCCAGTTCCGCCGCCCATGCCCGCGGTGACGAACACCATCTCAGTACCGCGCAGGAGTTCGTAGAGTTCGTCACGGCTCTCATCAGCGGCGCGCTCGCCGCGCGTGGGGTCGCCGCCAACGCCGAGCCCGCGGGTGAGCTTTTCGCCGATGCGGATCCGGGTCGAGGCCTCGGACGTCATCAGTGCCTGCGCATCGGTGTTGCAGGCGACGAAGCTGACGCCTGGGATCTTGGCGCGAATCATGCGATTCACGGCGTTGCAGCCGCCGCCACCCACGCCCACAACCTTGATGTCTGGCAGGAGTTCCAGGTCATACCGAGTGCTCATTGAATGGTCCTTTCGTGCCCCCTCGGGCGGTGCGTTGCGGTTGAAATCGACAAGTGACAGGGCGTCCCTCCGTTCGTCCTACTGTTGGGGCATAAACGCCTTCCCAACGGATGCGAGCCGGCGGAGGAAGCCCCCGGCGTGGATCTCCCGCGGCGGGCGGGCTGCCTCCACCTGGCGTGCGCCGCCCGCGCCCAGCGCGTGCTCGACGAGCCCGATGGCGGTTGCGTACGCGGGCGTTCCGATTAGCTCGGACATCCCGGAGTAGCCGTGCGGTTTGCCGATGCGGGCGGGGATGCCCAGCCGCAATTCGGCGAGTTC
>JBPPMX010000040.1:0-3219 GCA_051306275.1 Tepidiformaceae bacterium
GAGATTTGGTAGACTGAGAGGCGAGATGGCGCTTCGAAAACCGCAAGGGTTCCCAGTGATTGCACGGCGTGAGGTCACAGCACGCGATTACTTCGACATGCCCGAGACCAATGAGCGCTACGAACTGTTCGAGGGGAAGCTGCTCATGGCGCCGATGCCATCGCCGCTGCATCAGCGGATATCGCTTGCGCTGGCGCGCGCGCTTGACGACTTCGCCCGGTCACATGGAGGAGAGGTGCTTCTCCCGGTCGATGTGGAGCTCGCCTACAAGACCGTGTTCCAACCGGATCTCGCGTACATTTCCGCCGAGCGCGCATCGATCATCGGCTCGCACGTGATCGGTGCACCCGACGTGGCGATCGAGATCCTCTCGCCGAGAACGCGGAAGTTCGATCGAGAGAAGAAACTCCCGACGTACGCCGTGTACGGGGTGCGAGAGATCTGGCTCGTCGACCCGCGGACGAAAACCGTGCAGGTGTACGAAGCGAGCGATGGGAAACCGGGAGCGCCCGTGACTGTCGACTTCGGGGATGTAATCCCCTCAGCCATCGTCGAAGTCGGGACGGGCGGCCTCGAACAGTTCGCGTAGGCCGCCCCTTTTTCAATGGCCCACAGCCATGCCGAAGATTGACAGTCGCGGCTCGCTCGCTTGATACTCCAGAACATCTGTTCGCAGGGTGGGAGCGCATGACGTGCGGGCGGGTTGGAGTGTGAGCGATGGTTAAGCCGCAACCGGCGTACCCGGTACCCGCGATGCGTTCGTTGCCGCCGGAGGTCGTGGCGGAGGGGCTGATCGCGGAGCTGCTGGAGATGCGGACGGAGACGCATGTCCGCCGGATCGAGGCGAAGGCGGCGGAGTACGCGGACTGGCCGGAGGGGGTCGATGCGCGGCTGATCGCGGCGCTGCGGAAGCGGGGAGTCGAGCGGCCGTACACCCACCAGGCGAAGGCGATCGAGCATGCGCTGGCGGGGGCGAACGTGGTGGTGGTGACGCCAACGGCGAGCGGGAAGACGCTCTGCTACAACGCGCCGGTGCTGAGCACGATCCTGAAGGACCCTTCGGCGCGAGCGCTCTACCTGTTCCCAACAAAGGCGCTGGCGCAGGACCAGCTTGACGAACTCCACGGCCTGATCACGGAGATGGGCGAGGAGATCCGGACGTTCACGTACGACGGTGACACGCCACCGGACGCGCGCAGGGCGGTGCGGACCGCCGGGCACATCGTGATGACGAACCCGGACATGCTGCACACCGCGATCCTGCCCCACCACACGAAGTGGGTGAAGTTGTTCGAAAGCATCGAGTACGTGGTGGTGGATGAGCTGCACACGTGCCGCGGGGTATACGGCAGCCATGTGGCGAACGTCTTGCGGCGGCTGCGGCGGATCTGCCAGTTCTACGGGGCCGACCCGACGTTCATCCTCTGCTCGGCGACGATCGCGAACCCCGGCGAGCTAGCGGCGGCGCTGGTCGGGGATGAGGTGGCGCTGGTTGCCGAGAGCGGCGCGCCCCAGGGCGAGCGAATCGTCGCGATCCACAACCCGCCCGTGGTGAACCGTGAGCTGGGCATCCGCCAGTCCTCGATCAAGGCGTCGCGAGATATTGCGGCGCGGCTGATCCGGGCGGGGGTGCAGACGATCGTGTTCGCGCCGAGCCGGGTCCGTGTGGAACTGCTGCTGACCTACCTGCGCGAGGTGCTGCGGAACAAGCCGGGCGACCCGGAGCGAATCGCGGGCTACCGGGGGGGGTACCTGCCGCTTGAGCGACGGAAGATCGAGCGCGGGCTGCGAGATGGGACGGTGCGCGGGGTAGTCGCGACAAATGCGCTGGAGCTCGGGATCGACATCGGCGGTCTGGGAGCGAGCGTCGTAACGGGATATCCGGGATCGCTGGCGAGCCTCTGGCAGCAGTTCGGGCGAGCGGGCCGACGGGCCGAGGCCGCGCTTTCGGTGCTTGTGGCATCGTCGAACCCGCTGGACCAGTTCGTCGCGACACACCAGGAGTTCATCTACGAACGGAGTGTGGAGCGCGCGCTGATCGACCCGGACAACCTGTTTGTGCTGGCGAGCCACCTGAAGTGTGCGGCGTTCGAACTGCCGTTCCATGTTGGCGAGGTGTTCGGGGCGCACACGGACGAACTGCTGGAGTTGCTCGCGGAAGAAGGGATCCTCCAGCGCTCGGGCGACCGCTACCACTGGATGACGGAGGCCTACCCGGCGGAGCAGGTGAGCCTGAGGACAGCAAGCACGGACAACTTCGTCATCATCCAGCAGGGACCGGAACCACGGGTGATCGGCGAGTGCGACCGGCCGAGCGCGCCGCTGCTCATCCACGAAGACGCGATCTACATCCACCGGGGGCAGCAGTACCAGGTGGAGTACCTCGACTGGGACGACAAGAAGGCGTTCGTGGCGCCCGTGGACGTGGACTACTACACGGACGCGAACCTGGCGGTGGAACTGAAGGTGCTCGACGGGTTCGAGGCGGAGGGTGCGGTGCACGGGCAGCACGAGATGGGCGAGGTGGCGATCACGTTCCTCGCGACGATCTTCAAGAAGGTGCGGCTGCACACGCACGAGAACGTGGGCTGGGGGAAGATCGCCATCCCGGAAGAGAGCCTGCACACGACCGCCTACTGGCTGAGCTTCGACGAGGAGGCGGTGAAGGGGCTGCGCCGGGATGAGTTGGCCGCCGGGCTCGACGGTATCGCGCACCTCGCGCGGAACCTGGCGCCGGTCTATTGCCTTTGCGACGCGCGGGATATCGGAAGCGAGGTGCACGTGCGGTCGCCCTACAACGAGCGGCCGACGGTGTTCCTCTACGACTCGATCCCGGGCGGCGTTGGCCTGGCGGAGAAGCTGTGGGAAGTCCGCGAACAGCTTGTCGATGCCTGCCTCGGGCTGGCGAAGGCGTGCACGTGCTCGAACGGCTGCCCGGGCTGCGTCGGGCCGCAGGTGGAGTCGGACAGCCCGGCGAAGCGAGCGGCGGTGCGGTTGCTGGAGAAGGTTTCGGGGCGGTAGTGGCTGCGGGTCGCTGCTACAATCTGGGCATGCGTGTGCTGGATGTTGTGGACGGCGAAGTGTGCTGCCGCTTCGAAGAGGCGGAAGAAGGCGGATACACCGCGATGGTGCCGGACTTACCGGGGTGCATCTCCGAAGGCGACACGCTGGATGAGGCGCTCGCGAACATCCGCGAGGCGCTCGCCCTATACGTCGAGG
>JBPPMX010000041.1:0-7218 GCA_051306275.1 Tepidiformaceae bacterium
GAGGTCGTCCCCCACGTGCTACTCCTCCCGCACACCCTGGAGCTCGCCCCGCAGTACGCGTAGAACCCGCCGATCGCGATGGCCTACGCCCGCCGCGCTGCCCATCCCGGCGCACGAGCACACTCGAAGACCACCTCGAATACGAGTGGGGCCTCCAGGCAAAGCGTCTCTCCAGCGACGAGTTCCGCGAAGGCGTCGCCGCCTTCCTCGAGAAGCGCGAACCCAACTGAGGGTAGCCCCCAGTTGCGGTTGACACCCTGGTTCTTGGGGTTGTATTGTACCGAACAGTTATGGAACTGATCGGTTATCAACCCGCCCTCGCCCCCCAGCGCCTCGATGCCACATTCGCGGCGCTCGCCGACCCAACCCGCCGCGCCATCCTCGCCCGGCTGGCCTCGGGGGAGGCGTCGGTGGGCGAACTCGCCGAGCCGTTCGCCATGACCCAGCCCGCGATTTCGAAGCACCTCAAGGTGCTCGAACGCGCCGGGCTGATCTCGCGGGGCCGCGATGCCCAGCGACGCCCCGCTCGCCTCGAAGCCGCACCCCTTGCCGAAGCCACGGCCTGGCTGGCGGAGTACCGCCGGTTCTGGGAGGCGAACTATGGCCGCCTCGATGCGCTTCTCGCAGAACTCCAGGCCCCGGCCGGCGAAACCCCCTCGCCCTGAACACGAAAGGACTAACCATGCCCGCACCCGTCACCATCTCCACCCCAACCGACCTCGAAGTCGCAATCCACCGCGTCTTCAAGGCTCCCCGCCAGCTTCTCTGGGACTGCCACACGAAGCCAGAACTGATCCGCCGGTGGCTCCTCGGCCCCGACGGTTGGACCATGCCCGTGTGCGAAGTCGACCTCCGGCCCGGCGGCAAGTGGCACTGGGTCTGGCGCAAGGACGACGGCGCCGAGATGGCCATGACCGGTGAGTATCGCGTGATCGACGAGCCATTCCGCCTCACGAACACCGAATGCTGGGGCGTAGAGTGGCCCGAGACCCTCAACACGATCATCCTGGTCGAGCGTGACGGCGCCACGGAACTCACGAGCTCGATGATCTTCCCGTCGAAGGAGGCGCGCGATGCCGCCCTCGCGACCGGGATGGCCGACGGCGCCAACCAGAGCTATGACCGCCTCGACGGCATCCTCGCCGAGCTGGTCGCCTGACGACGGGCGTAACCCCGAGCCTGCCGCCTAACCTCCGGCGCGGATATCATTCCCGTTCTATTCCGCGCCCGGAGGCTCCATGGATCCCATCGCCGTTACCGTGCGCGTCCCCGCGACCAGCGCCAATCTCGGGGCCGGCTTCGACTGCCTCGGCCTCGCGCTCGACATGTTCGCGTCCATCCGCGTCACATTCAGCGACCGCCCCCAGGCGCCGTCCGACGATGTCGGCGAGAAGATGGTTATCTCCGCCATCCGCGCGACCTACGACCGCATCGGCAAGCACGCTCCCGAAGGCCTCCGCGCCGACTACGAACTCGGCATCCCGCTGGGACGCGGGCTGGGCGCGAGCGCGGTGGCCCGTGTTGCCGGGGCGCTCGCGGCAAACGAAGCCGCCGGCCGTCCGCTCGACCGCGAAGGCTGCATGGCAATCGCCAGCGACCTCGAAGGCCACGGCGATAACGCCTGTCCCGCGATGTTCGGTGGCATGCAGGTCTGCGTCGAAAACTCGGGGCGCTACATCCATGTCCCCTGCAAGTACCCGCAGGACGTCGCGATCGCCGTCCTCATCCCGGACCACTCGATGCCGACCAGGGAAGCCCGCAAAGCACTTCCCGACTCCTACTCGCGCGCCGACACCGTCCACAACATCGGGCGTGTTGCCCTCTTCGTCGCCGCCATGGCCGCGGGCGAGATGACCGTCCTCGATGAGGCCACCCAGGATCGCGTCCACCAGCATCAACGCACCGCGATCTTCCCGCCGATGTTCGATATCTTCGGCTCCGCCAAGCGCGCGGGCGCCTACGCCGCGTGGCTCAGCGGCGCGGGCAGCTCCGTTGCCGCGATCTGCCACGGCGACCGCGTCCGCGATGTCGGCCAGGCTATGGTCGAGACCCTCGCGAAGTCCAACATCACCGGCCGCTCGATGGCGACGCGCATCGCCTCCGAGGGCGCGAGTGTCGCGAAGGTCGAACTTCTGGAGGCCTGATGTGCCCCTGCGCCCCGCCACGGAATCCGACTTCGATACTATCGTCGAACTGATCCACGGCCTCGCTGAGTACGAGCGGGAGCCCGAATCCGTCGTCTTCGCCCCGGCCGTCCTCCGCCGCAACCTCTTCGGCCCGCGCCCCTACGCCGAAGTTATCCTCGCCGAGACCGCTGCCGGTGAGAGCGCAGGCTTTGCCCTTTTTTTCCACGACTTCAGCACGTGGGAAGGCCGCCCCGGCATCTGGCTCGAAGACCTCTTCGTCCGCCCCGAACTTCGCCGCAACGGCTACGGACGCGAACTCCTCGCCGCCGTGGCCCGCATCGCCGTCGAACGCGACTGCGCCCGCTTCGAATGGTCCGTCCTCGATTGGAACGAGCCCGCCATCGCCTTTTACCGTTCCCTCGGCGCCCGCCCGATGGACGAATGGACCACCTACCGACTCGAAGGCCCGGCGCTCGCCGCCCTGGCCCGCACCCCGTAACGATCCCGTCACGCCAACGCGCGTACATTCCCGCGTATGCGTGCCGCCCATCTTCGCGCCGAGAATGATCCGCTCTTGCTCGACCATCCCCGTCTAGCCGCAATCTCGATCCGCCGGGGTGCGCTGCAATGACTGCGATGCGCCTCTCGCGGCTCGCGATCAGCCTCGGCATGCTTGGCGCACTCATCACGCTGACCAATTCCGCACTCGCGATCCGGGTGGACATCCTGACGGACGATCCCCTCGCCCCGCCCGCGTGGGAGCGAATCTCCGGCGACATCTTTCTCGGGGCGGTGTTCGGCACAGTTGGCGCAATTGTCGCCGCGCGGCGGCCCCAGAACCCTGTCGGGTGGGCGCTACTCGCGGCAGGCCTCTCGCTCTCTCTTGGCAGCCTCGTCGGCACCTACGCATTCCTCGCGCTCATCGCCGCCCCGGATCTGCCAGCGGGAGCTGCGGCGTACCAGGTGCAGGCTGCCAGCTGGCCCATCCTGATCGGCGCCATCCTCTACCTGCTAGTGCTCTTTCCCGAGGGTCGCGGAGTCGGAAACAAGTGGTGGATGGTTCTCAAGGTCGCGCCGTTCGTGTGCGTGGCCGTCGCGATCGGCGTCGCAACCGCGTTCGATCGGCTCGACCCACCCTTCGACGATCGAGGGAACCCGTTCCACATCAATGGCTTGCTCCCCTTCGCACCGCTGGTCTACGCGGTGATCGTGCCTCTGCTCGTCACTGTCCTTGCCGCCGCGGTCCAGCTACTTCGTCGCTACCGGAGGGCCGCCGGCTATGAGCGGAAGCAGTTCCAATGGCTGGCCCTCGGGGCAGGCTCCATCCTCTTCCTTCTCCCGGTGACCTTCGTGGCCAACGTCATCAAGGCCCCAACGGCTTTCGAATCCGGGTTTCTGGGCCTGCTGCTTGGCTTCGCGCTGGCAAGTCTTCCAGTGTCCGTCGGCATCGCTGTCCTCCGCTACCGCCTCTACGACATCGACGTCCTCATCAATCGCACGCTCGTCTACGGTTCGCTTACGGCCGCCACCGTCGGTTCCTACGTCCTCCTCGTCTTCACCCTCTCCTGGGCAGCTCGGAGCGTCACCGGCGAGCAGGGCAACGAAGTCGTCGTCGCAGCAACCACCCTCATCGTCGCGGCCCTTTTCCAACCTGCCCGCCGCCGGATCCAGCGCGTGGTCGACCGGCGTTTCTACCGCTCACGGTATGACGCGGCGCGGACGCTGTCGGCGTTCCAGGCGCGACTGCGAGATGAGGTCGACCTCCCGACGCTGCGGGATGATGTCGCGCGGGTGGTCTCGACAACGCTCCAGCCGCAGGCGGTCGGGATGTGGCTTCGGCCGGGGGGACGCCCGTGAGCCGCCGGCTGGCTCTTCTGAATCTCGTCCTCGTGGGCGCCCTGCTGACCGGCGTGCTGGTGTTCGTGGTGCTCGGCTGGACGAGTGAGAACCAGTCGTCCATAGGTCCAGACGTCATCGCGTTGCCCGCCCTGGCGCTGCTCGCGGTTCTCGGGTACGTCATCCTTTCGCGCTACCCAACGAACCGCATCGGCATCGGTATGGCCGCCGTCGCCCTTTGCGGAAGCACGTTCGGGCTCGCCGACGGCTACGCTAGCCACGGACTGTACGTCGATCCCGGTTCGCTTCCGGCCGCCAACTACGCCGCCTGGGTCGTCAACTGGCTGTGGATCTGGGTGCTGATGGCGCCGGTGACCCTCCTGCTGCTCCATGCCCCCGACGGTCAACTCCCGTCCGGGAGATGGCGCCCGGTACTCGTGCTGGATTTTGTCGCGCTCGGTCTGCTGACCGTCACGCAGATGTTCCAGCCGGGAAACATCGAGGACTTTCCTATCGCCGATAATCCGTTCGGTCTCGACGGCCTGCGCCCGCTCGTCCTCGCACTGAACCTTGGCGGATTCATCCTCCTTCTACCCGCGGTGGGGTGTTCCGGCGCCGCACTGCTGGTCCGGTTCCTGCGGAGCACTGGCCGCGAGCGCCTTCAACTCAAATGGCTCGCCGCGGCTGCCGCCGGCGTCATCCTCCTGAACGTCCTGAGCTGGGTCGTGAGCTTCTTCGGTCCAGATGTATGGGACTACTCGTCGATCCTCGCCTTCTGCCTGGTCCCAGCCGCGGCGGCCGTCGCGATCCTGAAGCACCAGCTTTACGACATCGACATCCTCATCAACCGGACGCTCGTCTACGGATCGCTTACAGCGGCAACCATCGGCTCATACCTGCTGTTGGTGGTTGGCCTCTCATGGGGCGCACGGTTCGTCAGCGGCGAAGGCGGGAACGAGATTGTGGTCGCCGCAACCACGCTCATCGTCGCGGCGCTCTTCCAGCCGGCGCGTAGGCGGATCCAGCGCGTGGTCGACCGCCGCTTCTACCGGTCGCGCTACGACGCTGCACGCACCCTCGATGCTTTTCAGGTGCGTCTCCGCGACGAGGTCGACCTCCCCACCCTCCAGCGCGACCTCGCCCGCGTCGTCGCGACCACCCTTCAGCCCGAGCGGGTAGGCGTCTGGTTGAAAGAAGCACGGCACAGATGACGCGAGACCAGCGTGGAGCGTCGTCGAGGCTGAACCTCCTCAGCCGGGTCGCGGCAACGCTCGCCTTCGTGCTTGCCACCGCGAGCGTCGTTCTGCGGGTTTTCGCCCAGCTCGAAGGCGGCGGTGTAGGCATCGATTCACCCACCGCGACCTTCGTCCAGTCCGTGGCGGGGCTCTCGTTCACGCTTGTCGGGATTGTGCTCATCCTGAAGCGCCCTTCGAACCCGATCGGATGGCTCCTCGTCCTGCCTCTCGACTTTTTCAACGCCTATGCCGAGTACGCGCTCATCGCGAACCCCGCAACCGCCCTCCCGTTCGGCGACGCGGCAGCGACCGCGGACGTTGCGATGTGGACCCCCTTTGTGGGCGTAGTCGTCCTCGTGCTCCTCCTCTTTCCATCTGGCCGGTTCTCGACCGCACGCTGGCGGGTGCTGGGATTTGGCCTGTCCGCCACCGTCCTCATCGGCTTCTTGCTCACCCTCTTCACCGAATCGGGACTCGAGCCGCTCTACCCGGGCAGGACCAACCCGCTCACGATCGAGGTGCTCGTCCCCTTCCGCAACCTCACCGACTGGTACTTCCTACCCCTCATGTTGTTGGTTCCCGTGGCCGCGCTGGACCTGTTCCGGCGCTTTCGGAAGTCGGCGGGCGAAGAGCGGCTTCAGTTCCGGTGGCTCGCTTTCTCCGCCGGGGTCGCAGTCGCATTCTTTCCCATCTACGTCCTGCTGGGATCCGTGAATAACGAACTTGGCTACACCCTCTTTAGCCTCTCGGTCGCTGCCCTGCCCGCCTCGATAGCCATCGCCGTCCTCAAGTATCGCCTCTACGACATCGATGTCATCATCAACCGCACACTCGTTTACGGCTCGCTCACGGGTGCCACCGTCGGCTCGTACGTACTGCTGGTCTTTGCACTTTCCTGGGCCGCGCGCGCCCTGACCGGCGAACAGGGTAACGAAGTCGTCGTCGCCGCGACCACCCTCATCGTCGCAGCCCTCTTCCAGCCCGCGCGCCGGCGCATCCAGCGCCTCGTCGACCGCCGCTTCTACCGCTCCCGCTATGACGCAGGGCGGACCATCGAGGCGTTCCAGGCCACCCTCCGCGACGAAATCGACCTACCCACGCTTCAGCGCGACCTCGCCCGCGTTGTTAGCACCGCCCTCCAACCCGAAGCCGTTGGCGTCTGGCTGCGCCCCGGGGGGCCACGATGAACCCGCGCTCCGACGGTATTGCGCTCGCCCTTGGAATCCTCAGCCTTGTGCTGGTCGTCGCAACGCTGGTGATGGGGTTCGCCGCTCGCGCTAGCTCCACGGTGGATGGTCCAGAGCTCTCCGACGATGTCTTCAGCGCGCCGATCCTTGGCCTCGTCTACGCCGGTGTCGGTTCGCTCATTGCGTACCGGCGGCGCGGGAACCTCGTCGGATGGACCCTGCTCATCGCCGGACTCGCATTCTGTTCCGGCCCTTTCACCCGCATCCTCGCCTTTCTCATGCTCGACGTCGGGACTGGCGAAGGACCCTTCCTGGTTCGGGCTGCACTGGTGGTTGCGATGGGTCACTGGACGGTCATGCTCACCGCGCTGCTCTTCCTCCTCGTCCTCTTCCCGACAGGCGAGTTCCCGAGTCGACGGTGGCGGACTATTGCCTTCTCAACGGCTGCGGGGTTCGCAGTCGTGTATTTCGTCGTCGTCACCGCGGCCGAGTCGCTGGACGGACCCTTCGACGCCGCAACGAACCCGCTCTACGTTTCAGCGGTCGAACGGGTGACCGCGGCACTCGGCATCCTGATAGCGGCTCTCCACCTTGTCCTCCCCGCGGCGGGCTACTCGCTGATTCAACGCTTCCGCCGCTCGCGCGGTGCCGAACGCGCGCAATTCAAGTGGTTCGCTTTTGCGGCAGCTCTGTTCGCGGTCGGCCTCATGGTCACAGGCTTCCTCCCGGACCAGGGCGCGGTCGTTGGAGGCGTCGTCTTCGGCATCGGGTTGCTCGGGATGCCGGTCACCATCGCGGTCGCCGTCTTTCACTACCGCCTCTACGACATCGACC
>JBPPMX010000042.1:0-7905 GCA_051306275.1 Tepidiformaceae bacterium
GCGTTCGATGAGGCGCTGCTTGTAGGCGACGGCGGTCTCGTAGCGGTGGTGGCCATCGGCGATGTAGAAGCCTTCGGAGAAGAGGGGCGCGAGGGCGCGCATGTCGAAGGGGGTGACTTCGACGACCCAGAGGCGGTGGGTATCGCCTTCGATGGTGGTGGCGGTGTGGTCGGGTTCGCGGCGCATGGTGGCTTCGATGTACTGGCGAAGCTGCCCGGCGCGGTCGCGGGCGATCATGAAAACGGGGCTGAACTGCGTCTTCGTGGCTTCGAGGAGCTTGAGGCGGTCTTCCTTGGGGCCGGACATGGTGAATTCGTGGGGCTTCACGGCGCCCTCTTCCCAGGGCTGCGCTTCGATGCCGGTGAGGATGGCGCGGCGCGTGTGGCGATGGCCGCCTTCGGAGAACTCCTGCTCGTAGACATAGAGGGTGGGCGAGGCATCGCGGGCGAGGGCGCCTTCGTCCTGCCACTTCGCGAGGAGCGCGGCGACGGCGGCGTAGCGTTCTTCGCCACCTTCGGCGAGTTCGAGGCGGACAGCGTTGTGGGGGCTGCGTTCGACGAGGGCGCGCTGCTGGGCGGGGGTGATGACGTCGTAGGGTGGCGCGAGGAGGTCGGAGAGGTCACCGGCCCGGGGTGTGTAGCGGAGCCCGCGGACGGGCAGGATCTGTGGCATTACGCGACCTCCCTGATGTGCAGCAGGAGCGGGGACTCGGCTAAGCTAGCGCCTATCCTCACTACCCCGGGTACCTCATGCGACCGTACTGCGTCTTCTGTAACATTGCCGCCGGCAACGAACCCGCGGACGTCCTCTACGAAGACGACGAGATCATGGTTATCCGGAACGTGTTGCGCTGGGTGCCGGTGATGCTGCTCGCGATGACGAAGGAGCACCGGACCCAGTACGAGCTGTGGAGTGACATCTCGCAGATCGCGAAGGTGGCGGCGGACATCGGGACGATTCACTGCCCGAACGGCTTCCGGCTGCTTTCGAACTTCGGGTACGACGGGATGCAGAGCCAGGAACACGGGCACCTGCACATCGTTGGGGGCGTGCACCTCGGGCCCTACGCCTGAGCTGCGGCGAGTGCCGCGCGTTGCATGGCGAAGAGTTCGTGGATACCGGCGCGGCCGATGTCCATGAGGCTGTCCATTGATTCGCGTGAGAAGGGTTTGCCTTCGGCGGTGCCCTGGACTTCGACGAACTGATCTTCGCCGGTCATGACGACGTTGAAGTCGACTTCGGCGGTGGAGTCTTCTTCGTAGCAGAGGTCCAGGACGGGGACGCCCTTGACGACGCCGGTGGAGATGGCGGCGACCTGGGTGCGAAGGACTGAGGTCGAGACGCCCTTGGTCGCGGTGAGCTTCTGGACCGCGAGGGCGAGCGCGACATAACCGCCCGTGATGGAGGCGGTGCGGGTGCCGCCGTCGGCCTGGAGGACATCGCAGTCGACGGTGATGGTGCGGGGGCCGAGGAGTTCGAGCTTGGCGATACCGCGGAGGGAGCGGCCGATGAGGCGCTGGATCTCCTGTGTGCGGCCACCGGGGCGGCCCTTTTCGACTTCGCGCTGCATGCGGGTGTGGGTGGCGCGGGGGAGCATGGAGTATTCGGCGGTGATCCAGCCGTTGGGGGTGTTGCGAAGGAAGGCGGGCTGGCGGTCTTCGATGCTGGCGGCGCAGAGGACGCGCGTCTTGCCGAACTCGATGAGGCAGCTCCCTTCGGCGAAGTCGAGGACGTTGGTGGTGAAGGTCACAGGGCGCAGGTCGACTGGCTTTCGGCCGTCGAAGCGGGTAGTCACAGGAGTTGCTCCGGGGAATGGACGGCTCTCGTATTCAGCGGCCGCGATTCGATCTCACGGTACCGAACCGCCCTTTGTGGCGCAAAGCTAGGGGCTGGTTGTGACGGCGATGGTGCGGCCGTCGCTGCGGATGGTGACGCGGCCGTGGAGGTCGGTGCGGTAGAGGCGGGTGTCTTCGAGGGCTGCGAGCGTTTCATCGGTGGGGTGGCCGAAGGGGTTTCCCGCGCCGACGGAGATGACGGCGACCTGGGGGCTGAGGGCGTCGAAGAAGCCTTCCCAGGAGGTGGACGAGCCGTGGTGCGGGACCTTGAGGACGGTGACGGGGCCGAGGCCAGCCTCGACGAGGGCTCGCTGGGGCGCTTCTTCGATATCGCCGGTGAGAAGAAGGGTGATGTCGCCGTAGGTGAGGAGCAGGACAAGCGATGAGTCGTTGAGGTCGCCGGCAGCCGGGGACGAGTCTGGCCAGAGGACTTCCAGGCGAATGCCGTCGAGTTCGAGGGTGTCGTCCGCGCGAAGGGTGCGGGGGGATGGTTGGGCGGCGGCCCAGGCTAGAGCGGCTTCAGTTTGGTGCGTGGCGCCGGAGTCGTACACGCGGCCGAGATCGAAGCGGGAGGAGAGTTCGGGGAGGCCGCCGAGGTGGTCCTGCTGGGGGTGAGTGACCGCGACGGCGTCGAGGGTGCGGTCCCAGTGGGGCATGACGGCGCCGAGTTCGCGCACGAGTTCGATGCCGCTGGGGCCGCCATCGACGAGGAGTTGCTGGCCGTTGGGCGTGGTGACGAGGATGGCGTCGCCCTGGCCGACATCGAGGAAGGTGACTTCGAGATGGCCGGGACCGCCGATCGGGCGGATGCCTTCGAAGGCGACGATGACGACGGCGGCGGCGAGGCTCCCCCAGCGGAGGAGGATGGCGGTCGTTTGCGCGCGGGGGGTGATTGCGGGCCGGGGTGAGGTTCGTGGCAGGTAGCGGTAGGCGGCCCAGCCCGCGAGTACGAGGGCGGTAGTGAGGAGAATCGCGCGGTCTGGCGTGCCGCCGCCGAGCGAGACTGACGCGGAGGGGACGCTGGCGGCGAGTTCGGCGACCGCGATGATGCCGGCGAGGCAGTAGTAGGCGAAGAGGCCGTGTGCCCACCCGGCGGGCTCCCAGGCGATGCCCGCGAGCGCGGTGGCGATGGAGCTCCAGAAGGCGAAGACGAGGAAGGGCGTGACGGCGATGTTCGCGAGCGGGCTGACCAGCGAGACCTCGCCGAACGCGACCCAGGAGAAGGGGAAGGTGGCGACGGATGCGCAGAGCGAGAGGGCCGCGACCTCGGAAACCCAGGCGGGGACGGCGCCGCCAAGGGGGATGCGGCGGAGGCCGCGTTCGAGGAGCTCGTGGACCCACGGACCGGCTGCGATCAGCCCGGCGGTGGCGCTGACGCTGAGCTGGAAACCGAGGTCGAGTGCGAGGCCCGGGGCGAAGAGGAGGAGGGCAATAACGGCGGCGGCGAGGGCGGCGAGGCCGCTCGATGGCCGGCCAAGCGCGGCACCGAAGAGGAAGACGCCCGCCATGAGCCCGGCGCGGAGGACACTGGGGCTGAAGCCCGCGATCGCGAGGTAGGCGAGGACGGCGAAGGCCACCGGCCAGACCGCGCGCTTCCTGCCCAGCGCGGGACGGAGGAGCGCGAAGCTGGCCGCGGCGACGAGCATGACGTTCGAGCCGGAGACGGCGACGAGGTGGGCGAGGCCGGAGGCACGGAAGTCGTCGTAGAGGTCGTCCGGGAGGTTGCCATCGCGGCCGAAGGCGATGCCACCGGCGAGGGATGCGTGCGGCTCGGGGAGGGAGCGCTGGAGGCTGTCGTCGAGGGCGAGGCGGGACCGTGCGAGGCGCGACTGGAGGTCCCAGCGGCCCGGCTCCGAGAGAACCTCGACGTCCGGGAAGAGCGCGGTTGCGACGATGCCCTGGCGTTCGAGGTAGCCGCGGTAGTCGAAGGTGTCGAAGCGCGGGGGGAGTTCGAGGTCGCCTTCGATCGTGACGGTGGCGCCGTAGGCGAGGGATGCGTACTGGGAGAGGGTGACGAGGACTGCGCCGTCGGTTTCGAGCCAGGCGGAGCCGGTGGAGACGCGGTCGACATCGACGCGGTAGCGGGTGGTGGTGCGGCCGGGGTCGGGTTCGGAGGCGACGCGTCCTTCGAGCTGGACGGATTGGCCGACGTAGCGGGCCAGGTCAGGAGTGGGGCGATTCTCCCAGGCGGCGAAACGGTAGCCGCCGGCCAGCGCGAAGGACGCGGCCAGGAGGACGAGGAGGGCGGCGCGTTTGCCGCGCCAGGCGTAGACGCCCGGGGCGGCGAGGACGAGCGAGGCGCAAGCGATCCATGCGGGGGCGTCCCACGTCGCAACGCCAATCACGCCGAGAAGGAAGGCAAGGGCGAGAAACGGGAGGATCATGCGCGCGAACCCCGCGCGCTACCGGACCCGGGCACCGTCAGGCCGAGTAACGGTATCCTTTGCCACGGACCGTCTGGATCGAGGTAGCCGTGCCCAGGACATCTCGCAGCTTGCTCCGGAGGTTGCTCACGTGAGCGCGGACGAGGGTGCTGGCGCCGGCGGAGTCGTGGTACTGCCAGACTTCGACGAGAAGGTGTCGCGGGTGCAGGATTTCGCCTTCGTGCTCGATCATGTAGGCGAGCAGAGTGGCCTCAATGTTCGTAAGGTGGGCTTCGCCACCGGGGCCACGGAGGGTGTTGGATTGCAGGTCGAGGTCTATGCCGGGGCCACTGCCGTCACGCCGGGGATGGCCAAGGTGTTCGCGGAGCGCTTCGCCGAGAGCTTCGATCGGGAAGGGCTTCTTGATGACGACGCCTTCGAGGCGGAAGTTGGGGCGGCGGGCGCCCTTGTGGAGGAGGTAAACGATTGCGGGGCGCTGGGTTTCGTAGGTGGCGAGAAGCCACTGGTTGAACTGCGTGAAGGACGCGCCGGTTTCCCCGCGCGGGATGCCCTGGACATCGACGACGAGGGCATCGGGCATGTTGCCAGGGAGGACATCCATGGCGGCATCGTAGTCGTGGGCGCCCGCCATGTCGTACCCCCGCTCGCGGAGGTAGTCAGTAACGGTCGTCCGCATGCGGGGTTCACGGGTTATAACGAAAACGAATGGCATTGTATGTCTGGAATCTCGACGGGGTTCGGCGCGTTGGAGCATCTTCGTGACGGGGCCTTGCCTTGTCAAGCAATTCGAAAGACGGTCGGACATAACCTTGTGAAAGTCCTGCACCCGCTGGCAACGGGCATATTTCGCGACAGAAAATGACGTCTGTTCTCGTCATAATCTCGCGGCGGGTGGCCGCCAACTGGCGGCTGATGCTGGCGCTGGCGCTTGGCTTCGTTGTGTCCGTGGGGCTGATGGCGGCGACGGTCATCTATGCGGGCGCGCTGGACGACCTCGGCCTCGATTTCGCGCTGGACCAGGTTTCGCAGCAGGACCTGAACCTGGTGGCGACAACGGCGACGCGGCTGAACCCGGTGCAGACCGAGGAGACGATCGAGGCGCTGGAAGACCCGCTACGCATTGGGCCGGGGCGGTATGCGACGGAGGTTGTGCGCGGGATCCAGTCGGGGACGTTCTACCTGACGCGGGCGGGCGAGCCGATAGACCTGCGGGACCCCGAACGGCGGCGAAGCTATTTCGTCTCGCGGACGGGGCTGGCCGAGCATGTGACGATCGAGGGGCGGTTGCCGGGCCCGGAGGCTTCGGCGGAGACGATCGAGGTGGCGGTGGGGGCGCCAACGGCGGAGCGGCTGGGCGTGGCGATCGGCGATTCGTTCGACCTGTACCCGTTCTGGGACGAGGCGCGGGCGCCGGTCACCGCGACCGTTGTGGGGATCCTGACGCGGGTGGAGGACACGGAGGGCTACTGGACAGGCGCACCCGAGGTCTTCGACCACCGCGCGACGTCGTGGAGTACGTATCCGTTCTTCGTGGACGAGACGGCGCTGGTGGAGGGGCTGGGCGCGGCGATGGTGGACGTGCCGGGCGATATTTCGGGGATTGCGCTGGTGGACCGAGGACGGCTGACAGCGGATTCGGCGGGGGACGCGCGGGCGTCGTTCACGGGGTACATCGCGTACCTGGAGGACCGTTTCGCGGGGGCGCGTACCACGACGGTGTTGCCGGAGACGATTGGGGCGTACGAGGACCGGCTGGTGTTCTCGCGGATCCCGCTGACGGTGATCATCATCCAGATCGTGGGGATCGCGCTGTACTACCTGGTGATGGTGGCGTCGATGCTCGTGGAGCGGCAGGCGGGGGAGATTGCGCTGCTGAAGAGCCGGGGCGCGACGACGGCGCAGGTGATGCGGGTGTACCTCGTGGAGGGGCTCGCGCTGTCGCTCAGCGCGTTGATTATTGCGCCGGTGCTGGCGCTGCTGGTGGTGCGGGTGCTGGGGACGACGCCGATCTTCTCGGACCTGACCGGGGGGTCAGCGCTCGAGGCGCGGCTGAGCGTGAACGCGTATCTCGTGGCGTTTGCGGGGGCGCTTTTCGCGACGGGAGCGCTGCTTGTGCCGGCGTTCATGGCGACGCGACGGACGATCGTGCATTACAAGCAGTCATCGGGCCGGCACGAGGGGTCGCCGGTGTTTTTCAAGTATTACCTCGACCTGTTCTTCGTCGGGCTGCTGGGGCTGCTGTTCCTGCGGCTCCGGCAGGAGGGGGCGTTCGCGAGTACGAGACTGGGCGGGCTGGACGTGGATCCGCTCGTGCTGGTGTCGCCGGCGCTGTTCCTGGTGACAGCTGGCGTGCTATTCCTGCGGCTGTTCCCGCTGCTGTTGCGGGGGGCTGGAGCGCTGCTTGCGAAGACGCGATTCACGTCGGTGGTTATCGCGATGTGGCATCTGGTGCGGAACCCGACGCACTACGGCCGGCTGGTGCTGATGCTGGTGCTGGCGACGAGCCTGGGGACGTTCGCGGCAGGGTTTGGTTCGACGCTGAACCAGAACTACGGGGACCGGGCGGCGTACGAAGCGGGGGCAGACGTGCGCGTGACGGGCATCCGGCCCGGCCCGCAGGACCCGGCGGTCCTGACCGCGCCGCTGGAGTCGGTGCCGGGGATCGAGGCGGCGGCGCCGGTGGTGCGCGAGGACGGCGACTACCGGATCGACACGTTCCGGGGTCTGCGGGTCGACATCATCGGGATCGACGAGAGCATTGCGGAGACGGCGTTCTTCCGGTCGGACTTCGCGGGGGATTCGCTGGCGATTATCGCGGAGACGCTGGCGGCGGACGGGTACGAGGCGGTACTGGGACCGGTGGTGGAGGAGGGGGATAACTGGCTGAGCCTGTGGGTGCAGACGGGGACGGGGCTCGGGCAGGTGACGTTCTACATCCAGATCCGGGACGCGCGCGGCGAGGTCCGGGATGTGGTGCTCGACCTGCCTTCGAACCGGGGGTTGCCGAACAACCAGCGGCGGTTGCCGAACGGCTGGGAGCAGTACACGGGTCCGATCCCGACGGGCCTGGAGTCGCCGGTGACGGTGCAGGGGGTGACGATGAGCCGCCCTGTGCTGCTCGGCGGGGACCGCGGGGACATCCTGTTCGACCAGGTGGAGTCGTTCGCGTCGACGGGGCCGTTGCCAGCGGGCGGCACGGGGTACAACGCCGTGACGTCGTTCGAGGAGGAGGGGTTGTGGCGGGTGGTGGCGGGGCAGGTGCGGCAGCCGCTTGCGGACGCCGTCTCGCTCTCGACATCGGGCGCGCGGGATGGGGCGACGGCGTTGCGGTTCACGTGGTCCGAGCGGCTATCGTCGGGGATCCAGCGGGGGGCGACGCTGGAGCGAGACCAGGCGGCGTTGCCGGTGTACGCGAGCGACAGTTTCCTGAGTGAGTCGGGGCGATCGATCGGGGACACGGTCGACCTGTTCACGCGGGGGGCGTTCCTGCGCGTGACGATCGTGGGGTCGCTTTCGTACTTCCCGACGATGCTGGACCCGGGGCAGGACATGTTCATGCTGGTGCCGATGGAGCGGTACATCGACGTGGTGAACAGCGTGCCGGGGGTGAACGGCGGGGTGGGGCCTTCCGAGCTGTGGCTGACAATCGACCAGCCGGTGTTCTCGCTGGATGCGCTGCGGGCGGC
>JBPPMX010000043.1:0-3390 GCA_051306275.1 Tepidiformaceae bacterium
CCACCAGTCGACCTTCCGCTTTCGGCCCACATCCCCGTCACCTACATCGAAGACATGAACGCCCGCCTCGCGATCTACCAGCGCATCGGCTCGGTCGAATCCACCGAAGAAGTCGCGGCTATGCAGGCCGAGCTCCACGACCGCTTCGGCGCGCCGCCGCCAAGCGTGGACCACCTCCTCTACATCCAGCTCATCCGCTCGCTCGGCCGCCGTGCCCGGGTGCAGAGCATCAAGACCGATGAGCACATGTTCCACGTCCGGGTCCACGGCGGCGTGTCCGACTCCCAGCGCGCCCGTGTTGACGCGCTGAAGCTCAAAGGCCTCCTCGTCGGGCCGAACCAGGTGCGCATCGACCGCGTGACGGCGGGCGAAGGCTGGATGCCACTCCTGGTCCGCATCCTGCGCGCGCTCGATGTCTCAGGAGCCCCCGCCCAGCGATCGGAAGTCCCCGTTGGCTGACCGCTGGGAGCAGCGCGACCGAAAGCTCCAGGCCCGAAAGGAGCGGATCGCCAAGCACGGCCGCTCCCTCATGACCTCAGTCCGCGAAGCCGAGCTCAAGCGAGCCAAGAACCCCCGCAGCGCCGCCCGTCGCAAACCGAAGCGCACGGGCTACCCCCGCGGATACAGGATCATCTGCGTGCAGCGGAAGAGCGCGATCGTCTTCCCATCCTCCGACGTCACCACCGCATCCCACACCTGCGTCGACCGGCCGCCGTGCGCGAGTTTCGCGGCCACCGAGATCGACCCCGCCCGCGCCGTCCCGAGGAAATTCGACTTGAGCTCGATCGTTGTAAACCCCGTCGCCCCTTCGGGAAGGTTCGCCACGCATCCATAGCCGCAGGCCGTGTCCGCCAGGCCGACGACGGCGGCAGCGTGGAGAAACCCGTTGGCTGCAAGGAGCTCGCTGCGTACGGGCAGCGTCGCCTTTGTCGAGCCTGGACCAGACTCGTAAAACGTGATTCCGAGGAATCCCGCGAACGTTCCGGCGGAACGCGCGTTCTGTTCGTCGACAGTGACCGTCAATTCGCCCTCCCCGCGTCTCTTCGGCGATGGTTACCCCGCCTGGACGCCATAGTTTGACTCAGCTCGCGCTACCCTTCACCCGGCGCGTCGAAGGTGGCAACGCCGAGTACCAGATCTGCAGCAGGACAGCGAGCACCACCACGCAACTCCCCATCCCAACAAGCACAGGCCGGACACCAACGGCATCCGCCAGCACACCAATCGGAAGGGCAGCGAGCGAGCTCATCGAGAACCCCATCATCGTCAGCGCGATGATCCGTCCGTAGTAGGCCGGGTCGGACTCCCGCACGGCGATCGCGTTGTTGAGCATCTGGAAGCCGCTCACGCCTGCGCCCAGGAACAACATCACGATCGCGGCCACGAAGAACGACGGCGCGAACCCAAGACCGGCCAGCGCAACGCCGAAGAGCGCGATCGAGAATGTGAGCCCCTGCGCGGCTTTCGGCGAATCCGCCAGCGATGCCATCAGGAGCCCCAACACCAGCCCACCGACCGCAGACACGCCCATCAAGATGCCGAGGCTGGCAGTATCCATCCCCAGCGCCTCCTTGGTGTACCCCGGAAGCAAAGTCATGAACGGCATGCCGGTGAGCGTCACGAACAGGAGAGCCGCCGTCGCCCAGCGAATGTGCGGGTTGGCATAGGCGTATCGCAACCCAATCGCCACATCCTGGAAGATCGTTGTTCCGACCCCAGTTGGCCTCGCCGGGGCCTTTGGCAGCCGAGCCATCGTCACCACGGTCAGGAACATCATCCCCGCCATCAGCACATAGGTCCGCCCCGGCCCCATCACGTCCCACGCGAGCAGCGCACCCGCAGCGAACGGCCCGAGCACCTGCATAAAGCTGAACGCGAGCTGCTGCAGCGCGACCGCATTACCCCGGCGGTCGGGCTCAACCAGCTCACCGATGATCGCATTCCGCGCCGTACGCACGGTCGCGAACATCACGCCCGTCAGGAACGCGGTCGCAGCCAGGTACGGCACGCGGATATGGTCGGTCAGGATCAGGACCCCGATCAGCAGGAATGACGCCGAAAGGACGGACTGTCCGAGCAACATCAGGAAGCGTTTCGACATCCGGTCAGCGACCGCACCGGCGAGCGGCGCAAGGAACAGCATCGCGATCCCCTGGGCGAACATCACCGAGCCGACCGCGCGGTTGTTCCCTGTCAGGTCGTACGCCACGACGTTCTGTGCCGTCATTACTACCGTGATCGTAAAGAACGTGAAGAGCGTGCCTACCCATAGCACGCGGTAATTCCGCACGCGCAGACTGTCGAACGTCACCGACGCCCAGCGCGACACGCCCGCCCGGATCCCGGCAGGGGGAACGGGGACCGGCTCCACCTCACGCTCACGAACCGCCATGGCGTCCCTCCGCGCGTAGTATGCGGGTTTCACGTACAGATTGAACACCGGCCGGCCCGACAGTGGCCGTTGCGGACGCCGCCCGGCGATACTGGAAGCGTGAGCGATCAGAACCTCTTCACCATGCTCTCCGCCTACCGGCCGGGGACCACGGCTACACCCTTCGAAAACTACTGCACGAGTGCGCTTTCGTACTTCCTCACCACCGGTCACCCAGCCCTCACAGCGCTCTTCCAGGCGCGCGCTGGCAACCCGGGTGCACGCATCAACGAGGCCAGCATCCAGCGGCAACTCGGGGCCAGCGGCTACGCCGACCTGACCATCGAATTCGACGATAGCCGCATCGCCGTCGTCGAGGTGATGGTCGAACCGCTCATCGAACCGGACGAGCTCGCGAGCCTCGCAGAGGCATCACAGCAGTGGGCCGGCGACCCGGCGCTCCTCGTCGTGTGTCTCGACCCGGACAGTGCGCCCGCGCCCTGGGTGGCGCTCTCCTGGGCTGAAATCGCCAGCGCCCTCCTCGACGGCGGCGACCCACTCGCCACGCAGTTCGCCGAGTTCATCCAGCGCGACATCCTCGGCTTCGGTTCTGTTCCGCTCGACCAGGCGATCACCACCAACCGCCTCTATGCGCTCGGCGCCGCGACCATCCGCCGGCGCTTCGGCGACCAGGCCCGTTATGTGAATAGCGCTTCCCGCCCTGTCAGCGGTCGCTATCGATACCTCGGCACGACCTTCTCAGTCGACGGCACCGACATGACCTACTGGATAGGGATCGTGAACGAGGCCGTGCCGCTTAGCGACCACTACTACCTCATGCTCGCAAGCAAGGAACGGCCGGTCGCTCAGCCTTCCGATCACCCGCGTGCCACCGCCGATTGGAAATGGGCGCACTGGACCACACATGGCCGCGTCGTCCGGCCCGTCACGGCTGACGTCTACGACGCGCTTCTCCGGCGTATCGACCCTCAGGAGTAGAGCACCCGCCAGATCGCGTC
>JBPPMX010000044.1:0-2236 GCA_051306275.1 Tepidiformaceae bacterium
CCTGCCATGGGCCGTCCGGATCGACCCGGAGCACCGCCCCAACGGCCTTGAGCAAGTCGCGACCTACCACCCCACGTTTCTCTACGAAGCGCTGTGGAACATCGCACTCGCCGCGGTGCTCGTGAAGCTCGGCCGCACGGGTCGCTTCCGCCCCGGGCAGATCTTCACCCTCTACGTGGCCGGCTACGCCCTCGGCCGCCTGTGGGTGGAAGCGCTCCGCATCGACCCCGCGAACGAGATCCTCGGCCTGCGGGTCAACATCTGGACGAGCCTCGTCGCGCTGGTGATCGCCGCCGCCGTGTTCGTCGTGCAGTCTCGCCGCGATGCGCCAGCACCCAACCTCGAGCAGATCCCAGAACAGGCTGACGGGAGGCACCGGAGATGAACACGCTCTCGCTCCTGGCCCAACGGGCCGGGGACAACGACGGAAGGTGGGGCCACATGGACGGATGGGGCGGAGGCTGGATGTGGCTGTGGGGCACGCTGATGATGCTCAGCTGGGTGGCGATCATCGCCGCCGCGGTCTGGGCCCTCAGCCGCTCGCGTGACGGCGCCAGGACGAGCCGTGCGCGAGAGATCCTCGACGAGCGGTACGCAAGCGGTGAGCTGACGACCGAGGAGTACCGGGAACGGCTCGACCACCTTCGCTGATCGAGGGTGCGCCTCCTCGGTTGCCACGGGCGAGCCTCTGCCCACCTGAGGTCGGTCTCCGTGTCCGTTCTCAGGCGGCGTGACCCCGACAGCGGTCGTACCAATCGCAGAGCCACTGCTGCATGAGTGTGATCTCCTCGCTCTGCGTCTCGATGATGCGCTGGCAGAGCTCGATGAGCGCCTCGTGGGAGGCACGTTCCATGCACCCGCTCGCCTCGCGGATGGCGGTGCGGTGATGCCGCGTCATCATCTCCATGAAGGCGACCTCGAAGCCCTCGGCATCCATGCGTGCCATCCGCTCCATGCGCTGCATGTCTCCCGAGCTCATCGACGGTTCGTAGGTGACGCCGTACCACTCCTCGAGCCAGCTCTGCATGGTCTCGATCTCGGCAGTCTGGGCCTCGATGATCTCCTGGCAGAGCGTACGGAGCTCCTCGTGGATCGCCTTCTCCACACACATCTCCGCCGTCTCCACCGCCATCGCGTGGTGGTCGATCATCCCGGTCAGGAAGTCGATCTCGTACTGAGCAGTCGACTGCTCGAGGGCGGGCTGTTCGGCGAGCACCGGGGCGACCGCGGCCCCGAGGAGCCCGGCGACCGCCACGAGGACCGCCGCAGCAGCCTTCGCCACGGCGCTCATGCCGCCGCTCCAGCCATCTCCCGGCAGGACGACTCGCAGCGACGGCACATCTCGGCGCACCGGCGCATCTCCTCGTCATCAGCGGCGAGCGCCTCGCACGACTCCGCGCAACGGGCGCAGGCTTCCGCACAGAGGGCGCAGGTTTGCTGGTGCAACGCCGAGCCCCGTGCCATCAGGTCCGCTGCGGTGCGGCACAGGTCCGCGCAGTCGAGCAGGTGGGCGACGTGCTCGGGACGGGCGTGGTCTCCACCCTTCTCCAGGCAGTGTGCCAGCGTCCGGAGACAGGTTGACGAGCCGTCGAGGCACGTCCGGATGCACTCCTCCATCGCGGGATCGGTGTGCGACATGTGACCTCCTGGGTGGTACGACGGGCTGTCGTACCCCGACTGCCCAGCTTCGTTGTGGGTCAAACCGGAACGGACGTCAACCGGGTACGACACCGTGTCGTAGGCTGTTCGGGTGGTTGCCACGTCGCTCCTGCCGGTCGAGCTGCGCTCGATGACGCAGGGCGACCTGGCCTTCGCCGCCCACCTGCATCGCACGGCTCTGCCGAATGGCCTCTTCCCGACGCTGGGTCCTCGCTTCCTCCGGATCTACCTGTCTACCTACGCCGCTAGTCCGTTCGGGCTGGCCTATGTCGCCCTGGTGGACCAGAGACCGGTGGCCTTCCTCGTCGGCTGCCACGACCACCGAGCGCACCGGAACCACGTCGTGCGCCACTTCGGGCCGCGACTCGTGCTCGCCGGGGCGGCCGCCCTGACCAGGCGTCCACGGGTGGCATGGCGGTTCCTTCGCACCCGCAGCCGCAAGTACCTCCGCGCACTCGTGGACATGCTGCGTCGACGCGCCGAGGCGAGCGCGGCTTCGCATCGGCAGGTGGCGGTCCTGTCCCACGTGGCAGTGGCGGACGCCGTCCGAGGGGCCGGGGTGGGATCCGTGCTGGTG
>JBPPMX010000045.1:0-6108 GCA_051306275.1 Tepidiformaceae bacterium
TGCCCAGTGGAGCCGGATGTATACCGGCCGCTCGTCCTCTCGCGCCGCGAACTGGAACGCCACCGCCGCCCGGATCGCCGCGATCAACTCATCCCGATCGGCCGCCGTCAGCACGATCTCCTCGACGCTCAATGCCCGCGCAATGAGACCGCTGCCCTGCGGGTGGTCCTCGACGATGAACACCATCTCCACTTTCGTTACTCCGCTTTCGTCGCCGCGATCGCGTACATCATCGGCAGCGCCGGGATGCGCTCGGGCGGGTAGTAGCGCCGCTCCTCGCCCGCCCGCATCTGGTTGAAGGCCTTGAACCCGACGAAGTAGGGGTACTCCTCGAACCGGTCGAGCCGCAGCCCCGCCCGCAGGATCGCGCCGAGGATGTCGCCAATCCCCCAGAGAAACTCGTGCACCGGGTGCGGGTTCGCGAACCCGACGACGCCCTCCTGGTAGTCGAAGCGCGCCGTCTCGGGGCCAGACTGCGCCACGTAGTCGGTCACGCCCTCCTCCCACGTGTACGGCTGGCCGTGCGCGAAGTAGGGGTAGATGTGCTTCCAGTCCTCGTCGAACATCCACGCCACCGGGTGGAACTCCACGATCGCCAGCCGCCCACCCGGCTCAAGCACCGACGCGATCCCCTTCGCCCACCGCTCCAGGTCCGAAAGCCAGCAGATGGCCCCGAACGAGAGGAACACCACGTCGTACCGCTCGCCACGCGCCACCGCCTCCTCGAACCAGTCGAAGATGTCCGACCGCACGAACGTCGCCGGGATTCCCGCATCGGCCGAGATCGTCCGCGCCGTCTCGATCGCCGTGTCGCTGATGTCCACCCCCGTCACCGCCGCCCCCAGCCGCGCGATGCTCAGCGTGTCCTGTCCCGCGTTGCACTGCAGGTGCACCACGCGCTTCCCGGACACATCGCCGAGAACGTCGACCTCCTCCGGCCCGAGGTTCGACCCTCCCTCGCGAAAGTAGCGCCCCTGGTCGCCCTTGTGGCTGTTGTGGGCCGCCGTCGCCGCGTTCCACGAAAGCCGGTTCTGCTCGTGCAGGTCGCGGCGCAAGTCTCGCTCCGTCGTATCCATGCCACCCTCCGCTCGCGACAGGATACGGCGCGGAACACTTTGGCTCAGGGCGGCGCCTACGCGTGCGGGCCCACCCGCACCTGGTCGTCTGCGCGCAACGGCGGCACGGAGATGTTCATGATCACCGCGTCGGCACCTGCGGGGTACGCACGATGCACCGTCCCCGGCGGGACCATCACCGCCTGGTAGGGGTCGATCGGCGTGGCCACGCCATCGCGCTCGATGATCGTCCGCGAGGTGATCGCGACGTAGATCTGCGTCGTCATCTGGTGCACGTGCGACTCAATCTCGACATCGTCGGTCAGCCGGAAGACGCGCACGCTCGCCCGTCCCGTGGCTTCGAAGTCCTGGAGCAGCTCGTACTGCCCAACCGGTTCCGGGCGTGGGAGCGTCATCCCATCACCTCCGCACTGGTGTCACGCGCATCCTGCTCCTCCGCGCGCCGCTCCTCAAGCGGGGTCCGGTCCCGTCTACGCAGCCCGGGCGCCGTGCACCTGTACCGTCCCGCCGTTGCGCAGGATCGAGCGGACGCTTCGGGCGAGGTCCTCGCTCACCGCGGCGCGCGGGAGGTCGAACTCCGTCTCCTGGCCTTCGACGTCGTGGATGACGAGGCGGACGGCGTCGTTGCCGGGCGACCGCTTCAGGAGCCGCGCGACCGCGTGCAGGATCTCTTCGTCCGCGGCAGCGTCTTCCGATTCGTAGATGGTCACGACGAGCCGGGCGGACTCGGCCTGCGGCGGTGGCTGGGCACCGGGGCGCGAGGCTTCGGTCACGCCGCCGACGGGACGGCTCGCGCCGGGCGGCGGAGGTGGCGCCGATGCCGCGGGATGCTGCGCCGGGACCTTCGCGACCGATGGGGGCGGGCCGCGCCGCGCCTTCGCGGGCTCTACCTGCCACTGCTCCGCTGCAAAGCCGACAACGCGCCCTTCGCTCCGGTCGTATTGCGCTGCCTTGCGCACGTTCAGCGAGATCCGGTCGCCGCGGTCGCGGCACTCGAGCGAGCAGAGCAGCACCTGCCCCTCCGCCCACATCTCCTCGCCCGTCAGTTCGATCGTGTCGCTCCAGACCGTCAGCTCCGCCGAGCCCGAGAGGTCCTCGATGTCCACGACGTAGAACCGCCGGCCATCGCGTGTCGCCCGGCGCTGGATGGTGTTCACCATCCCGGCCACCGTCACCACCTGGCCGGCGACATCCGGCGTGAGGTCGGCCAGGGCGTGGCTCGTGTAATTCGAAAGGTCCTGCGCAGCCGCCCGGAACGGGTGCTCAGAGATGTACACGCCGAGCAGCTCCCTCTCCCAGGCGAGCATGTCTTCCGGTCGCGCGGGACTTGAGATCAGTTCGAGCGCCGGGAGAGGCGTGTCCACCTGGCTCCCGAAGAGGTCGAACATGGTCGACTGGCCGCTGTCGCGCAGCTCGCGTTCGCGGCGGGCCACGTTGAGCAGCCGGTCGACGTTCACGAGCAGCGTCCCGCGGTCGCCGAGCATGTCGAGCGCGCCGGCCTTCACCAGGTGTTCGAGCGCGCGGCTGTTCGCCCCCGCGAGGTCGGCCCGGCGGCAGAAGTCCTCGACATCCCGGTAGGGGCCGTCCGTCTCCCGCCCGGCGATGATCCCTTCGACCGCGGTCGCGCCAACGTTCTTCACGACGCCGAGTCCGTAGCGGATCGCGAGGCTGCCGTCTTCTCGCGTCTCCACCTGGAAGTTCTCGCCGCTGTAGTTCACGTCGGGCGGCAGCAGTTCGATCCCGAGGCGCGTGCACTCGGCGGCGGCGGCGGCCACGCGCGCCAGTGGGTCGCCGGAGCTCTTCGTCATCTGGAGGACGGCGGTCATGTACTGGACCGTGTAGTTCGCCTTCAGGTAGGCCGTCTGGTAGGCGATGTTGCCGTAGGACCAGCTGTGCGCCTTGTTGAAGGCGTACCCCGCGAACGGCTCGATCAGGTCGAAGACCGCCGCCGCTTCCGCTTCGCTATACCCCTTCGCGATCGCGCCGCGGGTGAAGCCTTCGCGCTCGGCCACCATCACCTCGCGTATCTTCTTCCCCATCGCCTTCCGCATGACGTCGGCCTGGCCGAGCGTGTAGCCCGCGAACTGGCGCGCGATGAGCAGCACCTGGTCCTGGTACACGATTACGCCATACGTCTCGTCGAGCACCGCCGCGAGGTCCGGGTGCGGGTAGGTGATCGTGATCTCGCCGTGCTTCCCCTTGATGTAGGTCGGGATGTGCTCCATCGGGCCCGGGCGGTAGAGCGCCACCATCGCACAGAGGTCGGCGATGTTCGTCGGGCGCAGCTCCTGCACGTAGCGCCGCATCCCCGACGACTCCAGCTGGAACACGCCGAACGTCTCCCCGCGCGAAAGCATCTCCATAGTCTTCCGGTCGCCGTCCGGGATCGTGACGAGGTCGATCTCGTCGCCGGTGGTGTCACGGATGAGGTCCACGGCCCGGCCGAGGATCGTCAGGTTCGAAAGCCCGAGGAAGTCCATCTTTAGGAGGCCGATCTTGGCCACCTGGTCCATCGCGAACTGCGTCGTCGGGATGCTCGTTTCGTCGCCCCGGCTCGGGCGCTGGAGCGGCACGTAGTCGATTAGCGGGTCGCGCGAGATGACGACGCCGGCGGCGTGGGTGCTCGCATGCCGCGAAACGCCCTCAAGCTGCTGCGCCGTCTCCACGAGCCTGCGCACGCGCGGGTCCGCCTCCACCGCTTCCTTCAGCTCGGGCGCCTGGGTGAGTGCGTCCGCCAGCGTTATGTGGAGCGCGTTCGGGATGAGCCGCGCAACGCGATCCGTCTCGGCGTAGGTCAGTCCCAGCGCACGACCGACATCGCGCACCGCCGCCTTCGCCCCCAGCGTCCCGAACGTGATGATCTGGGCGACGCGGTCCGAGCCATAGCGGTCGTAGGCGAACCGGATCATCTCGTCCCGCCGGTCGTCCGCGAAGTCGAAGTCGACGTCGGGCATCTCCCGGCGTTCGAGGTTGAGGAAGCGTTCGAAGACGAGGTTGTTCGCGATCGGGTCGATGTCCGTCACATCGAGCACGTAGAGGACGAGCGACGCCGCCGCCGAGCCTCGCACGCCCATCCGGATCCCGGAGCGCCGCGCGAAGTCACCGATCTCCTTCACCACATAGATGTAGTCCGTGAACCCCGTCTCCTTGAGCACGTCGAGTTCGTAGTGCAGCCGTTCCAGCAGCGAAGGCGTGACGTCCGGGTAGCGGCGATGCAGCCCCTTCAGGCAGAGCTCGGCCAGGTACTCATCACTCGGGCGTCCGTCGGGGACCACCGGCTCGGGCAAGAGCTGGCGGTCGAAGCGAAGGTCGAGGTCCACCGCATCCGCGATGAGTTGCGTGTTCTGGATGAACTCCGGGTTCTCGGGGAACGTCGCGAGCATCTCGTCTTCGCTCGTGACGTAGTACCCCTTGCCGTCGAACTTGTAGCGGTCCTGCTGGTCGACGGTCGCGTTCGTGCCGATGCAGAGCAGCACGTCGTGCGCTTCGGCTTCGTTCGGGTGGGTGTAGTGGCTGTCTTGCGTCGCAACCACCGGGATCCCCAGTTCGCGGCCAACGCTCGCGATCACCGGGTTCAGGCGCGTGAACTTCTCGTCGCCGTGGTCCTGCACTTCGAGGTAGTAGTGCCCGTCGAACACCTCGCGGTACCACTTCGCGACGTCGATGGCACCTTCGCGGTCGCCCTCCTGCAGGCGGCGATGGAACTCGGCCGAAGGGCAGCCGCTCAGCACCGTGATCCCCTTGCTGTACTGCTGCAGGAGTTCGCGGTCGACGCGCGGCTTGTAGTAGTACCCCTCGAGGTTGGCCTTCGTCACCAGCGCGATCAGGTTCTTGTAGCCCTGGAGGTCGCGCGCCAGCATCACGAGGTGGTACGGCTGGTTGTCCCCGCGTTCGCGGCTGTGGCGACTCCCCTGCGCGACGTACGCCTCGACCCCGAGGATCGGCTTGATCCCGCGCGACTTCGCTTCCTTGTAGAAGTCGACCGCGCCGTACATCGCGCCGTGGTCCGTCATCGCGACCGATTCCATGCCGAGCGCCTTCACCCGGTCCATGAGCGCGGGGATGCGGGTCATGCCGTCGAGGAGCGAGAACTCGGTATGGGTGTGTAGATGGGTGAACATATCCGGGAGTGCCCAGTCTACACCCGCGGCGGGGGTCGCTCTATGGCATCCGGGTGGTGCTGCTGGACCGCTCGCTGGCGTGCTACCATCACCCCATGACGTCGACCGCGCCGTTTGATATCGGGGGACTGATTGAGAGCACGCCGGGCGTGTACGGTGGCCAACCGTGCCTCGCCGGGACGCGCTTCCCGATCCTCCAGCTCGCCGCCGACTTCCAGTCCGGCCGCTCCCCCGAGGAGATTGCCGCCGCCTACGAAGGGCTCGACCTCGCCCGCGTCTACGCGGGCCTCGCCTACTACCTCGCCAACCGCGAAGAGGTGGACGCGGAGCGGGAGCGCAGATACGCCGAGAATCTTGCGGCCATGGATGCGCAGCGAGATCAACGCCGGGCCTCCGCCTGAGCCGTGCCCCTACGCCTCTACCTCGATCACGATTCCTCCGATCGGGCGGTTGTGACCGCGCTTCGCGCTGCCGGGGTCGACGTTCTCACCTCCGCCGAAGCGCATCGGAATCGAGCGCCGGATGAAGAACAGCTAACGTTTGCGACCGCCGAAGGGCGCTGCGTGTACACCGCCAACTGCCAGGACTTCGCGGCTCTCCACTCACGTTGGATGCAGACTGGCCGTGCGCATGGCGGGATGATCCTCCGGGCCGATCAGCGACTTCCAGTCGGTCCGCAGGTTCGGGCACTCCTGGCCATCCATGACGCATTTCAGCGCAGACCAACCGAGAACCTCTTCGAGTACCTCGAGATCTGGGTACCTCGGTCAAGCTCGGCGCAGCCCTAACCCGCCGCCACGCCGTCCTTCACGATCCCGGCCTTCCGCCCGTCCGCGAGGAATCGCTCGATCCCGATGTCCGTCAGTGGGTGCTGGAGCATCTGCTTGATCAGCGATGGTGGGATCGTCGCG
>JBPPMX010000046.1:0-2425 GCA_051306275.1 Tepidiformaceae bacterium
GGTGGCACCGCCATCCGCCTCAAGCCGAAGGAGTTCGAACTTCTTCTCTTCTTCGTCGAGCACCCCGGACGTGTATTCTCACGGGACCAGATCCTCGATGAGGTGTGGGGGTACGACTTCTAGGGCGGGCCCCGGACCGTTGATGTCCACGTCCGCTGGCTTCGGCAGAAGATCGAGCACGACCCCGCTCGTCCCACTCGCCTTCGCACTGTCCGCGGGAGTGGCTACCTCTTCGAAGGCTAGTCCGTCATGAGGCGCGACCTTGCCGTCCGTGGGGTGGCACTCACGGCTTTCACCGCGGTCTCCAGCGCGACCGTCGGTTTCATCGTCGCTGACGACGGTGCGTCTCCCGGCGCCTGGTGGCTGCTCGTCATCAGTCTCACCGCGATTGGCCTGATCGCCGGCTATCTTGCCTTCCGCCGCACCTCGCGCACCCTCCGCGAAATCACCCGCGCCGCCGACCGCATCTCCGAAGGTGAACTCAGCCAGACCGTAACAGCCTCCACCGGCTCCACCGCCGCTGTTGCTTCCAGCTTCAACCACATGGCCGCCCGCATCGTCGAACTCTTCGAGGAGACCATCGCCGAGCACGCCCGTCTCGAAGCCGTCTTCGACGCATCTACCGACCCCATGGTCGCCGTCTCACGCGATACCACCATCCGCTTCCTCAACTCCGCCGCCGAAGCACTCCTCGAGACCTCGCAGGGACAGGCCATCGGCCGCCCCTTCATCGAAACCGCCCGCGACTACGAACTCGACGACCTAGTCCGTCGCGCCGCCGCCCTCGAAGCGCCCGGCGAGGCCCGCGTTGTCACCTTCGGGCGCGGCCGCACTCCCCTCCGCGCGCTCGCTGTCCCGATCGCTGGCGGCGGTGACTGGGCCGTTCTCCTCATCCTTGTCGACCTCACCGAAGTCCAGCGCATCGACCAGGTCCGCCGCGACTTTCTCTCGAACGTCTCACACGAACTCCGCACCCCGCTCGCCTCGATACGCGCCCTCGTGGAAACCATCCAGGAAGGCGATGTCGATACGCCCGAAGATCTCGCTGAGTTCCACGGTCGCATCCGCCAGCAGGTCGATCGCCTGACCGCCCTCGTCAACGAACTGCTCGACCTCTCACGGATCGAGTCAGGCGCGATCGAACTCCACCCGGAGCCCATCGACCTCGCCTCCGTCGTGCACGAGGCCGCCGCGCTCCTTCAGCCACGCGCGACCGAATACGGCATAACGATCGATCTTCCCGCGCCGGTGGGGGTCACCGTCGAAGCCGACCGTGCGTCACTTCTTCGTGTCGTGAGCAACCTGCTCGACAACGCCATCAAGTACAGCGCTCAGGGCGGATCGATCCACGTCACCGTTCGTGACGAGGGCGACCTCGCCGCGCTCGAGGTTGCCGACAACGGCGCCGGGATCGCGCAACAGGATCTCCCCCGCGTCTTCGAGCGCTTCTACAAGGGCGACCCGTCCCGTGCCGGCGCTGGTGTGGGGCTCGGACTGGCGATCGTGAAGCACCTCGTCCGCGCCCACGGCGGCACCGCGGAGGCGATCAGCCCCCCCGGCGCGGGCGCGACCTTCACCGTCCGCCTTCCGCGCCGATTCGTAGGCGCCCAGTCGGCCGCCTTCCCACGATAGGCTCTCGGCTACTCCGGCGCGTCGACCGCCGCCTGCAAGACTCGCGTCATCGACCAGTGCACGTTCCGCTCATCGGCGATGACATGTGTCACGCGCACGCCGCGCCGGCCGAGCGGCCCTGCTAGCGCTGCTGCCAGCCCAGCGATTCCCGCCCGGGCCGCTGAGTAGGCGGCGTCGCCGTCGTCGCGTTCCGTCGTTACCAGCACGATAGCCCCGCGCCTGTCCCGCTCCATCGCTCGCCCGAACGCCTGGCATGCCAGGAAGGGCGCTGTCAGGTTTCGCTCCAGCACGTCCTCCCAATCCTCGGCAGAGAGCTCCTCCGCCGGGACCTGGGAAAGCGAATCGTGAGCGCACACCAGGACATCGCAGCGTCCCATCCGGTCGACCACCTCTTCTTCGAAGCCTGCCACCTCGGTCGGCACTGTCGCATCAAGCATTCGCGTGAACTGGTCCCGGCCAATCGCCCAGACCTAGTTCGCGATCGACGCCATCGCGTACTCCTGCTCCTGGGACTTCTCCGTCGTCCCCAGCGCGACGCTCGCGCCGGCCTCCGCGAACGCCACCGCGATTGAGCGGTCGAGCTGTGTGCCCGTCCCGATAACGACTACGACCTTGCTCTCGAACCCCGGGCGCGTCATCGCGTCACCACGAGAATTGCTGGGAGCAGGATGCTCAGCACCACCAGGATCCCGATCCCGAGGTACACGTTCGACCAGTCGCGCCGGTTCACCTGCCCGCTGTAATACTTCATTTCCCACGACCCATCGAGCAGGTCGCGGTCGCGTTCGTCCGG
>JBPPMX010000047.1:0-12098 GCA_051306275.1 Tepidiformaceae bacterium
GAGAGGAGGACGTGCTGGCGGAGGGTGTGGATGTCGCGCCAGCAGCGTTCGATGTCGCACTTCTGGGAGGGGCCGGTGAGGCCGGCGGCGTCGAAAACGAGGTCTACGCAGCGGGCGGAGAGCTGGGCGGCGGTGACGGCCGCGAGCCGCATCTCGGCCTTCTGGACGACGGTTGGGGGCTCGCCGGCGCTGGCGATGTGGCGGGCGGCCTGGAGCGATTCGCGGTAGACGGCGCCAGCGGCGGAGAGCAGGCCGACGGCCTCGCCATACTGTGCCTGGGCCATCGGGCGCTCGCGGAGGGTATTCCGGGTGGTGGTCGGGACCTTCGCCTGGGCGAGGTCGGCGAACGTGTCGAGGGCGTGCCGGGCGATGCCGAGGGCGACAGGTGTGAGCGAATCGGAGAGGTCGCCGAGGGCGTCGCCCGCGGAGGCGATGAGGCGGTCGGGCACGAAGACATCCTTGAACTCGACGTCGTGACTGCCGGTGCCCCGGAGGCCGACGACAGACCAGGTTTCGATGACGCGGCATTCGCTCATCGGGAGGATCCCGGTGACGCCTTTGCGCTCTTCGCCATCAATATAGACGGCTGCGGTCGAGAGCCATGTCGAGTAGGTGCAGCCGCTTACGTAGGGGGCGATCCCGGAGAAGATGAAGCCGCCTTCGGTGCGTACGGCGCGGACCCGGAACGGGTTGAGGCTTCCCGCCATCCGGTAGCTGGGGTCGCGGTAGAGGACTTCGTACTCTTCCAGCGGAAGCTTGCCCGTCATCCGGTCCTGACCGATGGCGAGCATCCAGCCCGCGGAGCCATCGATGCGAGACATGGCTTCGAGGATTGGGGCGATGTCCTCGCGCGTGAACCCGGCGCCACCCATCGCGGGCGGCATCATGAGGCGAAAGAGGCCTCGCTCGGAGGCTGCGTCGACGACTTCCTGTGCGGGGCGGCATTCGCGTTCGGCCTGGCCGGCAAACTGGCGAACGAGGCCGGCCATGGACTCGATGCGCTCGAGGTAGTCGTTGATCTCGCTGGTCCGGGTATCGGGGGTGAGCGTCACGGAGGCGTCCTCCTGTTCGGGGTCGGTGCCCCAGCATACCGGGGTGTCGCACCCGGTCACGTTTGGCGCGGGGCCGGCCGGTGCCGCTGCGCGTCGAGACGGTTTTCACGTTAGGATTGGGGAGCGTATTTACTCGTAGCGAAAGTCGCCGCAAGGCGACGGGGAGGCGAACTCAATGACCTATGTGATTACAAGCCCGTGCATCGATGTGAAAGATCAGTCGTGCGTCGAGGTATGCCCGGTTGACTGCATCCACTTCGAAGACGGCCCGGACCGGATGCTCTACATCCACCCGGAAGAGTGCATCGACTGCGGCGCCTGCGAGCCCGCCTGCCCCGTCACGGCGATCTTCCCCGAGGGCGATGTCCCCGAGGCGGAGTCCGCGTTCATCGCGATCAACGTGACGTGGTTCGAGGACAAGGACAAGGCACGGGCAGAGGTGGAAGCGCTAGCGCCACCGGCCTAGCGTTCGGGCGGCGGACGGCGTCGCTTTTCCCAGGGAATCTGGCGCTCGATGTCGATACACGGCTACCTGCCGGGGATCGGTTGCGATCCTGGTCATCGAGCTCCAGACGATAACAATCGGGACGGTCGGCCCCCGCGCCGCATAGGCGCTTGACCTTGCAGTTGCTGCAAGGAGTACCGTACAGCCGTGAACGTTTCGCAGCTTGCACGCAGTGCCGGGCTATCGCCGTCGGGGGTCCGCTGGTACGAGACGGTCGGTGTGTTGCCGGCGGCGCGGCGGCGGGAGAACGGCTACCGCGACTACACGGAGCAGGACCTCCGGCTGCTCCAGCTGGTGACGACGTTGCGGCGGGTTGGCCTGACCCCTGCCGAGGCGGGCCGGGTTGCGCGGCTCTGCCTCGAACGTGGAGCGATCGACCCGGCGGTCGGCGACACCCTGGCCGAGCATCGACATGCGATCGGCCGTCAGCGCGAGGAACTGGTGCGTCTCGAAGCGGAGCTCGCGGACCTGGAGGGGACGATCGCCGGGACGCGGCGGGGTCCGAAGTCCGCGCGAGGACGCGAAGGCGCGCCGATTTCGGTGCTGTTCCTGTGCAACGGGAACTCGGGGCGGAGCCAGATGGCGGAGGCGCTCCTTCGAACCCACGGCGGGGGAGCGTTCGAAGCGTGGTCGGCGGGTATCGCGCCGCGGGGCGTGAGTCCGCTCGCCGTGCGGGTTCTGTTCGAGGCCGGGATCGACTGGAGCCGGGCACGCGCGAAGTCGGTGCGGGAGCTTCCGCAACGGACGTTCGAATACGTGATCACGCTCTCGGACTCGGCGCGAGAGCAGTGCCCGGAGCTGCCGGGGCCACATAACTCGCTCCACTGGCGTCTCGAAGACCCGGCGGAGACGGACGGGCCCGAGGACGTCCGCCTCGATGCGTACCGCCGCACCCTCGACGAGCTGATGTTGCGCTTGCGCCCGTTCGCGGAGCTGGCGTCGCATACGGCGGGTCGACCCTCGATGTTTCAGCCCAACTCACTGAAGGAGACCGTCCGTGGATGACACTGTCCGCGTCCGCTACCTGGTCAACGATGTCCCGGCATGCGTTGCGTTCTACACGGAGCACCTTGGTTTCACGGCCGAGGGGCCGCAATCGCCGGCGTTTACCGCTGTCCGCCGGGGGAACCTGCTGCTGCTGCTCAGCGGCCCGGCGAGCTCGGCCGGCCGTCCGATGCCGGATGGCCGCGTCCCCGAGCCGGGCGGTTGGAACCGCATTCACCTCGTGGTCGAAGATGTCGATGCCGAGGCCGCTCGCCTCCGCGCGGCCGGCGTCCCGTTTCGAAACGAAGTGATCCGCGGGCCGGGTGGCGCGCAGACGGTGTTCGACGACCCGTCGGGGAACCCTGTCGAGTTGTTTCAGCCCGCCGCCCGACCGTAGCGACACCGCGCCCTACGCGCTCGGGCGTCGCGGCGTCACCCTTGTGCGCATGCGATGCGAGCACCCGCGGGAAGACCTTCAGCGCGTCTGGGACGCGGCGCGCGCCCGGTACCATTTGGACCGCCGGTTGTGCGGGCTTTGTGGCGCGCTGTTGTGGGTGGTGGGGGCGACCCGGGGGTGAAGCGATGCGGCGGCGTCGATCTGCCCCGGGAACACCACTCCCGGCTTAGTCCAGCTAGCGGGGTCCGGCATCCCGGCAAGCAGCTCCGTACTCGGACAGCGCCACGACGATCGGCTCATCGGCGCCGAAATCGCGGACGCCAAAGTGTTGAGTCAACGCCTCGTACACCTCGTCGCTGGCTGCCCGAATGCCATCCTCATCTCCGTTGCGGCACGTCTCGCCGTAGCGTGACAGGGCGATCGTGAGCGGGTGGTCGGCGGCGAAGTCCACGGGGCCGAGGCGGTGCGTCAACGCCTCGTAGAGGTGGGCAGCCGCCACGGACGTCGGTTCGGTCGTCGCGCTACCTCCCTGCGAGGCCGGCTGAAGAGCGGCTCGCTCCTCGAGCAAGGCGGCGATTTCTGCGACGCGCGCCTGCACTTCTGGTATCTCGAGGTCGGATTGCCCTTCCACCAACCGTTGATAGACCAGGTGCCCGATGACCTGTTCGTGTTGGCGAATGCGCGTGTCGATGCGGCGGAGTTGCATTTGGTGTCGGGCGCGCTTGCTGGTGTGCCTCGTCCGCTCGACCGCCCCCGCTGCGAGCTTTTTCGTCTGTCCTGTGATTTCAGAGCGTGTCTTCATGACAGCCATCATAGATTGCCGGCGCAAGCCCCCGGATGGTCGTTGTGAAGGGAGCGACTAATTCGCGCAGCCACAGGAGCTTTGCCGCGAACCGAAATTCGTGCGCACCGGGGTGCCGGGGCGGTGTGGTAGCGGCACGCTCGTGGGCCTTCGCGCGCGCTCTGGGAGACGTTGGAAATTGCGAGTGCCGGTGGCGGGCGTATCCGGTGTACAAGCGAAGCCCGCCTTGCGATACGGCGGGCTTCGCACCCGGGGGGGCAGTCCAGGCGTAGCGGTTGTTGGCTGGGCCCTCGGCTACTGTCCCGTCAGGTTTGGGTTCACGACTGTCAGCCGCGATTGCCCGTCGATCACTTCAAAGTCGAAATGCGCTCCGTTGAGTTGGGGCACCTGCTGGGGCTCCACAACAATCGTGATCCCGTGCTGTTCGAAAACGACATCTTCGGCGGCCGGGGTCACTTCAAGCGCGATCTTGTGCGCAAGGCCCGTCGGCTCTTCCTGGAGCGAGAATCTCACGATTACATCCGGGACGTTGGCGCTCTTTGCCGCCTCCCGGAGACGGTCTGCGACGGACTCGGTAATCGTGACGATGGGGGGTTCTTGAACGGTGTTCTGGGTCATGAGGACCTCCTCTGCCGGCCGGTGCGCCCGGCCGGGACTGATGACTGCCCGCCTTCCACCTTAAGCCGCGTAGCCCCCCGGGCGTCAACCGTCGCCTCCTGGCCGCCGCGCCGGGGCGACGTGCGCCCGGCGGAGCGGCGCAGGGAGCGGGTTTTGCTCGACTCCACTACGCGGGGGCACCGGTCCCGGATCCCGAGAGTTGCGCCATGTCGAGGCACGTCAGCGTTTTCACGACTCCAGCACGAGCCCGTTCCGGCATCGGAACGCGGGGCGTCAGGCGTTGACCCGGCTGACCTTCAGGTGGTGGTCGTCGCGGAGGTACTGTCGAACGGCGAGGAGTCCGGCGATGCCTTCGCCGACCGCTGCGCCAAGCTGCTTCGTTGAACCTGCGCGGCAATCGCCGGCGGCGAAGATGCCCGGCACCGACGTCGCGAAGTGGTCCGCCACGACGAACCCCCACTGGTCGAGGTCGACGGTGTCGCGGAGAAATCCTGTGTTCGGGTCGAGACCGACGAACACAAAGGCGCCGCTCGGCTGCCAGTGGTACTCCTCGCCGGTCTCGCGGTCGCGGGCCACGACTTCTTCAAGCTTGCCCTTGCCTTTCAGCGAGACGATCTCCGTGTTCGTCAGCACCTCGAACTGGGGGTTCGAGCGGACCTTGTCCTGCAGGAGCTTCGACGCTTTGAGCTCGGTGGCGAACTCGACGATACGGATCTTCTTCGCGAACTGGGCGAGGAACAGGCCCTCTTCGAGACCGGAGTTCCCGCCGCCGACCACCAGCAGCTCATCGGCCCCTTTGTAGAACGGCCCATCGCATGTTGCGCAGAAGTGGACTCCGGAGCCGATCAGATCGGCCTCGCCGGGGACGTTGAGCCGCCGGTAGGACGACCCCGTGACAATCAGGACGGAATGTGCGCATACGCGCTGGTCGGTGCCAAGCACGAGCTCGAGGTCGTCGCCATCTTGCACGACCGAGGTCACGCCGACCGCGGGGAGCAGCTCGACGCCATAGCGGCGCGCCTGGGCCTCGAAACGGTCGGCCAGGTCGCTGCCCTTGATGCCTTCCGGGAATCCCGGGTAGTTGTCGATACGCTCGGTGACGCCAGCCTGCCCGCCGAGGGCGCTGCGTTCGATGACCACGGTTTCGATGCCTTCGCGGGCGGCGTAAATCGCGGCGGAGAGGCCAGCCGGGCCGCCGCCGACGATTGCGAGGTCGTAGAACCGCCGGGCAGCCTCGAGCTTGAGGCCGAGCTTTCGGGCCAGGTCCTCGTCGGAAGGTTCGGTGAGCGCCTCCCCGTCCGGGAAGACGATGGTCGGGATCGCCCTTCCTCCGCCCTGGATCTCCTCCACCCGCCGGAGGCCCTCCTGGTCGGCGTCGATGTCGACCCACTCGAAGGGCACGCGGTGTTCCGCGAGGAACTTCTTCGAGCGCTTGCAGTCGGGGCACCACGGCGCCCCGTAGACGATGATCTCGGCCAATGTGATCCTCCTGTCAGATCCAACGTGGGCGCATCGGCGGGATAAGTACAGTGACCTGCATCACCGCGGGCCAACCTGATGCCGGCGAAGGGAAGCTGAGCTCGCCGACGACTCCTTCCGGCGTTCGCTAGCTGTAGTTCCCACCAGGGTTGTTTACAGGCGGGAGGCCGGCGGGGATGCATGGCCGGGATCCCGGGGGTATCGACGAGCCTGTCTCAAATGGTTAGGCTGTCGACGCGCCCCCGGAGGTATGTATGTCTGCCTTCCACACGCGTTCATGGGGGGGAACGGTCCCCCTGCTCGCCCTCGCCCTCCTCGCGATGGTGGCGGCGAACCCGGGTCCGGTGCGGGCGTCGCATCCAGACGAAACGACGTCAGCGGCGATCTACCGGATCCCCTACCAGGACGGCACCCTGGTTGACGTAATTGGGGATGCCCACAACCACGGGGGCGCGGGCGGTAACCGCGACCGGATCGACACGCAGGCGGTTGATAACACCGGGACGCCGGTTGTCTCGGGCTTCGCGGCCGCCACCGGGCCGGCGGACCCGGGCGACCCGGCAGGGCTGATCGTGGCGATGGCCTCCGGAACCATTCGCGTCATCGAGGATGACCACGGCGACGACTATGGCCGGGGCGATGGGCTCACCGCCGGGGGCGCCGCCCAGCCCGATGACTCGCTTGAGCACCTCTGCACGGACGACACTGTGCTCCCGGCCGGGGAGACCTGTACCAGGCACAACAACTACCTCTGGATCGAGCACCCCAACGGGGAGTGGTCGAAGTACAGCCACTTCCGGACAGGGACAGTGCGGATCGACTACGGCTGGACGGAGGGCGACACGGTCGAGGTCGGCGATGTCCTCGGCGAGGAGGGCAACGTTGGGTTCGCCTTCAGTACGCACCTCCACTTGGAGATCGCCGAGCTGGGGCCATTCACCGGCACCCTTCCGCCGAACATCGGGAACCCGGGCGGCTTCATTTCGAACACCGCCCTGAACCACAACCCGCGCGTTTGCGACAGCACGACCGCCGACTATGAGTACGTCGACGACAACGACGGCACCACGGCCCTCACGGCCGGCGATTGCGCGAATACCGCGCCGGTTGCCGACGCTGCCGGGGACTACGTAGTGAATGAGGGCTCGTCCGTCATGCTGGACGGTACCGGCAGCACCGACATCCACAACGCGTTGCTGACGTTCTCGTGGAGCCCGGCCGGAAACCTCGACGATCCGACGAGCCAGACACCCCTCTTCAGCGCGGTGGATGATGCTGTAATCGTCATGACGCTCACGGTCGATGACGAGGGGGGAGATGTCTCGGCTGGGGAGGCACTGACCGATAGCGATACAGCCACCGTCACGGTGCTGAATGTTGCGCCATCGGTGACCGCCGTCGGCGACGCGATTGACGAAGGTGGCACGGCCACAGTCAGCGCGACGTTCGTGGACCCGGGAATTCTCGACACGCACACGGCCACCATCGACTGGGACGACGGGACCGCACCGGTCGCGGTTACCGTCGCTCAGCTGGCGTTGGGCGTCGATCACGCCTACGGCGACAACGGGGTCTACTCCGTCCTCATCACGGTTACCGATGACGACGGTGGCGCTGGGGCCGATATCGCCACGGTCACCGTCGGGAACCTGGATCCCGTCCTGGCGCTCGACCTGAGCGGCGAGGTCATGTTCCCGGGCGGCGCCTACCAGGTCGTCGAGGCCGGGGAGGCGCTCCCCCAGTCCGCCGACGGCTCCGACCCGGGTTCGGACGATCTCACGTTCACGTGGAGCGGTGGCGACATCAACACCTACTTCAACGATGGCGTGGGCCCTGACCCATTCCCCAGCCCGTTGGGGACGTTCCCCTTCATGGCGTCCGACGGCAGCGATGCCCTGTATGCCATGCCGGGCGTGCAGGTCCTCACCCTTACGCTCACCGACGATGACGGCGGCAGCGATGCGAGTAGCAGCAACGTGGTGGTCACGGGTACGGCCGACAAGACGGAGGGTTCGGGCTGGTGGAAGCACCAGTACTCAGGCAAGGGGACGCCGCACATCGAACCGGCGACGGCCGCGGCCTACGGTGAGATAGTCAGTGCTGTTTCGAGCGTATTTTCGGAAGACACGAGCGCGGCCTCGTCCGCCGAGATACACGCGATCCTCTCGCCCACCGGGAACGACCCGCGAGGACGGGCTACTGCTGAACTGATGGTGGCGTGGCTCCAGTTCGCGAGTGGCGCCGTCAGCTGGGACGCGACCGTACCGCTGGCGGGCGGAGCATCGATGCCGTTCCTGGACCTCATGTTCGCAGCGGAGGAAGTCATCCTGGACCCGACTGCAACGAAGGCGGAGCTCCAGGAGATCGAGCGGCTCCTGGCAAGGGTGCGGCACGCCTCGTAGGTTCGCACGTACGAGGCGCCGGCTGGCCGTCCGGCGCCTCGGCCCCTCTCCTGCGGGCGGGCTGCCGTTGATGCTACCCTCGGGATATGGACAACCTACTGAGCCGATACCGCGATTCCCTGCTAGCGACCCCCGAGGCAACTTTGCCCGTGCTGACGGCATATCTCGACCTTCAACCCGGTGCGCCGTCTGGTGAGCCGACGGCCCTGACCGTACTCGACCAGGCGGTTCGGGCGGCGAAGGGATCGTGGCAGGACCAATCGCGGGACGCGATGCAGTCCCTGGAGGCCGATCTGGAGGCCGTGCGGGCGTCGGCAGAGGACGCCATACGTGAGGGAGTCGCTGGCCTCGGCTATGCCGGCTGTGCCGGTGGCGACTTCCGGGCCGAGATTCGTCTCCCGCTCCCGTTCAGGAACGACATTCGCGTTGGCGCAGCGCCATGGCTTCTTGAACTCGAACGTTTCGGGTACATGCATGGCACCGCGGTCGTCGTGATCCTGGCAGATCTGCATACCGTCGAGCTCCGGCGATTTTCCTTCGGGAACGTGACGGCGACGTCAGAAGTCGACCATGACGCCGATGCGCTCACAAGGAGCACTCACGGCCGGACGAACGTGGAAGGCCGCTCCGCATCCGGATCCTCCGCGTCCGGCGGTCACTCCCGGAACGACGTACAGCGTGTGGTTGCCGCCCACCGCCTGCAGTTCGCTAAGGAGGCAGGTGAGGAGATCGGACGATTTGTCGGCCCTGAAGACCTCGTCCTCCTTGCAGGGGTATCGGAGGCGCGTTCGCAGGTGATGCAGGTCCTCGATGGCGGCCTTCGAGCCAGGGTGACTGAGGTCGCCCGCCAACCAGCGAGCCAGGGCGACGCTGCCCTTGTGGCATTCGCGCACGAGGAAGCGGTCACTCTCGCGGTCAGCCGGGCGGACGACCGCGCGGGGGAGATCATCTCTGGAGCGGCAGGCGATCAGTCTGCCTTGGGCGTGGCGGCCGTCCAGTCCGCGCTCACAGAAGGACGCCTTGCGCAGCTAATCCTTCACGATGAGGCGACCGGGCACTTCGGGACGGCCACTGATGCACGGCTCCAGGCCGGCCCCGGCAGGGACGATGTAATCGAACAGCTCATCCGAGGTGCGCTGGCGACATCGAGTGAGGTCCTGTTCTGCAAGACGCCGTCACTACTGTCCGAACACGAGGGCGTAGGCGGCCTGCTTCGCTGGTGATGCTGGGGCGAGCGGCGGAGATCGGAATGATGCCGGGCATCGCGTGAGGGTGTCGGGCGGGCCCGCGCATCGATCCCGGTACTCGGGGCAGAGGTGGGCTTGTCGCCTGCGGTATTCTTTGGGGCACCTTCGGCGTGGAGGGGACGATGACGGCGTTCACCGATCTGGTCGGAACCGACCTCCCGATCATCCAGGCCCCGATGGCAGGCGCCCAGCGCAGCGCGATGACTATTGCGGTCTCGATGGCAGGAGGTCTCGGCTCATTGCCATGCGCCATGCTCTCACCAGAGGAGACATGCGCCGAACTGAGGGCGATCGGGGCGGCGACGGACAGGCCGTACAACGTGAACTTCTTCTGTCACCGCGTTGAAGAGCCGGACGCCGAGGCTGAACGGGTGTGGCGAACGACGCTGTCTCCGTACTACGCGGAGTACGGGGTCGATCCTGGCGACATCCCATCGGGCGCTGGTCGAGGAGCCTTCGATGCGGAGTCCCTGGGCCTGCTTGAGGAGTTCAGGCCGGCGGTGGTCAGCTTCCATTTCGGGCTTCCGGCCCCCCACCTTCTCGACAGGGTGAAGGCGCTCGGAGCTGTGGTCCTCTGCTCCGCGACGTCGGTCGCGGAGGCACGCTGGCTCGAGGCACGAGGCGTTGACGCGATCATCGCGCAGGGAGTCGAAGCGGGCGGACATCGCGGGATGTTCCTGTCGGAGGACCTGAGCACGCAGGTTGGGACGCTGGCGCTCGTGCCACAGATCGTGAACGCGGTCTCCGTCCCTGTGATTGCGGCGGGCGGAATCGCCGACAGCCGCGGAGTGGCCGCGGTGCTCCGCCTTGGCGCTTCGGCTGCCCAGGTTGGGACGGCATATCTCCTGTGCCCCGAGGCGACGATCAGCGACCTCCACCGATCGGCGCTCAAGAGCGAGGCGGCAGGCCACACGGCGCTGACGAACGTCTTCACGGGCCGCCCGGCGCGCGGGATCGTCAACCGGCTGATTCGCGATGTGGGGCCGATTGCCCCCACCGCGCCGGCGTTCCCGCACGCCGTCGGCGCCCTCGCGCCGCTACGCTCGGCTGCGGAATCGCGCGGAATCGACGACTTCTCGTCGCTGTGGGCCGGGCAGAACGTGAGCGGGTGCAGGGAGATCCCAGCGGCGGAGTTAACGCGGGACCTGGCCGCCGACTTCTAGCCGAACCGGACGTGGGCGGGTCAGCCCAGGCGCGCCGGTCGAGTGACGATTGGCACTTCTTCGCGGGGCCATGGGCCGGATGGCTCGGCCCCGCGAAGGACTGGCGCCGTCGGGCGCGGCAGGGTGCACCGCTAGACGTCCGAATAGTTGTAGGCGCGGTAGCGCTCTGGAACTTCGAACTTGAACATGCGGGCGGCGTTCAGTCCGAGGATCTTGGCGCGTTCGAGGTCGGTGCGGCGGCCCATGGTGCGTTCGATCGCCTGGGCGGAATGGGGCCAGGTGCCTTCGTGGTGGGGGTAGTCGTTGCCCCACATGAGGTTGTCGACGAGGTTCCATTCGGGCGCGAGGGCGAGTCCGGGCGGGTCTTCGCCAAAGGTCGCGAAGCAATTCTCGCGATAGTAGCCGGACGGCAGTTGCTTGAGCTTGGGGAAGGCCCACATGTGGTGCTTCATATATGCCTCGTCCATCGCGGTGAGCATCCACGGCACCCAGCCGATCCCGGCTTCGACCGATGCGACGCGAAGCTGCGGGAAGCGTTCGAACACGCCCGAGGAGCACATGTTCACGATCGGTTCCATGGTGGGCGCGAGCGAGTGGACGACATAGTTGATGACCGCGACGCCGTTGCCCTTGGCGCCGCGGGGGTCCTTGCCGGTCGAGACGTGGAAGGTGATCGGCAGGCCGGTTTCTTCGACGGCGGCCCAGAAGCGGTCATAGATTGGGAGGTTGTAGTTCAGCTTCTCGGAATCGCCGGCTCCCCAGGTTGGCTTGCAGGGCAGTGAGAGGCCGCGGAATCCGAGCCCGGCAACGTGACTGAGCTCGTCGAGGGCGCTATCGATATCGCCGGTCGCGACAAGGGCCATCGGCGAGAGGCGGTCGTTGTAGGCGCCGAAGACTTCCCACGCCCAGTCGTTGTACACGCGGCACATGGCCTGCGAGAAGATCGGGTCAGCGGTCGCGAAGCTGGTCGAGCCCTTGTTCGGGAAGATCACCTCAGCATCGATGCCGTCGCGCTCGTGGTCACGGAGGCGCTGTTCGGGGTCGCGAGGGCCGGCCGCCGCGCGCTCCTGGTCTTCGCCCATCAGGCGCAGGTCGCGGAGCTTCTGGGGCGCGTGCCCCTCGGTGATGGACCACTTCTCGCCGTTGGCATCGACCTCGACGCGTGGGATGCGGCTGCGGTACTTGCCGTCGATGCGCGTCTCCCAGAGGTCGGCGGGTTCGTTGACGTGGCAGTCGGAGGAGACCATGAAGTACTTGTCGGGGCTGTCCGGCTGTGCCGTGTGAGCCCAGCCCTGGTGGCCCGGCGTCTCAAGTCGCCAGAGGTTCTCGGTGTTGATTTCGATTGTGGTCATCGCCAGCGCCTCCTGATCCGATTGGGCTCGGCCCAAACGTCGTTAGAATTCTTCTATAGATTCCATCGAGCGCTGTCAAGGCTCCGCAGCGGAAGGG
>JBPPMX010000048.1:0-10444 GCA_051306275.1 Tepidiformaceae bacterium
GATGTGTATAAGAGACAGGATTCGGCCGGGTCCCCCGACGCCTACCGGCAGGCTGGCTTCGTCCTCAACGACGACCTCGACCTCGCGATCCGGGGACTCGAACTTGAAGGCGCCATCGCGGAAGCGGCAGCCGGCGCTCGCTACCGGAACCATGCGGTCGCGTCCGGTATGGCGCTCTGGTCCCGGTCGTGGCTTGCTCGCCTCCAGGCGATACACGCCGTTGAGTGGGGCAACTACCCCTCGGCCTTCCCGCTCCTCCGCGCTGCCGCCGACTACGAGGCCGCCTCGATCTATCTCATCCAGACCTCCGCCTCGGAGTGGCGTGATTGGCTCTCATCCGGTGCCATCGCCCCGGCCCCCGCCGACCACGCCACCGAATACCGCCTCACCGCATTCCGCGCCGCCGAAGTCATGGCCGCCAACGAACCGCTCGCCCGCATCTACCGCGCCACCACCGACCTCTCGATGCCCCACTTCGCCACCACGCTCCTCCTCGCGGCCAGCGACTCAACACTGGAGCGCGTCCTCGCGACCTTCGGTGATCGGGACTTCCATTTCGGCCTTGCCCAGCTGGCGCTCGGCTGGATCCTCGAACTGAGCGCGCTGCGTGTTGCCACTGTCACGGCGTCGGAAACCCCGTTCCCAGTTCCCGATCTATCGGCGATCGACCGCTTCTCGGCCGATGTCGGCGCTCGACTCGCTGTCCGCGGTCGCTGCCGCCTCGAGATCGTTGAACGCGACGGTCACCCGCGGTACCTGGTCCACGAATGGCGCCGCCTGCCATCGGCTCAGGGCAAGCGACTCCTCCTCTAGGTCTTCATCCCCTCGTTTGTCACCTCCGTCCACGCGGCGGTCACCGGCCTGCTGCCGAAAATACCTTTGAGTGGAGGATCTCATGCAGACCGAAACAACGACTGGGACGATTCGCACCGAGGTTCTTTCGTCGCGCATCGCGCAGCTCGTGACGATTCTTTATCTGGGCGTCGGTGTCTCGTATCTCTGGTGGCGCACGACGAGCACTGTTAACTGGGATGCCCCATTCATCAGCATCCCGTTCCTTGCCGCCGACTACCTCGGGTTCGCGTTCTTCACGCTCTTCGCGATGACCCTCTGGCGCCGCGTCAGGCGGTTTGCACCTCCGCCCGCCCCCGGGCTCACGGTGGATGTCCTCATCCCGACCTACAACGAAGAAGTCGATGTCCTCCGGCCCACAATCGAAGCGGCGATCGCCATGGACTACCCCCACCGCACCTACGTTCTCGACGACGGCCGTCGCGCTGAGATCCGTTCCCTTTGCAAGGGCCTCGGCGTCGAATACCTGACACGCGAGGACAACGCGGGGGCGAAAGCGGGCAACATCAACGCCGCCTTGCCCCGGACTTCCGGCGATTTCATCGCCATCTTCGACGCGGACCACGCCCCGTTTAAGAACTTCCTGACCGAGCTCCTCGGCTACTTCACCGACGACAAGGTCGCCCTCGTCCAGGCCCCGCAGTCGTACTACAACCTCGATTCGTTCCAGCACGCACCGCGCGTTCGTTCCTCCGACGAGGGCCCCTGGCACGAGCAATCAGTCTTCTACGATGCCATCCTCCCCGGAAAGGACCGCTGGAACGCCGCGTTCTGGTGCGGTTCAAGCGCAATCGTTCGGCGCACCGCCCTCGAAGAAGTCGGCGGCGTCGATACCCGCACGGTCACCGAAGACATGCACACCGCGATGCTTTTGCACGCCCGCGGCTGGAAGTCCATCTACCACGACCGCGAACTCGCCGTCGGAATCGCCCCCGAGGATGCCAGCTCCTTCCTCGTTCAGCGCCAGCGCTGGGCCATGGGGGCCGTCCAGATCCTCCGCAAAGACAACCCGCTCTTCCTCAAAGGACTCACTCTGCGCCAGCGCGTCTCCTATTTCGCGAGCGTCGCCTACGTCTTCGAATACCTTCCGAAGGCGATCTACCTTGCCACTCCGGCGGTCGCGCTCACGATCGGTGCCCTGCCAATGACCAACATGGGCTGGAACCTGCTCTACCGCTTCCTCCCTTACTGGCTCCTTGGCATCCTCGCCACCCGCCTCCTCACCGGCGGCTCGAACCCGTACCTCCAGTCGGAGCGGTTCCATCTGCTCAAGCTCTGGATCATGCTTCGCGCCTGCTCCACAGCGCTCTGGCCGCGCAAGCTCCGCTTCCAGGTCACCCCCAAGAGCGGCACCGGCGTCGACCACCCGGCCTGGAACCTCCGCCTCATCCGCTGGCAGCTCGTCGTTGGCGTCGTCAGCGTCGCCGCCGCGAGCTGGGCAGCCCTCGCCTACTGGCTCGACGTCAGCTGGAAACTCACCGGCCCCTCGCTCGCCATGACTGCGGCCTGGGCCCTGTTCAACGCCGGCATGATCGCGATGCTCGCCCGTTCGATCGCTGTCCGCCACCATCGTCGGCACGTCTACCGCTTCCCGGTCGTACTCCCCGCCACGTTCACCTACGGGCGCCAGCGCGTCCTCGGCACCATCGTCGACCTCTCGGGCCTTGGTATCGGCTGGGAGAGCGAAGTCGGCCTCCGTCGCGGCTCCGAAGTTTCCGTTCGCGTCGAACTCGACGGCGATACCGCGATCCGCACACGCATCCGCGTACTCTCGACGCGTGAAGTCGCCGGTGGCTTCCGCCACGGTGGCTCATTCGTTGCGCTCTCTGAACGCGACCGGCGCAACCTCATTCTCTTCCTCTACCAGCAGCACGCGCCGGAGATGCTCACAGGGCAGCCTGGTCAGTTGGAGCCCCCGATCCCATTCCCGTCACCAGATCTCCCTCTTCGCCGCGCGGGGTAACCCACTTCCGCTATTGCAACCGTTTGCAGCAAGCTCCTACACTGCTTCCGGGTGATCGACCGGGCGCTCCGCCTCGTATCACACCCGGGAGGCTTCTCAACCCATGCCCGGATTCGAATCGACATTCCTTCTCCACGCACCGGACGGCTTCTTCTCCGCTCCGATCGCGGGCATCTTCTGGGTACTTACCGCGGGAGCCCTCGCGATCTCCCTCCAGCGCGCTGGCCGTGACCTCGATGAGCGGGCCGTCCCCCTCATGGGCGTGATGGCCGCCTTCATCTTCGCCGGGCAGATGTTCAACTTTCAGATCCCGGGCGGCACCTCCGGACACCTTCTCGGCGGCGTCCTCGCCGCGGTGCTGCTCGGCCCCTGGGCCGGCACCATCGTCATGGCCTGCGTGGTCGGCGTTCAGGCGCTCATCTTCCAGGACGGTGGACTCGTCGTCCTCGGCGTGAACATCTTCAACATGGGCGTCGTCGGGACCTTCGGTGGCTACGCGATCTACCGCGCACTCCTCCCACTGCTCGGCGGTGAGGAGAAGGGCCGTCTTCCTGCGGCCGCAATCGCCGCCTGGGTTTCGGTCTTCGGTGCGGCTGTCCTGGCCGCATTCCAACTCGCCCTCTCCGATACCACCTCGCTGGGCGCCGCCCTCGTCGCGATGGCAGGCTGGCACGTCCTCATCGGCATCGGCGAGGCCCTCATCACCGTCGCCGCCCTCCAGTTCATCGCCAGCAGCCGCCCGGACCTTCTCCGGCTAAACTCCGCAGTCCGCATGGCGCAGGCGGGCTAGCCAGTGGCAACGGTGAACCCCGGCTCCGCCCCTTCCGAACCGTCACTCCTCCGCCGCTACTGGTGGGCCGTAGGGCTCGTCATCGCTGTCGCCGTCGTCTTCATCCTCGCGCCCGCGGCATCATCGGACCCGGACGGCCTCGACCGCGTGTCTCAGGACCAGGCGTTCGACGAGAGCGCCGAGGACCCCGCCTACGAGTTCCTGCCGGACTACAGCGTGCCCGGGATCGATGACGAATACTGGAGCATGATCGCCGCCGGGATCGTCGGCGTGGCAATCGTGTTCATCGTCTCGGTGCTTCTCGGCATATTCCTCCGCATGTCGCGCAAGGCACGCGCGCCCTGAACCTCGACCGCTACCTCCACAGGGATAGCGCGCTCCACCGCGCCGATGCGCGCCTGAAGTTCATCCTCACGATCGCCTTCATCCTGACCCTGAGCCTACTGCCCGCTGGATCATTCTTCGCCCTCGGCATCGCCTGGCTGACCCTCATGGGGACGGCGATCCTTCTCGCTCGCCTCCACCCGCGCCGGGTCATTCGTGCATCGTTTGTCGCGGCGCCCTTCGTATTCGCCGCCTTCCCGCTCATCTTCACGAAGGACGGCAACCCGCTCGGCTCCGTCGACCTCCGTCTCTTCTCGCTAACCGTCAGCGGTGAAGGCCTGACCCTCTTCGCAACGATCCTCCTCAAGAGCTGGATCAGCGTGCAGGCTGCCGTCCTACTCACCTTCACCACCACGTTCCACGACCTCGTCGATGGCCTTCGCGAACTTCGCCTCCCGCGCCTCATGGTCTCGATCATCGCCCTCATGTACCGCTACCTCGGCGTCCTCGCTGACGAGGCAACACGGATGCTCCGCGCCCGCGCCGCACGCTCCGCTGAGGGCGCCGGCAAGGCCGGAGGCAGCGTCCGCTGGCGGGCGAAGGTCGTCGGCGGCATGGTCGGCGCACTCTTCATCCGCTCCTACGAGCGCAGCGAGCGTGTCTACGCGGCGATGCAGTCCCGCGGCTTCGACGGCCAGTACCACTACCTCAAGACGCGCGCACTTAGCCCCACGGAGTGGGCAGCCCTTGCCTTCCCCATCGCAGCCATGCTTTGCTTCGAACTCGGTGCGCACCTCTGGTTCCCGCGCATATGACCGTAGCGAGGCCACGCGTGTCCGAACCCACCCCAGCGCCAATCCACGGCGACGCCAGCCCGGCGATCCCATGGATCTGCATCGACAACCTCCGCTTCGCCTACCCCGATGGCCACCTCGCCCTCGATGGTGTCACCCTCGACATCGCCCGCGGCGAGAAGATCGCCCTCGTCGGCCCGAACGGCGCGGGCAAGAGCACCCTCATGCTCCACCTCAACGGCATCCTCGAACCCGCCTCGGGGACGATCGAGATCGGCGGGACCCGCGTCGACCGGAAGTCCATCAAGCGTATCCGCGCCGAGGTCGGCCTGGTCTTCCAGGATCCGGACGACCAGCTCTTCAGCCCGACCGTCTTCGAAGACGTCGCCTTCGGCCCACTACACATGGGACTTCCGGAAGCTGAGGTCCGCGAACGCGTCATCCGAGCGCTCGCCGCCGTCGGCATGGAGGGATTCGAAAAGCGCCTCCCGCATCACCTCTCCCTCGGACAGCGCAAGCGCATCGCGATGGCCACCGTCCTCTCCATGGACCCCAGCGTCCTCGTCTTCGACGAACCGTCCGCGGGCCTCGACCCTCGTGGACGCCGCGAACTGATCCGCCTCCTCGAATCCCTTCCGCAGACGCTCCTCGTCAGCACACACGACATGCGTCTCGTCGCCGAAGTCTTCCCGCGCACCGTCATCATTGACGACGGACGCGTCGCCGCCGATGGCCCGACAAGCGAAATCCTCGCGGACGATGCCCTCCTCGAAGCCCACGGCCTTGAGCGGCCCTGACCCGGCAACCCGCAATCCACCGCGTTGACCGTTTTCAGTACCGTCGAACGTATACTCTTGTGAGAGTGCTTACTACCGACTACGACCGATTCGAGTCCGCCATCCAGGGCGCTGATGAAGATGTCGACCTCTTTGGAGCCGCCATGACCATCGCCCGTATCGGTCGTGATCGCGTCGATGAGCACGGCGCTGCCCGTCGGCTCGACCTCATGGCCGAGGCCATCCGCGACGGAGTTGGGCCCACCCTCGATACCCAGACCCTCGTTCAGGCCATCGATCACGAGCTCTTCACGGTCCAGGGCTTTCACGGGAACACATCGGACTACTACGACCCCGCGAACTCGTTCCTTGATCGCGTGATCGAACGCCGCCGGGGCATTCCACTCACACTCTCCCTCGTCTTCATGGAAGTGGCCCAGCGCGTTGGCCTCCGATGCGATGGCATCGGTTTCCCAGGCCACTTCCTCGTCCGCTGCGGTGACCCCGAAGAGCCGGTCTACGTCGACCCCTTTCACCAGGGCGCCCGCGTCGACCGTGAAGAGCTACTTGCAGGACTTCGCGGCCAGGAGCTCCACGGCGCCAGCGCCGAGTCGTACCTCGCCGCCGTCACGCGCCGCCAGCTCTTGCAGCGCATGCTCCATAACCTCCACGCGATCTATCGCTCGGTCGAAGACCGCGATTGCCTGCTCCCGGTGGTCGAATTCCTGGTTCGCCTCGAACCATGGAACCCCGCGCTCTACGGCGAGCGCGGCCTTATCCACTACCGCAACGGCGATGCCGGCCTGGCAGTCTCCGATCTCGAACGCTTTCTTATGGCCTCGGAACCACAGTCCGCGACCCCGTACGCCCAGCGTGCGCTCGACGAACTCCGTCTTCAGCTCCGCATCAAGGAGGATGCCCCATGACTACTGAGTCCCCCTCTCGCGCGAACGGTCACCTCACTCTCCAGCGGCCCATCGCCTGGTATCTCCGCCAGCTAAGCAAGCTCATGAGCGTCCTCAGCGACGAAGAGCTCGAAAAGCTCATCCCCCACCTGTCAGAGCGGCGCTTCCGCCCCCGGCAGGTCATCTTCTCCGCCGGCGACCCCGTCGAGCGCGTCTATCTGATTCTCAAGGGCCGCGTGAAGGTCTATCAGGTCGCCGAAAACGGCAAAGAGATCATCCTCGATGTGGTCAGCCGCGGCGGGGTCATCGGAGATATGGCCATCGTCGAAGACGGCGAGCGCACCGCCTGCGCTCAGGCCCTCGATGACACCGTCGCCGCGAGCATCTCGTGGGAGGACTTCGCCCACGTCATCCAGTCATCGCCCCGCCTCGGCTTCGCCATGGCCGAACTCATGGCCCGGCGCCTCGCGGGCATGCAGCGCACCTTTATGAACATCGTCTCCAAGCCCGTCTCTGCTCGGCTCGCCGACACCCTCGTTAGTCGCCAGGAAGAGAGCGGCCTCGTCCGCCTCGGCCTTACCCACCAGGAGCTCGCCCAGACCATCGGTACCAGCCGCGAGACGGTCACCGCGCTCCTCAGTCGATTCGTTGCCCTCGGCGCCATCCAGCCCGAAGGCGATGCCTATCGCATCCTCGACGAAGACCTCATCGACGACATCGCCTCGGGCGACCTCCAGGTCTCTCCGCGGCACCCGGCTTCCGGTCCTGTTCAGCCCGGCGCCCTGCCTTCCTGATGTCAGCCCCGTCCGCTGGCGTGGCGCCCCTCATCCCCGTCGGCGCTGGGCGCCACGTCGTCATCGCCCATGCGGCTGGAAACTCGCTCCGGCTATCCCGCCAGGCCGTCGAAGACGGGGCGGACTTCGTGGAAGTCGACCTCTTCGTCCACCGGGGTCGTTTTCAGGCCCGCCACGAGCGCGCGGTCTACCCGATCCCGCTCTGGGTCGAGAGGTGGTACCTCCGCATCGCACCGCGCCGCCCCATCGGGCTCACCGAGCTCATCACCGAGGTCGACTCCACCGCAACCCTCTTCCTCGACCTGAAAAACGGATCAGGCCGCGTCGGCCCGCTCATTCGCGCCGCGCTGGACGGGGCTCCTCCGGGCACACGGCTCGCCGCTTCCTCCCAGTTCTGGCACATCCTCCGTCAGGTCGCGGCCGTCGCCCCAGAAGTCGAGCTTTTCTACTCGATCGACGTGACTGCGAAGCTCGATCTCTTCCTTAGCATCGCAGAACGCGAAACGGTTGCCCGCGGCGTCTCCTGCCGCCATACGCTCCTCACTCGCCGCAACATCCAGCGCCTCCACGACCGCGGTCTCGCAGTCATCGCCTGGACCGTTGACGACGATGACCGCGCTCGCGAACTCATCGACTGGGGAGTCGACGGCATCACAACCCACAACGTCGCCGAGGTCGCCGCACTCGGCTCCGAATGAGCGACCCCATCGCCGTCTACGTCCACATCCCCTTCTGCACGGTGAAATGCGGCTACTGCGACTTCAACGCCTACGCAGGACTCCACCACCTCGCAGACCGCTACCACGAGGCACTCCTCGCGGACCTTGATTCCTGGGCGGACGCGCTCAGTGGCCGCACCGTTTCCAGCGTCGGGTTCGGCGGCGGCACACCCTCCGAAGTCCCCGCAGCCCACATCGCGTCCGTCATCGACCGTGTCCGCGCGCTCGGCACCCTCGAAAACGACGCCGAGGTAACCCTCGAAGCGAACCCCGGAACCGTCACCGGTCCCTACCTCCGAGATCTTGTTGCTGCGGGCGTTACCCGTCTCTCGATCGGTGCCCAGTCCTTCGACGCTACCGAGCTCCGCTTCCTGGACCGCATCCACTCCGCGGAGGCGACGACCGCCGCCGTCGCACTCGCCCGCGAGGCTGGCTTCACCAATCTCAACCTGGACCTCATCTACGGCCTCCCCGGCCACACACCCGAGACGTTCTCCGCGAGCCTCACCGCAGCCATCGGCCTCCGGCCCCAGCATATCTCCGCCTACGCGCTCACCGTCGAAGACGGCACGCCGCTTGCCCACCGTGTTGCTTCGGGCGCCGTCACCCTCCCGACCGACGACGACCTCGCCGCAATCTACGACGCAGCGAGCCTCAGCCTCGCCCGGGTCGGGTACCTCCAGTACGAACTTTCGAACTGGTCGCTCCCCGGCTATGAATCACGACATAACACGGCATACTGGCTCCACCGCGACTACATCGGCATCGGCGCCGGCGCACACGGCTTCGTCGCTGGCTCCCGCTTCGAGAACATCGCCCGCCCGGCGGACTACATCGCCGCACTCCTCTCTCCCACCGCGGACCCAACCACGCACTCCGGTGTCACTGCGGCCTACACCCCGGCCGGGGCCGACGCCATGGCCGACTGGCTCTCCGTCCGCCTCCGCCTGCTCTCCGGCTTCACGCCCCTCGAGTTCCGCCACGCGTTCGGTGCGCCCCTCGAAGACATGGTCGGCCCGGTGCTCGAACGCGCCGCCCAGGCTGGCCTCCTCGCCGTAAGCGACCGCATCCACCTCACGAATTCCGGGCGGCTCCTTCATGGTGAACTCATCGTCGAATTCCTCACCCACCTTCACCAGGCAGGCTAGGCACTCCACCCAACTCCGATCTTCCCCTACAATGCCGAACATATGTACGGCGGCTCCCCGTGACCCTCGATCTCCTCCATGTCGCGGCTGCGCTTCCCCGGTTCGTCGAGGACTATGCCGGCTCACTCTCGAACCTCCGCACCGGACTCGACCGCGCAGACGCTGCACTCGCAACCTGGTCCGCTGACCCCCTCGCTGCCGAAGCTCGCATCCGAAGCGCCCTCGCTGGCAGCGCCCAGCCGTTCGCGCTCCACTCGGCCGAGGCCCCGGACGCAGTCTTCGACCCCCCGCCATTCGCACCGGTCACTGTCGTCGCTGCTGACGGCTCCAGCATCGACCCGGATCGTTTCGCCCCCGTCCAGTGCTTCGTGATCAACGTTGGCGCCGCTGTCCTCCCCTACGGACTCCCCGGGGAGCCCGACCTCAGCGCGGTGTCCCACATCGGCCCTCGCTCGGTCGAGGATGGCGGCGAAGACGATGGTTCCGATTTCGGCGGACGGGGCCTGGGCGTGAACCTCCGCCGCGATGTCTCCGAACTCGAGCAGGGCGCCGGGCTCGCTATCGCCCGCCTCGAGCATGGCCCCGTCGTCTTCCTCATCGATGGGACGCTACTCCCCTGGGACCTCGACTCTCGCCAGGTAAACGAGTCCGTCCGCATCGACCTCGCCGGCCGGACTCTCGCCGCGCTTGACGCGCTCGCCGCATCCGGCCCGGCGCTCTCAATCGGCGCCTACATCTCCGGTTCCCGCGCATCCGACCTCGCGAACAGCCTTCGCGCACTGGCTGGCCCCGGGGCGCCCGCGCCCATCTCCGACGCCCACATCCTCTCCCGCCGCCTCGCCGATGGGCAGCGCTCCGCCGTGTTCCGCGCCGCCTCCGATCGCCCCCGCCAGATCGAGTCGGAGTTCGCCGGCCACAGCGTCTGCTTCTTCTACCTTCGCACCGGCGGCGACATCGCCCGTGTGGAGATGCCATCGTGGGTCGCCGACGACCCGGCTCGCGTTGACCGCCTTCACGCCACACTTGTCCACCAGTGCGAGCGGTGCGGCGGCTATCCCCGCGCGCTCCAGGAAGCTCACGAGCAGGCGGTCATCTCAGGCCGCGACCGCGATGCCTTCAGCCGCCTCCTCGAGAACGAAGCCGACCGCTTTGGCCTCAGGCCCGTCGTCAACGGCAAAGCGATGAGCAAGCGGCGGCGCGCGCTGTGACGTCCCTGCCCCGCGTCATCGAAGCCAGCCTTCGCGGTTTCACCTGCGCCTATCAGACGTACGTCGAGGAACCCCACCCCCTTGGCCGTGTCGTCGCCGTCCGCGAGGGGGCCCAGACCATCCTCGGCGTCGTCGCCGATACCGTTTCCGGCCCGGAAGACCCATCCCGCC
>JBPPMX010000049.1:0-5329 GCA_051306275.1 Tepidiformaceae bacterium
CGTGCGAATAGGTAGAGAATCTCTCCCCGGACGCTGCCGCTATGTGACTCATGTCACCGGCCATCCGGGCAAACAGTTCCGAGATTCGGGACAGTTCGGCTACCGTCAGAATCAGGACCAAGGCATAATCACGCCGAAATGCGACCACCCGACACGGATGACGTCCGGGCAATCCGGTACTTCGAAACCCTCTCCGACGAGTCCGCATCGCGTCTCGCCCGGGAGTGGTCGGTTCGCGCATATGGCCCACGCGAACTCGTGATCAGGGCTGGCGAACCGGCGCGCGGCTTCTACTTCATGCGTCATGGCAAGGCTCGGATACTTCGCACTGGCGCCGACGGTCGCGAGCAGACATTCCGCCTCGCTGCAACTGGCGACACGTTCGGCGAGGTCCCCGTGCTGGATGGCGCCCCGAACCCGGCAACGGTCGAGACGCTCGAGCCGTCGGAAATTGTGTTCATCCCCACCGAGTCGTTTCTTCGGGCTATCCAGGCACACCCGGAGGTGGCGATGCCCGTCATCGTGCATATCGCGAGGCGGCTACGATCGTTCACGGAGCTCGTTGAGCAGATTAGCCTCCAGACCGTCCACGGGCGCCTTGCGAGGTATCTCTACCAGCTCGCGAGTGAGGAAGGCGTTGCGCGCGACGGCTCAATCGTCGTACCGCGCGAAATCACCCAGCAGGACCTCGCATCGCTCGTTGGGTCAGTCCGCGAGGTTGTGAGCCGTACGTTGAAGACGATGGAGGAGGACGGCGTCGTCACGATCCGGCGAAAAGAGATCGAGATCCACGACCTCGAAGCGCTCCGCTCCTACCTTTGAGGCGGCACGTAGGAGGGTTCGCCCACCGGAGCTGACCCGGGTCGTGTTCGTCCGGCCCTGGGCCATGCCTGCCGCGGGACGAAGATCGAGACAAGACACGCGAAGAATCCCGTCGCCGAGATAGCGAGGAGGAGCCCCCCGATGTGGAAGAGTCCGACCCGGCCGGTGAGCGCGGCAACGATAAGGACTGTCGTCGACAGTACATGCAGCGAGAGGATGGCGGTCGCGAATCTTCCGCTATACAGGTCCGCAATCGCCGGGAGCGGTCGTGATCCGGCATGCGGGTGATAGCGGTGCACCCAGACGAGGAACGCGACCACCTTGATCGCGTTGCCGATTACCGCCGTCCCCGCCCACCCGAGAATCGCAGCCGCCCCGTAGGCCAGCAGCCACCGCGCCGGCTCTTCATCGGTCGTAAATGGCGTCCCAACGGCGGCCCCAACGCCAAGCATCGCGGCGAGCACCAGGAACCCGGTCGAGACTACAGTGGCACGCCCCTGGATATCGAAGTGCCGCTTGTTGCGGCCCCGGAGCAGCCTCACCTGATCAGCACCCCAGACGAGGGGACCCGACGCGAGGAAGACAGCTATCACGACGCGGACGGGCATCGGGGGGTCTGCCAGCATGACGGCGGCGAAGAGCAGCGTCGCAGTTCCGGTGATCGAGAGTGCCAGCCCGCCGAAACGGGGATGGACGCGTGTCGTCACGTTGAACATCGGCACGAGCTGGTAGGACACACCCATCAGTGTCAGCGCGAGCCACCCGACCAGCCCGAGGTGGGCGTGAGCCGCCAGGCGCCCAAAGGTCACGGGAAACCAGGCGTGCTCAAGTGTCCCCACGAACGTGATGCCGAACGCCCCTGTGAGCGCGAGAAACCCGAGCGATACCGCCAGGTACATCCTTGATAGCGACCAGCGCTCTGCCCGCCGGACCGCAACCCCCGCGTTCACGAGATACATCGACAGCGAGACCACCAGCAGGACCCCGGCTGAGCCCATGACTGCCATGTTCCAATCAAGGAACGACCAGACAAAGGCCGCAACTCCGAGAGCGTGAATGGCGAACTGCACCCGCATCAAGCGCGTCGACAGCAGCCGCCCACCAAGCACGACCGGGCCAAGCTGATAGCTCGCGCCCATCATTGTGGTTGTGACCCATCCGAGGACCAGTGCGTGAGTGATCGCAAGCAGCCGGGGTGTATTGATCGCCACCATGACTTCGGAGCCGACGCGGGTCGCTATCAGGCCCGCCGCAATAGCGCCGAGCGGCGCGACCAGGATAAACGGCACAACTGCCCACAAGGGCGGCCCGACCTCGAACCGTATGGCTGCGGCCCGGTCCCGTCCGGCGCGTCGCGGAGGTGTAGACATGCCTGACATCCTCGACTCGGCGGATGCCTGCGAATGCGACCTGAATCACATCACACGGCCTCCGCCAAATGAGCTGAAGCGTTCGCATCCGTGCGTTTCGAATTCCAGCCACAGTCGTGTGCCGATTCCGCCATGATGACCTCGCCCATGCGCATGTCGCGTTCACAAGGCTACGGCCGTTGTCCGGTCCCGGGGTATGCTGGCCCGAATGCTCCCGGGATCCTGGTTCGTTGACTGAGGCGGCTGCAGACGCACGCGATCCCGCGTCGCGCGCCGCGCTGGGCATGCTCATCGCGCTGACCGCGATAGCGCCGATCTCGATCGACATGTTCCTGCCGTCGATGCCGCAAATGGCCGACGACTTTGGCACGAGCGAGGGCGCAGTCAGCCTCGCGGTGACACTATTCCTCTTCGCATTCGCAGCCTCGCAACTCGTCTACGGCCCGGCTTCGGACCGATGGGGCCGGCGCCCCGTGCTCTTCACGGGCCTGGTCTTGTACATCGTCGGCGGCCTCGTCGCGCTCTTCGCGGTCTCCGTCGAAACGCTGATCGCCGGGCGCATCCTCCAGGGCCTCGGCGGTGGGGCCGGGCCCGCGATCGCCTCGGCCATCGTCATCGATGTCTACAAACGGGACCGCGCCCTCAAGGCGATGGCGGCGATGACCTCGGTCACGGCGCTCGCGCCGATGCTCGCCCCCATCCTCGGCGGCGTCCTCCACGATGTCGCGGGCTGGCGGGCCGTCTTCGTCACGCTCGTCAGCGTGGGAGTCGTCCTCTTCGTGGGATATGCGCTCCTGCTCCCGGAGACGAACGCCCAGCGGGACCCGCACGCGCTCCGCGTGAGGCGCATGGTCGGGAACTACCGCATCCTCTGGTCGACCCCGATCTTCGCCGCCCATGCGCTGCTGATGGGCCTGCTCTTTTCGGGACAGCTCGTGTTCATCTCGTCGTCCTCGTTCGTGTTCGTGGACGACCTGGGGCTGTCCGAGCAGCTGTACGGCTTGAGCTTCGGGCTGATGGCCCTCGGCATCATGATCGGCGCGAACCTCTCCCGCGCGCTGGTGGCGAGGTGGACGCCGCGGAGCATCGTGCTCACCGCGGCCACCCTCGGCGGCTTTGGTAGCGCCGTGATGGCGGGCATGGCGCTCGCCGGCCTCGAAGGCGTCCCCTACATCCTCATCCCGATGATCGTCGTTGCCGGTGCGATGGGGATGTCGGGGCCAGCCGCCCGCGCGACGGCCCTCACGCCGTTCCCGCAGATGGCGGGCCTTGCCTCGGCCGTGATGGGGTTCAGCCAGATCGGCATGGCCTCCGTCTACAGCATCGTCTACAACACCCTGCTCGAGCCCAGCCCGGTGACGATGACCTGTTCGATCGCGGCCGCGTCATTGAGTGCGCTGCTCGTGGCGCTGCTGGTGGGCGGTCGGGGGACGCACAGGTCCGCGGCCTGGGAGAGGTCGTAGCCCGGAACTCCCGACCGCCCGGCCGGTTCCCTCGCAATGCGCGGTGAGGAGACAGGTCTCCGGGCTCGTCCCGCTGGGAGCGGAGGCGAAGGACAGTCCACCCACGCCCCCGCACAGCACTCGGTCCGGGCCTTAACCGGGGACACGGCGTACTATGACCTTGCCGTCAACGGGAGGGTAGCACAAGGGATGTCCGGGACTTCGACGGGAACGGTCGTTCCGACCACACCGAACAAGGCGCCCTGGCTGCGCCGCACGTTCGGTTCGGTCATCGAGGACCGGAACTTTCGCCTGCTGTTCCTTGGGAACATCCTCCAGTTCGGGTCCATGCAGATGCAGCTGGTGGTCCGTGGCTGGCTTGTCTTCCACATTACCGGCTCATTCGCGGCGCTCGGGACGATGGCACTTGCCAACGCGATACCGGGTCTGGTGCTCGCGCCCGTCGGGGGCGTCCTGGCTGACCGGGTGCCAAAGAAGACCGTCATCCAGGCTGCGCAGGCCTATAACGTCGTCAATGCGGCGATCCTCGCGATACTGGCGGCAGGGGTCTTCGGCCTCGAACTGCAGTTCTGGCACCTCTTCCTCAGTTCGTTCATGCAGGGTGGGGTCAACTCCATCATGATGCCGTCGCGTCAGTCGATGATCTCGGATCTCGTGCCACGCGAACGGCTGATGAACGCCATTGCCACGAACTCGTCCGGCCAGACGTTTGTCCAGCTGGTCGGCCCCGGCATCGCCGGGCTCTTGATCGCGGCAGTGAGTCCCTCGGCAGTGTTTGTGGTGATGGCGGCGATGTACGCCCTTGCCGTCACGTTCACGGTTCGGCTGCCATCGAAGCCGCTATATGCGTTCGCAGAGACAGCGAGTGGAAAGGCGTCGATCGCAGCCCGCGCGGGTGGCCGGCGTGGTTCGCGGGGACTCAAGGATCTCGCCGACGGAATGCGATATGTCGCTACCGATCCGACAATCCGAATGCTCGTCATCGTGAACTTCATGATCGTCGTGGTCGCGATGCCGTACACGATGCTGCTACCGGGCTTCGTGAAGGACGTACTCCACGAAGGCGCGTTCGAGCAGGGAATCCTGCAGAGCGTGCAGGGCATCGGCGCGATTGGCGGGTCGATCGTGGTAGCCTCGGCGGCGGCCCGGGCCCGCGGCCGAATGATGATCGCGTGGGGCACGCTGCTTGGAATCGGCGTCGTCGCGTTCGCCGTCTCAACGAATTACTGGATCACCTTGCCGATCATGGTGCTCATCGGCGCAGCCCAGGCGGGACGGATGGCGATCGGCCAGGTACTCATTCAGAGCTACTCCGCGGAGGAGTTTCGGGGAAGAGTCCAGTCCGTGTGGTTTATGCAGTTCAGCCTCGTGCAGTTCGGGACGTTCGCGGTTGCTATCCTCGCCGAGGTGCTCGGGCCCCAGGTCGCCATCGGGGGTCTCGCCGCTTTGCTCGTCCTGGCGATGCTCCTGATCGCTATCTTCCTCCCGTCCATGCGACAGCTGGACTGACACCCTCGCGCCGCGACACCACCCACAGCCCACACCCTTCCGCTGCGGAGCCTTGACAGCGCTCGATGGAATCTATAGAAGAATTCTAACGACGTTTGGGCCGAGCCCAATCGGATCAGGAGGCGCTGGCGATGACCACAATCGAAATCAACACCGAGAACCTCT
>JBPPMX010000050.1:0-8225 GCA_051306275.1 Tepidiformaceae bacterium
TGACGGATGGTGCGCTTCGGCGGCACGCGTGTGATTGAGGACGACGCCCTGGCGGGGCAAACGGGCGATGGCAGTCACGGCATGATGCTCGGCACGGACGCACTGGCCCGCGGAAAGCGTATGGCGATTGCTGAGGCTGCGACGATCCTGGTTGTCGATGACGACGACGGTGTCCGGACGATGCTTGCGCGGCTGCTGGAGGCGCAGGGCTATACCGTCCTGTCCGCGGGGAACAGCGATGCCGCGCTGAAGGTGTTCGACGAGGGCGTGAAGGTCGACCTGGTGGTGAGCGATGTGGTGATGCCGGGGCGTTCGGGGATCGAACTGCGGCGGATGGTGGCGGAAATCGCGCCGGGGCTGCCGGTCATCCTCGTGAGCGGCTACAGCCCGGAAGCGCCGGCCGACTTCGCATCGAAGCTGCCGGATACGCGGTTCGTGGCGAAGCCGTTTGCGGTCGAACAGCTGCTGACGCTGGTGGCGGAAACCTTAGGGAATAGGTGACAGGTGACAGGTCACAGGTCACAGGTCACAGGTCACAGGTCACAGGAGAATGTACGAGGCGCCGTTGGCGCCTTCTTTGTGTCCCCCGGGGGAGTGAAAGCCGGGCGAGTGAAGGTCAGTTGGCGGGGGCGAGATCGAGGGCGAGGATTGCGGCGGTGAAGATGGCGGGGTCGAGGGCGGCGCTGAGGAGCGCATCGAGGTACTGGAGGTCGAAGGCGGTCCCCTGGGGGAGCCCTGAACCGAGTGCGAGCGAGTCGGCGTAGGCCTGCGCAACGGGTTCGGCTGGTGAGTCGAGGGTGCCGGTACCGGCATAGGCTGCGGCTACATAGTCGGCGAACGAGGGGTATGGGGCATTCGTCCCGGGGAGGACGGTGACGACGCCTTCGGTGGGGAGGATGCCGGCAGATTCCGGGAGGAGGCGGCCGCTGTTAATGAACGCGATGGCCCCGACGGCCAGGTCACGGGTGAGGACGGAGCCGCCGACAGCAAGCTCGGGATCGCTCGCGATCAGGTGGATATAAAGGAACGTGTCGAAAGCGGTTGCGGCGACCTCTTCGACGGTTCCGTCTTCCTGGTCGCAGTGGATGGGTTCGTGGAGGAGGAGGGGCATGAGGTGTTCGATGCGCTCGGCTTCGAGTGCGGGGCTGAAGGAGAAGACGCGGCGGCCATCGGCGCTGTACGTCACGCGGGCGAGGAGGTCCGGGAAATCGGGCGGGGTTTCGAAGGCGAGGCGGGCAGCGGGCTGGCCGGTGCAGTTCTCGGCAGTAAGGACGGAATCGATGGCGGGCTGCCCGAAGGTGCCGGTTAGCGCGGCGAGGGCGGCGCGGAGCTTGGGTGCGGTGACAATCTCGGGGGGCATCGTGTCGTAGGCATCGAGCGCGGCGGCCGTTACGTCTTCGGAGGCGCCACGGGCTTCGAGATGCTGCTCAAGCGACTGGCGGACGAGGGCTGGGTCACGGTCGGCAGCGGTGACAGTGCGCTCGCCGGATTCGAAGAGGGTGGGGTCGATCGTCTGGAAGACGGATGTGGCGAAAAGGACGTGTTCGCTCGTGACGTTGGAGGTGACGGTGATGGTCGCCGTGGTCTCGTCGCCGGTGTCAAAGGCGCGGTTGGTGATGGTGAGGGTTGAGCCATCGGGGACGATCGTGTCGATGGAGAACTCGATCACGCGGTCACCGCTGGTGATCTCGGCTTCCTGGACGAGGACTCGCTCGTCGCTGAGTTCGCCGGTGGCGAGGTCGTAGGTCGGGACGGTGAACTCGAAGTTCGAGGTGAAGGGGATGGGGCCACCGGCCTGGCGAACCGCGCGGTCGAAGCGGACGCGGACGATGGACTGCGGATAGGCGACCCCATCGACGACGAGGCGCTCGGATTCGGCGTCGGTTGCACGCGGGAGGGGGGTCGGCTCCTCGGAGTCACCGGAGCAGGCGGTGGCCAGCAACAGAAGTGCGGCGAGTGGGAGGGCGAGGAGCCGTGGGCGTGGCATCGCGCGCTTCCGGGTGTGGAATGCGGGAAGCGTACAGGATTGGGCCGGGCGATCCGGCGGGCCGCCTTTACCGGGCGGCAAGTGACTGCCGGGTCGATGCCCGGCGGGTCACTCGCTGCACAGATGACGCGCCGTCAGCGGCCGCAGTGGGCCGCGGCTACGGGTTCGCCTGGAGGGCGAGCGTGATGGTGTCGCCGTCGAGGTCGTGGGTGGCGGCGTGGGCGCTCGCTGGGGCATCGCCGGGAACGAGGGCGGTCGCGAGCGTTTCGGCCTGGATGTAGGGGGCCTGGGCCTCGATTACGCGGACGACCTCGGCATCGCCGCTGTACCAGAGGGTGATGCGGTCGGTGAGCTGGAGGGCGGCCTCGCGCCGCATGTCCTGGACGCGACGGATGACCTCGCGGGCGAGGCCTTCTTCGGCAAGCTCCGGGGTGATCTCGGTGGTGATGGCGACCGTGTAGCCGGATTCCTGCGCCGCGGCGAAGCCTTCGCGCGGGTTCTCCTCGAGAAGGAGGTCCGCAGGCGCGAGTTCCTGCCCGGCAACCTCGATCGTGCGCCCACGGCGGATGCTGTCGATGGCGTCCGGCGAGAGGGTGGCGAGTGCGCTGCGAACCTCGCCGAGGGCGCTGCCAAGGCGGGGGCCAAGGACGCGGAGGTTCGGCTTCACGGAGAACGTGACGACGCCGGCCTCTTCTTCGAGCGTGAGGAGCTTGCGGGCGTTGAGTTCATCGAGGATGAGCGCTTCGTTGCGGGAGACCGCCTCGCGTTCTGCGGGCGTGCGAAGGGCGACGTGAACCTCCGCGACGGGAAGGCGGACCTTCAGCTGGGCCTTCGCGCGGGCGGCGCGGCCAAGCGAGCAGATGCGCTTCACGAGCTGGGTCTCGGCGTTGAGGGTGGCATCGATGGCGGAGGTGTCGGCCTCGGGCCAGAGGGCGAGGTGGACGCTCTCGGGGGCATCGGGGTCGACCGAGCGGACGAGGTTCTGCCAGAGCTCCTCGGCGACGAACGGCGTGAACGGGGCGAGGAGCTTCGAAAGCGTGACGAGCGAGGTGTAGAGCGTGTAGTAGGCGCTCTGCTTGTCGGCGTCGTCTTCGCCGGCGCCCCGCCAGAAACGCCTGCGCGAACGGCGAACGTACCAGTTCGAGAGGTCATCGACGAATGCGTCGATCGCGCGGCCTGCGCCGGTGGGGTCATAGGCTTCGAGCTCCGACGTGGTTTCGAGGATGAGGGCGTTGAGTTCGCTGAGGAGCCAGCGGTCGATCTCGGGGACAGGCCCGGCCGGCGCCTTGCGGGGGTCGAGGCCGTCGATGTTGGCGTAGCTCACGAAGAAGCTGTAGGTGTTCCAGAGCGTGAGCATGAAGCGGCGGAGGCCCTCTTCGACAAGGGCGGCGCTGAAGCGGCGGGAGGAGCCGGCGGGGCTGGCGGTGTACATGTACCAGCGGACCGCGTCGGCGCCCAGGCGATCGAGGACGTCCCAGGGGTCGGCGGCGTTGCCCCGGCTCTTGGACATCTTGTTGCCCTTCTCATCGAGGATGTGGCCGAGGACGATGACGTTCTTGAAGGCGATGGAGGACGGCACGGCTTCGGCGGCGTTGAGCAGCGTCGCTTCGGCGTGGAGGGTGTAGAACCAGCCGCGGGTCTGGTCGATCGCTTCGCAGATGAAGTCGGCGGGGAAGACCTTGTCGAAGCCCTCCGGATTGTCGAACGGGTAGTGAGCCTGGGCGTAGGGCATGGCGCCGCTATCGAACCAGGCATCGGCGACTTCGGGGACGCGGCGCATGGTGCCGCCGCAGTTTTCGCAGCTCATCGTGATCTCGTCGATGTAGGGGCGGTGGAGGTCGTCCATCGCTGCGGCGGCTTCCTTCTCGCGGGCCTTTGCGACGAGCTCGGCGCGTGAGCCGATGCATTCTGCGTGGGCGCAGAGTTCGCACTTCCAGAAGGGGAGAGGGGTGCCCCAGTAGCGCTCGCGGCTGACCGCCCAGTCGATGTTGTTTTCGAGCCAGTTGCCGAAGCGGCCGTCCTTGATGTGCTCGGGGTACCAGTTGATGCGCTGGTTGCCGGCAACCAGCTGGTCGCGCACGCCGGTGGTGCGGATGTACCAGCTGGGCTTGGCGTAGTAGAGGAGCGGCGTGCCGCAGCGCCAGCAGAACGGGTAGGTGTGCTTGATCGTGCCGTGCTTGAGCATGAGGCCACGGGCGACGAGGTCGGCGATAACATCCGGGTCGGCCTGCTTCACGAACTTACCCGCGCCGGGGAGGCCATCGGCCATAACACCGCGTAGGTCGACGGGCTGAGCGAAGAGCAGCTGGAAGTGCTTGCCCTGCTCGAAGTCTTCGCCACCGAAGGCCGGGGCGGTGTGGACGATGCCGGTGCCGTCATCGAGCGAGACGTAGTCCGCAGCGATGACGCGGCGCAGCCCTTGGGTGGATTCGCCCGCGGCCAGGCGGCGAAGGCGGCCTTCGCCATCGAAGCGCATGACCTGTGAGCCAAGGTCCTCGGGGCGGTAGAGGGGCTCGTAGGCGCGGCCGACGAGCGATTCGCCGGTGATTGTGGCGAGCGGCGCGCCGGGTTCGCCGAGGACGCGCTCGGCGAGGGCGGTGGCGACGACGAGCGGTTCGCCGTCGACTTCGTAGATGCCGTACTCGGCGTCGGCTTTGACCGCGAGGGCCACGTTGCCGGGGAGGGTCCACGGGGTGGTGGTCCAGGCGACGATGGCGACGCCGGGGAAGCGCGTGGCGAGGTCACCGGTCGAGAGGCGGAACTTAATGAAGACGCTCGGGTCGGGGGTGTCGTCCTCGTAGCCCTGCGCGACCTCGTGGTCGGAGAGTGATGTGCCACATCGGGGGCAGTGGGGGGTCGAGCGGTAGTCCTGGTAGACGAGGCCGGTGTCCCAGAGCTGCTTGAAGATCCACCAGCAGGTTTCGATGTACTCGTTGTGCCAGGTGACGTAGGGGTGCTCGAGGTCGGCCCAGAAGGCGATGCGCTCGCTGAGGCGGGTCCACTCGTCGACGTAGCGGCTGACGGAAGCCTTGCAGCGCTCGTTGAATGCGGCGATGCCGTAGGCCTCGATTTCTGGCTTCGACTTGAGGCCGAGCTCCTTTTCGATCTCGAGTTCGACGGGGAGACCATGGGTGTCCCAGCCTGCACGGCGGGGGACGCGGTAGCCGCGCATGGTCTTGTAGCGCGGGACAAGATCCTTGAAGACGCGGGTTATGACGTGGTGGATGCCGGGCCGGGCGTTGGCGGTCGGCGGGCCTTCGTACATGACGAATGTCTTGCCGGCGGGGCGTTCGCTCACGCTCCGGTTGAAGATGTCGCGCTCCCGCCAGAAGGCGAGGATGTCCTCTTCGAGTTTGGGGAAGCTGACGCGGGCATCGACGGGACGGAACATGTTGACCCTCCTGGTACCTGGCGATACAAACCGCCGGGTAGGAAACGTTCGTATGAAGGATGTGGCAGTTCCGCCAGGAGGAGCGGACAAAGAAAAACGCCCGTCCCGGCTACAGGGACGAGCGTGCCAGCCCGCGGTACCACCCTGCTTCCCCCGGAGGGGCACTCAGGAGCGCACGATGGCGCCCCGGCCCGTGTAACGGCGGGCAGTCCGTCCGGGTCTACTTAGCGGATATCCGCTGTTCGGCCGGAGGCTCGGGAGGGATGTTCGCGGACCGATCCTGCGCCCCCTCACACCGTACGGGGCTCGCTGACCAGGATGAGGGCGCTACTGGGCTCCGTCATCGCCTTTCAGGAGTAAGTTAAGCGAAGATATGAAAGCGCTGTCAAACATGAAGCTCCGGCTGTCCGGTATCGTCGCGGCGCTGACCGTCCTGGCGACAGCGTGTGGCGGCGATGACGCGCCGACACAGTTCCCGACGGCGACATCGACAGTCTCGACGAGCCCTACCGCTTCGGCCGTGACGACGGTGACCGACCCGGTGACCGAACTGCGTGTGGCGTACATCAATCTCCAGCAGCCCGTTAGCCTGGACGCGACCGACACGAGCCCGGCGGATACACGCGACGCGCGGCTAGCGATCGTTGTCAGCGAGCTCCTTAAGTTCAGCCCGGACATCGTCGTACTCAGCGAGGCGTCTATCGGGAGGGACTGGAGCGTGATCAGCACGCTGATCCGCGAACTGAAGATGGAGTACAGCTTCTTCCAGGCGAATCCGTGGCTGCCGGGGCAAACCGAGCGGGAGGCGGGGGAACTCGGGACAGAAACGGGCTTCAAGGAGGGGGAGGCGATCCTGACGTCGCACCGGTACGCGGTCCTGAAGTCGGAAGTGCACCAGGTGAACCCGCGCACATCTGAGGTGGAGAACCGTTCGGTTGGGCATGTGGTGCTCAAAGGACCGGCCGAAGCGGGCGAGATCAACGTTTATGTCACGCACCTGACCGGCGGGACGGACGAGACACGGGCCGAGCAGGCGGCCGACATCCGGACGTGGATTGAGCAGACGCGCGGAGACGGGACGGTGTTCGTGCTCGGGGACCTGGGAGAAGTCCCGGGTTCCGCGACCCACAAGGTCTTCCTTGACGGCGGGCTGGTGGACACTGGAGCCGCGGTACCGAATCCCCCGGCCGAGGGGACGTGCTGTCGTGAGTCGGTCATCGGCGAGCAAGCGCCCCTCGTCCAGACGACGGCGTTCATCTTCACGAACGGCCTCCAGCCGAAGAGCCTGGAAACGTTCGCGACGGTGCCGGTGAAGCAGGTGGACGGGACGATGTTGTACGCGAGCGACCAGAACGGGCTGCAGGCAGTCTTCGCGCTTTCGCCGGTCGGCGAGTAGCAGGTCACAGGTTATGAATTACACGACCCTCGGCGCATACGGAAGGCGTGCCTCGGCGTTGAGTTGAGGCCTAGATCTCCTGGAGGGAGTAGGAGGTGGAGGACATGCTGGCGCCCATCACCATGATGACGAGGGTGAGGATGAGGACAGCAATGCTGAGCATCATGGTCAGCCTGCGGAGCTTCGTGATCTCGGCCTCGTCGACGCGGCCGCCTTCGGCCTGGATCTCGATCTTCTCAAGCAGGCGAGGCCCGACGACGAACGTGTGTAGCCCGGTCAAAGCGAGCATGACGAGGAGGACAGTCATCTTCACGATGAAGATCGCGCCGAAGCGGAGGCTGGCGAACTCGACATCCTCGGGCTGGGCGTAGTAGTCGCGCCAGGTGGCGATGAGGTACGTGCCGGCGACGATGATCATCGCAAGGCCAACCCCGCCGATCGCGCCGAAGCGGGTCGTGATGGTGCGCATCGCACGCGCGCGGGTGGGGAGGTCAGTGATCCCGCGGGAGGCGGGCATCCAGGCGAAGGCGAGGAAGAACTGTGGCCCGACGAAGAGGGCGATGCCGAGGATGTGCATCCAGATCGCGGTGATGTGAAGAAAATCGTCCATAGGTGTGAGTGCACAGGTTACAGGTGACAGCTCCCTATGCCGAGAGCCGAGGACAATTCAGAGCAGGTGGAGGAGGGAGTGACGGAGCCATGTGGCGGTGCGAGCGGCGTGAGTGATCGGAAGCTGGTGGCCACCGTTGGGGATGAGGGTGAGGTCCCATGCGTGGGCATCGGCAAGGCGTTCGACGGCGGTGACGGGGGCGTTGGCGTCGTCGGGCGAGTGGAGGACGGCGACGGGGAGATCGACGGCGGCAGCGAGGGCCGGGACGTGCCCGGCGAAAACGACGGAATCGAGGATCGCGCGATGGGCTTCGTAGGTGTGGTCGAAGCAGGCGGGAACTCGCGCGGAGTGTACTGCGCGGAGGAGCCGCGGGACGACAGGCGCCCACGCCGGACGGAGGATATGGAGCGCAGCGCAGCCGGTGTGGGAGAGCGTGTGTCGCCCGATGGCGGCGCGATGAAAGGGGCTGCGCTGGCCGATGTAGGCGCGTCCCTCGACCGTGGATTCGAAGACCGGCAGGGAGATCAGTCCGACACCGGCGAAGCGGCCCGGAAGACGAGCAGCGAGCGCGAGTGCCACGACGCCGCCCATCGAGTGGCCAACCACATGGGTCGGCTCGTCGTGTTCAACGAACGGAATGAGGTGGTCGACGATCTGGTCGATCGAGGCCGGATGGACGCGCCGCGCGCGACCGTGACCCGCGAGGTCTGGAGTCGAGACCGCGATGCGGTCGCCGAGGGCATCGACGAGTGGCCGCCAGCCGCGGGATGTGGCAAGGAAGCCGTGGAGGAGGAGGACGCGGGGGGCGGCGGCGGGCATCGTGGTCACAGTCCGCGGGCGC
>JBPPMX010000051.1:0-19796 GCA_051306275.1 Tepidiformaceae bacterium
CGCGGCGCGCTGGATCATCGTGGCGGCGCTGCCGGCGGGGGTGGCGGGGGCGGTGCTGGCATCGCAGCTCGAGGCTGCAACACTCCAGCGGATCTTCGCGATTGTGCTGCTCTTCGTAGGCATGCAGGTGCTGTTCACGGCGACCCGAACGCTCAGGCGGGAACGGCAAGCGGCGGGGACGGTGGCAGTCGAAGGTGCGCGACCATGAGCCGGGAGTCAGTGGCCGAGGACCTCTATGGGCGGGTGCGGGGCTGCACGCTGTGCGCGCTTTCGGAGACGCGGACGATGGCCGTACCAGGGGAGGGGCCACTCACAGCCGACGTACTGTTCATCGGCGAGGCGCCGGGGATGAACGAGGACAAGCAGGGCAGGCCGTTCGTGGGGCAGGCCGGGCAATTCCTCGGGGAGTTGCTGGCGGCGGCGGGTCTGCGCCGGGACGAGGTGTACATCTGCAACGTGCTGAAGTGCCGTCCGCCGGGCAATCGCGACCCGCTACCGGGGGAGATGGAGAGCTGCCGTGGCTACCTCGACGAGCAGATCGAGCTTGTCGACCCTGCGGTGATCGTGACGCTGGGACGGTACTCGATGGCGCGATACTTCCCGGGTCAGACGATCTCGCGGATTCACGGGAAGGCCGTAGCGCGGGATGGGCGGTACTATGTCCCTATGTACCACCCTGCGGCGGCCCTGCACCAGCAGTCGCTGCGCGAGGTGATCCTCCAGGACTTCCGAACGCTGCCGGGCGTCATCGACGCGGCGCGCGAAGCTCGGAAGCCTGCGGCGGAGCCGGAAGCTCGGCCGGAACAAATGCGACTGCTTTAGAAGGTACTCATGCCCGGACCTGTTCTACGTGTTATCCCGCTCGGCGGCCTCGGGGAAATCGGCCGCAACATGATGCTGTACGAATACGGCGACGACATCATCGTCGTGGATGTGGGGTTGATGTTCCCGGAGGAGGAGATGCTGGGGGTCGACCTGGTGATCCCGGACTTCACCTACCTGCGGGAGAATAAGGAGAAGCTCCGGGCGGTCTTCCTGACGCATGGGCACGAGGATCATGTCGGAGCGCTGCCGTACTTCTGCCGCGAGTTTAACGTCCCGATCTACAGCGCACGGCTGACGGACGGTCTGATCCGCGTGAAGCTGCAGGAGCACAAGCTGCTGGAACGGTCGACGCTCGTGGTCGTACCGCCGGGCGAGGTGGTGGAGGTCGGCTCATTCAGCGTCGAGTTCTTCACGGTGGCGCATAGCATTCCGGACGCATGCGGGCTGATTATCCGAACGCCGCTCGGGCCGATCGTGCATACGGGCGACTTCAAGCTCGACCACACGCCGGTGATGGATCAGCACACGGACCTGATCCGGCTGGCGGAGATTGGCGCGGAAGGGTGCCTCCTGCTATGCGCAGACTCGACGTATGCGGAGATAGAGGGGTACACACCGAGCGAGCAGCTCGTGGGGGAGGCCCTGCGGAACATCCTGAGCACTGCCCCGAACCGGGTGATCGTGGCGACTTTCGCCTCGCTGATCTCCCGGGTGCAACAGGTAATCGACGCCGCGGTAGCAACGAACCGGAAGGTTTTCGTGACCGGGCGCTCGATGATCAACAACGTGGCGATGGCCCGGCAGCTCGGGTACCTCTCCGTCCCGGACGGGACGATCATCGGGGTCGATGAGGTGCGAAACACGCCGCACCAGCGCCTCGCTGTGATCACGACGGGGAGCCAGGGCGAGCCGACGAGTGCGCTTACGCGGATGGCAAACGGAGACCACAGGCATATCTCGATCGTCGAGGGCGACACGGTGGTGCTATCGGCGTCCCCCATTCCTGGGAACGAGCAGGCGGTTTACCGGAACGTGGATAACCTGTTCAGGCTCGGCGCGAACGTGCTCTACAACCGGGTGGCGAACATCCACGTACGTGGGCATGCGAGCCGCGAAGAGTTGAAGGTGATCCAGGCGGTTGTGAAGCCGGAGTACTTCGTCCCGATCCACGGTGAGTACCGACACATGGTGATCCACGCGCAGCTTGCGGAGTCCGTCGGAGTTCCGAAGGGGAATGCGTTCGTCCTGACGGATGGGGATGTGCTCGAGATCGACGAGGAAGTGGCGTACACGGCCGGACGCGTTTCGGCAAGTTATGTCTATATCGATGGGCTGGGCATCGGGGATGTCGACCAGCACATCCTTCGGGACAGGGCCCACCTGTCGACAGACGGCGTTGTGGTCGTGATCGTAGCGGTCGATAAGCAGACGGGCAGCCTGACGCGGCCACCGGAAGTGCTGTCGCGCGGGTTCGTTGACGTGGAAGAGCGAGAAGAGCTACTCGACCAGACTCGGGACGTGGTTGCGCGGGCACTTAAGGGCGCGGATCACTACGCCGATTTCAGCGACATTAACGGGCGCGTCAGGGACTCTGTCAGTAAGTTCCTGTACGATGAGACTCGCCGTCGGCCAATGGTGCTGACGGTGACCGTCGAGGTCTAGTCGAGAAGACCTCCTTCCACTGTTCGCAGCCGTGCACGCGGGGTTCGGCACGGCCTATATGGCAAGGAGTTGTGCGCCTATGGCGGCACGTGCTCGTACGCGTCCCCGCACGACGCGCTCCACGAAGGGGCGGCGTTCTCGTTCGTTCTTCCGGCGAAACAACCCGTTCCTGCGTCCCGAGGTCATCGGGATTGCGATCGCGGCGCTTGCGATCGCCGTCCTGCCCTGGCTGATCGATATCGGCGAGGTGGGCAGGGAGACACGCGACTGGTTCGTTTCCACGTTCGGGCTCGGCATCTTCATTGTCGCAGGGCTTTCAGCGATAGGTGGGGTGGCCATCGCGCGGCGTTCTTACGCTGACCGCGAGCTGTTCGCTCGCCGCACGGCTGGCGCAATCGCGCTGGGGATTTTCGCGTGGGGGGCCTTGGGGCTGAACGACGCGGCCTGGACGGTCGGAGGCGTGAACTTCCAGGAAGTGAGCGTGGGGGGTGACGTCGGGCGGCTGATCGTGAGCGGGTTCTTGGGGAAGGTGTTCTGGCTCGGAACCCTGGCGGCGGGAATGTGGCTGGTAGCGCCGGGTGCATCGCGGTGGCTGATCACGAACGTTCCGCTCTGGTTTTCGCTGGCATGGGAACACCGTGTCCCGCACCGGGCAGCGGCCGGTACATGGCGGTTCATCCGGTTCATCTTCCGGAGGCCAGATGACGAGGCGGAGGAGGAAGTCGTTATCGGCGGGACGTTGCGCGAGCGGCTGCAGCCGCGGCAGATCCCGTCATTCGAAGAGGAGCCTGCCTACTTCCGGCGAACAGGGGAGGGTGGCGAGCCCGCCTCGGCGTTGGGAACAGGAGCAGCCGCGGCATTCGGCCAGGTGGTGGAGGAAGTCGCTACAGCTCCCAAGGAGGCACAGGCGGCGCCTGAGGAGCCCGAGGACGAGGAAGCAACGGGCGAGCAGCTCGGGCTGGAACTCGACACTGGAAGCGGCTGGGCGCTGCCGCCGCTGGAACTCCTGAACGCACCGCAGGTCAGCGTATCGCGGAAGCATGACAACGCGGCCCGCGCGCAGCTGATCGTGGATACGCTGGCGAGCTTCGGGGTCGACGCGACGGTGGCGGAGGTGAACGAAGGCCCGACGGTGACGCAGTTCGGTGTCGAGCCGGGCTGGGAGGTCCGGTACAAGGAACAGGCGCTGCGCGATGAGGCCGGGAAGCCGCTCTACGACCGGGAGGGGCGCCCTCGGGTGGAGCGGATCGAGGTCGGCCGGACGCGGGTTCGCGTGAACAAGATCACAGCGCTGCAGAACGACCTCGCGCTCGCGCTGGCCGCACCATCGCTGCGGATCGAGGCGCCGGTCCCGGGCCGGGCGATCGTGGGCATCGAGGTGCCGAACGATAGCGCGAGCGTGGTGACGATGCGGAACGTGATGGAGACGAAGGAGTTCGCGGAGCTCGTGAAGAAGTCGAAGCTCGCGTTGCCGCTGGGCAAGGGTGTCTCCGGCACGGCGGTGGTCGCGGACCTCGCGAAGATGCCGCACCTGCTCATAGCCGGAGCGACCGGGAGCGGCAAGAGTGTCTGCATGAACGCGATCATCGGCGGGATCATGATGAATGCTTCGCCGGACCACGTACGGTTCGTGATGATCGACCCGAAACGGGTGGAACTAACGCCGTACAGCCCGATCCCACACCTCGCGTTTAGCGAAGTGATCGTGGACATCGACAAGGTGGTTGGAACTCTGCAGGCGGTCGTGCGAGAGATGGAGGCGCGGTACAAGAAGTTCGCGGCGCTGGCCGTGCGAAACATCGAGGGCTACAACAAACACCCGCGAATCCTGAAGAAGCTGCCCTACTGGGTGGTTGTGATCGACGAACTCGCGGACCTGATGATGGCAGCACCGTTCGAGGTCGAAAAGCTGCTCTGCCGGCTCGCGCAGCTGGCCCGCGCGACAGGCATCCACCTTGTGGTCGCGACGCAGCGGCCTTCCGTGGATGTTGTGACCGGGCTGATCAAGGCGAACTTCCCGACGCGAATCGCGTTTTCGATGACATCGCAGACGGACTCGCGGACGATCCTCGACGTCGGCGGGGCGGAGAAGCTCCTGGGGCGCGGCGACATGCTGTTCATGCCGACGGACGCGGCCAAGCCGATCCGGATCCAGGGCGTCTATGTCTCTGACGCTGAGGTGGAACGGCTGGTCCAGTACTGGACCGATGCGCGGTTTGCCGCCGTTGAACGCGAGAACGCCGACGCGCTGCTCGAAGAGGCACTGCGGGAGCAGAATGGCGGGGACGAGGACATGGACGTCGACGAGGACGACCCGGCGTACGACCAGGCCCGCGAACTCGCCATGCAGCACCAGCGAGTTTCGCCTTCGTTATTCCAGCGGCGGCTTCGGATTGGGTATCTCAAGGCGACGAAGATCATGGAGCTTCTGGAGGAAGACGGGATCGTTGGACCTCGGGAAGAGGGCGAATCACGGCGCGTGCTTGCAAGCGTAGAAGGCCTCGATTGATACACTTGGTAGGCCATGCGGATAACTAGTCTGCTGCGACGGAACGAGGCTGGCGAGGCTGTCGAAGAGCCACGGCAGCATCAGCGATGCCTGTCGTGTGACGCGGACCTTGAGGGTTCGAAGTCGTACGAGCGGTTCCGGGTGTGCCACTCGTGCGGGTTCCACTTCCACCTTTCAGCGCGCGAGCGAATCGCTACGCTGCTGGACGCCGGGAGTTTCCACGAAGACGACCGCGGCGTAACTGCAATCGACCCGCTTTCGTTCCAGGATCGGCATTCGTACCGATCACGCGTGATCAACGCACAGCGCAGGACCGGGATGACTGAGGCAGCGCTCACGGGGACCGGAACCGTGTTCGGCCGTGAACTCGTAATTGCGATTCTCGACTTCTCTTTCCTCGGGGGGTCGATTGGTGTTGTGGTCGGCGAGCGGCTCGCGAGGGCGTTCGAGAAAGCGACGGCGCGACGGGTCCCGCTGGTGACTGTGTGTTCGAGTTCGGGGACGCGAATGCAGGAAGGCCTGCTGGCCCTGATGCAGATACCCCGCGTGGCTGTGGCAGCACAGAAGCATCACATGGCCCACCTGGCGCACATCAGCATCGCGGGGGACCCGACGACCGGGTTCGCTTACGCCGGGCTGATGAGCATGGCGGACATCATCCTGGCGGAACCGAACGCGCTGATGGGGTTCGCGGCGCTGCGGGTCGTCGAAGAGGCGCAGGGTTCGGCGCTGCCAGAGCATGCGCACACCGCCGAATCGCACATGGCGCACGGGCTGATCGATAGCGTTGTGGACCGGCCTCGGCTGCGGGATTCGATCGCCGGGCTGCTGGACCTGCTTGAGAACGAATACCAGATCCGGCCAGGCCGCTCGGGTGAGACACGGCAGACACCCCACGCCCACGGAAACGCATGGCAAACGGTGGAGCTTTCGCGGCATCAATCGCGCCCAACGGCACGCGACTTCATCGGACGGATGACGACAGCGTTCTTCGAGATCCACGGCGACCGGATCGGTGGGGACGACAAGGCGATCGTCGCTGGACTGGCGACCATCGGCGGCGAATCGGTCGTGATCGTCGGCCAGCAGCGGCCTGAAGGTTCGAACGGTCACGCGGCATGGATCGGGCCAGGCGGATTCCGAAAGGCGCGGCGAGCGATGAAGCTGGCGGCGAAGTTCCAGATACCGCTGGTGACCCTTATCGACACTGCGGGAGCGAACCCGGGACTTGAGAGCGAAGAAGCCGGGCTGGGTGAAGCGATGTCGGCGTGCATCACGACGATGCTGGAGATACCGGTGCCGACCGTTGCCGTTGTGATTGGTGAGGGGAACTCGGAAGGCGCAGTGTCGATGGCGGTAGCGGACCGGGTGCTGATGCTCGAGAACGCGGTCTACGAGGTCATCCGGCCGGAGGACGCGGCGAAGATCCTGTACCAGGAAGTCACGCGCGCGGAGGAGGTGGCGGAGCGGCTCCGGCTAACGGCGCACGACTGTGTCCGGCTCGGGGTGGTGGACGGCGTCGTGCCGGAACCCGGCGAGGGGGCGCATACAGACCATGCGGAGGCGGCGCTGCTGCTGCGCCGGTCGCTCTTGCGAACCGTGGGGGACATTCAGCGGGCGCGGCCGAAGCGGCGCCTTGAGCGGCGCCTAGCGCGCTACCGGGAAATTGGCTCTACGCGGTCCTGGCTGCGGGGGACGGTCGAGCGCCGCATGGCCCACCTGACGGACCGGGTCGGTGGAATGATCGACCGGTACCGGAACAGGTCTTCGGTGATGCGCAGACGCGTGGACTTTGGAGACGACACCGACTTCCTGGTTTAGATACAGTCATCGGCCAGGTCACAGGGAGATACAAAAGCGAAGCCCGGCAATGTTGCCGGGCTTCGCTTGTTCCGACCTGGGAGGTGACTACTTAACGGCGAGGAGCTCGACTTCGAAGATGAGGCCAGCGTTCACGGGGATGCCGGACCCGGCGGGCGGCCGGTCGGCATAGGCGATGTCGGCAGGAAGGTACATCGTCCGCTTGCCACCGACCTTCATGGTCGAGATGCCCTCCGCGAAGCCGGGAATGACACGATTCAGGGCGAAGGTGATGTTCTCACCCGAATCGAACTCAGTGCCGTCGACGAGGCTACCCGCGTAGTTCACCGTGACGGACTGGGTCATGGTGGGAGTAGCCCCAGTCCCGGCGACATCGTCGCGGAACTGGAGGCCGGTTGAGGTAGTGCCCGTAGCACCTTCAAGCACGTAAGGCTCCTGTGTCGGCCCCTCGGTAGGGGGCGTGGTTGGGGATGGTTGAGTGGTGGGGGTGCGCGTCGCTGGAATGGGATCCGGCCCGTCCCCGCATGCGACCATGGTGAGCGGCAGTGCGGCGAAAAGACCTGCGACCGCGAGACGAGTTGGCAACTTCACGAGTACGAGGCTACGAGGTGGGCGCGCTATGTCCCACAGGCGGTAAGCGGCATCTTTCCGTGAGCGCGATACCATTGAACGATGCCGGATCTGTTGTTGGTCGGCGGTCCGAACGGTGCAGGGAAGTCCACAGTGGCGCCGCGCCTCATCGACGAGGTGCTGGGCGGTGCGCCGTTCGTGAACGCGGATGTGATCGCACGCGGGCTGGCGGGACGGGAGTCGGAGCGAAATGCGATCCGTGCGGGGCGACTGGCGCTCGAACAGATTCGAACGCTGATCGGACGGCGCGAGAGCCTCGCGTTCGAGTCGACGCTCTCGAGCAGGACGCTGGTGGGATGGCTGCAGGAAGCGCGGGACGCCGGATACCGGATCCACCTCGTCTACGTCTGGGTGCCGTCAGCGGAGGAGTCGGTCCGGCGTGTAGGACAACGCGTGCGGTCGGGGGGTCACGCGGTGCCCGAGGAGGACGTGCGGAGGCGTTATGAGCGCGGGATTGCGAACTTCCGCGAGATGTACCGGGATCTCGCGGACATCTGGTACATCTACGACAATAGCGTGAAGGGCGACCCGCGCCTCGTAGCAGTCGGACAAGGCCGGCGGACCGACCTCGTTTTTGAGCCGGAACGCTGGGGAAGGATCGAAAAGGCGATGGAACTGCGCGAATCGGCGATTGCGTACGACTTCGACGAGGCCGCGATCGATCGGGTTTCCCGAGCGATGCGGCTCGGGGTGGGGGAGGCGCTACTGAAGCACAAGCTGCTGCGGCAGCCGGTGATCTCTGGCGACCTCGATGGGAATGTGTGGGAAGTGCAGCCGGACGACATAGAGACGGGGCTAACACCTGAGGAAGAGGCGGAGGCGATCGCGACGGCGGGGCATGGGACGTGGTTTAGCTAGAGGGCCGGTGCCCGGCGAGCGTGGAAATCGAAAGGCCCGGCAGTTTGCCGGGCCTTCGCACTGTTCGGAGATGCGGCCGTTAGATGAGGCCGCGTTCGGTGAGGACGCGCTTCATCGTGGTGCCGATGTCCGCCGGGGATTCACTGATGACGGCGCCAGCAGCGGCGAGCGCAGCCTTCTTGTTCTCAGCCTTGCCGTCTTCGCCGCTGATGATGGCGCCGGCGTGGCCCATGCGGCGTCCTTCAGGCGCGGTGGCCCCGGCGATGAAGGCGACGACCGGCTTCTTCACGAATTCCTTGATGTAGGCGGCGGCGGTCTGTTCGGCGCTACCGCCGATTTCACCGACGAGGACGATGGCGTCGGTATCGGGGTCTTCGTTGAGCATGCGGACAGCTTCGACCTGAGTGGTACCAATGATGGGGTCGCCGCCGACGCCGATGCAAGTGGACTGGCCAATTCCGTTGTCACTGAGCTGGGCGACGACTTCGTATACGAGCGTGCCGGAGCGGCTAACGACGCCGACGCGACCGGGCATGAATACATCGGCGGGCATGATGCCGACGCGGGTCTTGGTCGAGGGGGTGATGGCGCCGGGGCAGTTGGGGCCGATCAGGACGCTCCCGCTCCCCTGGATGGCGCGCTTCACCTTGACCATGTCCTGTACGGCGATGCCTTCGGTGATGCAGATGATGACGGGGACACCCGCCGCAGCCGCTTCGAGTATGGCGTCAGGGGCGCCGGGGGCGGGGACGAAGATGATGCTGACGTTCGCGCCGGTGGCGCGGACCGCGCTTGCGACGGTACCGAAGATCGGGACGCCGTCCTGCTCCTCGCCGCCGCGGCGGGGGTGGATGGCGGCGACGACGTTGGTGCCATAGGCAATTGAGCGGCGCATGTGGTTCGTGCCTTCGGTGCCAATACCCTGGACCAGAAGGCGAGTGTTCGCGTCAAGAAGGACTGCCATGAGATGAAACCCCGGAAGGTGGTGTCGAATTGCCGTGAGCGCGCGGGCAGAGGCCGGGCAACTCCGACGGCGGAGCATACAGGAGGGGTGTCTTACTGTCCGCCGGTTTGCGGGGCAGGGTCGGGCGGGATCGCGGGAGCGACCGTCCGAACGGCGCGAGCCCGGGGAGGCGGAAGAGGGGCTGGGCGCTTTTTCTCCATGGACCGGACGAGCCGGTCCCACTCCTTGCCGCGGAGTGACCGGTAGACGCCGGGGAATCCCTGGCGGAGTTCGGCGGCATGGGAGCGGTAGCGCTCCGCGATCATACCCATGGTGAGGACGGTGCCGGGGGAGAGCCGCCGCCCGGCGCTTGCTGCCATCTCCCGGAGCATGTCCTGGGCAACATCGGCGTCCTGGTGGAGGCCGAGGAGGTCCTGGAGGGCGGTGACGCGGCGAGCGAAGGCGAGGGCCTGCTCTCCGTAGATCGGGCCGACGAACTCGAGGGCGTAGCGGAGCTTCTTTCCTTCGATGCGGAGGGCGTGATACGAAGCGGCGGCGGAGTCCTTGCGGATTGCGTCGCCCCCCTTGCGAAGTCGGCGGTAGCGGCGCTCGACGAGATCAGGCGCGACTGCGAGCACCGGGACGCGCCCGGGTGCGTACGTGCGGGCGGGCCCACGGCGAAGAATGGCGCTAAAGCGCTCGACAAGGAGGTCGTAGCGGCGGGAATTGAGCGCGGCGAGCATGCGCTTGCGGGCGGCGACACGACGGGAATCGAGGAGGGCTTCGAGTTCATCGAGCGCCTCGGAGTCGAAGGTCCCGCGCCACTCCTCCATCCGCTCGATCTGGACATCGAGATCGCGGACTTCGCCGAGGGATGTGCCGACCCAGCCGAGTTCGAGGCGGGTTGCCTCAAGACGGGGCGAGATGAAGGGGCGGAACGCGCTCATCGCGGCTCGGAGACGGCGGGTGGCGACGCGCATGTCGTGCAGCGCTTCGATGTCCTCGCCGAGGCGGGTGCCGGGTTCGTTCTGGAGGAAAACGGCGAAGTGCTTCCGCATGACGGCGAAGGCGACCTCGCCCGCGGTCATATCGGAGGTGATCATGGTGGGGCCGAGCTCCGTGGCCGGCGGCACGGCCTGGCCGGTCGCGATCAGGGCAGACTCGAACTTGGAGGCGCCAGCGGGGGTCAGCGAGCAGGCGGCGACGAGGGCATCGACGAAGGGGCGTGCGCGCTTCACCGCATCAGTGGCGACTTCAACTTCGACACGGACGAGGCGGGCGGGGGGTTCGTCGGGGCCGACGGTGATCGCTGTCTCATCGAGGGCGACCTCGCCAAGCGGGCCTTCGGCGTCGGTGAGGTCGAAGATCTGGCGGGAAGTGTGGAGATGGAAGATGGCGCGGAGGGGCCTTCGGCCGGAGATGGAACGAAGGGCCGCGCGGGCAACGCCGGGGGCTGAGAGCTCATCGGCGACCTGATCGGAGCTGAGAGGCTCGTTCATTTCACGGCGGCTGCGCATCGCCGCTTCGGCGGCGGCCATCGCCTTGAGAGTGAGCTCGAGCTTTTCTCCGGACTTGCGGACGCGGGCGGTGAATTGGGCGCGATAGACGCGCCAATCGGGGGTGTCGTAGTAGGTGTCGTCGAGTTCTTTGCGCGGGCCGCGGGCGAGGGTGTAGCCGGTAGGGACAGCGGTTGATTCAAGCCAGCGAGCGACGGGCCGGACATCCAGTGCGGCGAACTGCCATTCGACTTCGATGTGGTCGGCGGGGGGCTTCGCAGGCATTTGCCAATGATACGTGGGAGGGCAGTTGCGCGCCGTGTGGAGCCAGCGCATGCTACGCCCCGCATGCCCGGGTAGAGACCCGGACTATCGATAGGAGGCTCCAAACCTATGGTAATGGCACTGGATGGGATCAAAGTCGTCGACCTTTCACGGCTCGCGCCCGGGCCGTTCTGCTCGATGCTGCTGGCAGACTTCGGGGCAGAGGTCCTGCTCGTGGAGGCCGTGCCCGGCGTTTCGGACAAGCTCGGTGCACGCGCGGCCACGGTCGACGCGGAGCGCGCGGTCGCATACAACGCGCTCGCACGCGGGAAGCGCTCGATCGCGCTGAACCTCAAGGACGACGAAGCACGCAAGATTTTCTACGACCTGATCAAGGACGCCGATGTTGTCCTCGAAGGGTTCCGGCCGGGCGTTGTGAAGCGCCTCGGAGTCGATTACGAGACGCTCGCGAAGATCAACCCGCGGATCGTGTATTGCTCACTCTCCGGCTTCGGACAAACGGGCCCGTACAGCAACCTCGTGGGCCACGACATCAACTACATCTCGATCGGCGGCGCGCTGGGGATCACCGGGTACCCGGGGATGAAGCCAGCCGTGCCCGCGAACCTCGTCGCGGACTTCGCTGGTGGCGGGCTGAGCGCAGCGTTCGGGGTCTGCCTCGCGCTGCTTGCGCGGGAGAAGACCGGGAAAGGCCAGACCGTCGACATCGGCATGAGCGACAACGTTATGACACTTATGGCGAGCGCGATGAGCGGCTTCTTCCAGAACGGTTCCGTCATGAAGCCGGGGGAGACGCAGCTGACGGGCGCGGTGCCGTGGTACGGCCCGTATGCGACGAAGGACGACCGCTGGTTCGCGCTGGGGAGTATCGAAGCGCACTTCTACGCGAACCTGTGCGAGCTTCTCGACGTGCCGGAGTACGCCGACAAGCAGTACGACACGTCGATCTATCCCGAGATGCGGGCGAAGTTCGAGCAGATCTTCAAGACGCGCACGGCGGACGAATGGATGGAACACCTTTCGCAGAAGGATGTCTGCGCGACGCCGGTGCTCGAGATGGACCGGCTGGCGACGGACCCCCATCAGCTGGCCCGAAACATGGTGATCGAAGTCGATTCGCCGATTGGCAAGGTGAAGCAGGTGGGCGTTGGTGTGAAGCTCAGCGACACGCCGGGCCAGGTGAAGTTCACCGGTCCGCTGACGGGCCAGCACACCGACGAGGTTCTCAAGAGCCTCGGCTACCACGACACCAAGATCCAGGAGCTCCGCACCGCGGGCATCGTGGCGTAGGGCTGAGGTCACAGGTCACAGATCACAGGGCACAGGAGGAGGGTCGCACGGTTGTGCGGCCCTCTTTCCCGTTCATGGGAGGGAGAAGGGAACAGGAGATGCGATCGTCGGGAGGTAGAGGGGATGGGATGGGGAGCGGGTCGCGGTGAGGCGGAGTGCGTGGAGGGGGATGAGGGAGAGCGAATCCTGAAGCCCGGCGAGGTAGCGGGAGCCGTGGTTGCCCCAGGCCGCGACGGTGAGGCTGGCGCGAGAGATTGCGGAGGCGACGTGGACGGGGTTGTCGGGGCCGATCGGGTCGGGGTGGGAGCGGAGGATCGCTGGTGAAGGGGTTCGGTAGGCGCAGAGATTCACGACTTCGAGGGAGGCGAAGCCCCAGGAGCGAGCGAAGGCGATGCAGCGGCGGAGGGTGGGGTCGTCGGCCGTGGCATCAGCGGTGGACGGGTTGAGCATCACGAAGAGCACGCGCGGGCCGGGGCCCCATTCGCGCCAAAGCAAGTAGCGGTAGGCACCGGTGGAGTCGAAGGTGGCGCCGCCGGAGACCGTAGTAGACAGCGTGTCCATGGGACGGCCAGAATGCCGGACGTTTTGCGAGAGGTGAAGAGCAGTGGAGCGCGCGTTTCGCGAGGTGGCTTCAGGCCTCGGGTTCCCGGAGGGCCCGGTCGCCCTACCCGATGGCGACCTGCTGGTAACCGAGATCATGCATGGTAAGGTTGCGCGGGTGAAGCCCGACGGGACGAAGAGCGTGTTTGCGGTGACGGGGGGTGGGCCGAACGGCATGGCTGTGGGGCCGGACGGGGCGTACTACGTGACCCAGAACGGGGGGTTCGCGTGGATCGAGCGAGTGGGCCCGGACGGGATCACGCGGGTCATCCTGGGGAGCGCCCGGCGGACTACATCGGCGGTCAGATCCAGCGGATCAGCCCGGACGGCGGGACGGTGACCACGCTGTACCGAAGCTGCGACGGCGAGCCGCTGAAGGGGCCGAACGCCATCGTGTTCGACCGTGAAGGGAACTTCTACTTCACGGACCTCGGGAAGACGTATGGCCGGCTTAGTGACCGGACAGGAGTCTACGCCTCGCCGGATGGGAAGATGATCAAGGAGATTGTCTTTGCGATGGAGCGGTCGAACGGGATCGGCCTGAGCCCGGACGAGACGACCCTGTATGTCGCGGGAACGCCAACTGGGCGAGTATGGGCGTCGAGATCAAGGGGCGGGGGAGGTTGGGACGCGACATGTGCTTGCGACGGTGCCGGGGAAGCCCGCGCTGAACCAGGCGGGGTGCGATTCGATGTGCGTTGATGGGGAGGGGAATGTGCTTATCGCGACGCTGACGAACGGCGGAGTGACGTCGATCGCGCCGGATGGGAGCGTGGACCACACACCGTGCCCGGACCCACTCACGACGAACTGCTGCTTTGGCGGGCCGGACCTGCGGACGCTCTTTGTGACGCTGAGCACGACGGGCCGGCTGGTCGCGTTCGACGACTGGCCGACCCGCGGACTGGCACCGAACTTCGCCGGGCTGTGATGCGCTAGGACGCCTGGGCGACGAGCTGCACCTGGAGGGTGACATCCTCTTCGACCGTGACGAAGTTCGCGATGTTCAGGAGGGGGATGTCGAAGTCGGCGTAGAGGAAGTTCACGGTCGCGGTGGCGGTGATGACGTCACCATCGCGGCGGGCGAGGACGTCCCATGTGACCTCTTTTTCGACGCCGTGAAGGTCGAGGATGCCCGTGAGCGTGAGTTCGGTGTCCGTGTTCGGGTTCAGGTCGGCGAGCGGCCCCTCGAGTGAGGTTGCGGTGAAGGTCGCCTCGGGGAACTGTGTGACTTCGAGGGCGCCTCGGACGCGGTTGTCGCGGCGGCCGTCGTCGCTCTCGACGTTGGCGAGCTGGACCGTGAAGACAGACTCGTTGTCCGGGTCGAGGCCGTCGTCGGTGAGGTACAGGACGCCTTCTATGTCGCTCGTCGTGCCCTGGGCCGTGGAGGGAAGGGACAACGAGGCGAGTTTCTCCTCGGCGAAGTAGGAGGCTGTGGAGCGATCGGCGAGAATCTGGTAGCCACCGTCGGCTACAGGCGCTAATCCGGCAGTCGTCGGTGCGGGAGTGGCGCCCGTGGTCGTGGTGGGCTGACGGAGGTCATCGGGGATCTCGGGGGCGGAATCGGCGAGTTCGGCGTCTTCGCGGATGAAGAACCACCAGCCCGCGCCTGCAACGGCGACGAGTACAACAACGGCGACGAGGCCGGAGAAGATCATGCGTGGCAGGGGCATACGGGCGGGGCTCCTGGAGAGGGGTCGGTGGTTGAAGTGTCGGGCACGAGCAGGTACGGGCGCGTAAAGACGCTATCGCGGTAAGGCGGCGCAAGTATGCTTTGCGGATGCTGCGATATGTTCTCGGCGCGGTCGGCATCTGGGGAATAGGCGCTTCGGCGCTCCGGGTGACCTTCGTCGCGCCAGAGATCTGCCCCCCGGTGACGGCGGACACTGCAGTCTCAGGGGCGGAGGCTGCCGCGGAGTGGATTTTGGGGAGCCAGGGCGACGACGGGCGGTACGTGTACGAGTACAACCGTGAGACGGGGGCTTTCGGGGCCGACTACAACTACGTGCGGCACGCTGGGGTCACCATGTCGCTCTACCAGATGGCAGCCTCGGGCGATTCGAGTGTGATCGAAGGAGCAGACCGGGGGCTCGCGTTCATGGAGGAAAGCCTGTACGAGCACGACGACTGGGTGGCGTTCGCGGAGGCGGGGACGAATCCATCACTGGGGTCGAGTGCGCTAATGCTGGCGAGCCTTTCCCTCCGACGGGAAGCAACAGGCGGAGCCGACTACGACGACCTGATGCGAGAACTGGGGCATTTCATCGTGCGGCTGCAGCAGCCGGACGGCGGGTTCCTCGCGCGGTGGGATGCGCGATTGGACGTTCCGGTACCGAACGAGCGGTCGAAGTACTACACGGGCGAGGCGACGTGGGCACTGGCGCTGCTCCATAACCAGCTACCTGGTGAGGGTTGGGATGTGGCGGCGATGGATGCGATGACCTACCTGGCGAACGACCGTGACCGCGTTGAGGGCTACGACTTCCCGCCGTGGGCGGACCAGTGGGCAGCGTATTCGCTGAAGGAGATGGCAGACTGGGGGCTTGGCGACGACCACATCGCGTATGCGGAATCGCTGGCGGAGCGCTTCGGGTTCCTCGTGCGGGTCGAATCGCGAAGAACGGACAGCTGGCTTTCGGAGACGCTGAATGGGCGGCAGGCGCGCGCGGCTGGCCTTGGGACGTGGGTGGAGGCGCTGACGTCGCTGCATGCGGTCGCGGCCGACCCTCGGATGGGGGATGCGCAGGCGAAGATCCGGGAGCGGATGGAGTGCAGTGCGGGGATGCTTCTCGCGCGGCAGCAAGACGGGAGTGACTCCGGGGATCCCAGCGTCACCGCGGGTGCGTGGTTCACGAATGGAGTGACCAGGATGGATGACCAGCAGCACGCGCTTTCCGGGCTGCTGTACACGGGCGAGATCCTGTCGGGAGGGACCGCGGATGACTGATTTCTTGCAGGTATCGGTGATCCTGCTGGTCGCGATGAACGCGGCGGCGATTGCGGGGCGGCTGCCGCAGGCGGTGGCGACGCTTGAGCCATCCCGGCGAGGAGCAATAACGGCATCGGGCGTAGCAATCGGGGCCGTCCTGACGGGACTGCTCGCACTGACTCACGAGGGGATTCTCGACGGGCTTGAGGTTGAGGCGGAGTCATTCCGCGTGGCGGCGGGGACGATTGCGGCGCTCGGTGGGGGCTGGCGAATGATCGCTCTGCGGCGGCGGGCGCCGGGCGGAGGCGGGCTGTCATCCGCGTTCGCTCCGATCGCGTTCCCGCTGATGCTGACACCGGAGCTGGCGGCACTGAGCGTGAGTTACGCGGCTGACGATGGCATCGGGACGACGCTGGCGGCAATTGGCGTGTCGGGCGGGATCACGGCAGCGATCGCGGCCGGGCTATCGGGGCGGACGGATGCGTGGCACGAGGCGCTCGCGGCGGCGGCAGCGCGGCTGACAGGCGCTGTGCTAATCGTCGTAGGCGTGGGGCTGGTTGTGGACGGGGTACTCGCGATTTAGAGCAAGTTCCGCATCAGGTCCACGTGGCTGGTGAGGAAGACCATGGATTCGCGGGTGGCGGCGCGGAGGCGGGCGAAGTCGCGGTCGTTCGCGGCCATCTCGTCGAACTTCTCAAGTTCGGAAAGGGAGGCGAATTCGCCGACGAGCGCGACGCCGTTCGTCTGGCCGGTGATGGATGACCAGACGCTGGTGTAGGCGGCGATGCCGCGGTCCTTCTGATATTCGAGAGCCTCAGATACGGAGCTGACGAAATCGCGGGTGCGGCCGGCCTGGACGTGACCGGTCATGACGCGCATGTAGTGGAGGGGCTCAGTCGCTTCTTCGCTGGAGATGAGCCCTTCGGAGTGGTAGGCGAGGCGGAGGAGTGAGACATCGGAACCGTCAAAGACCATCTGGGAGCGGACGTCACGGCGAAGGGATGCGAAATGGGCGTCTTCGGCGCTGAGTTCGGTGAAGCGCTCAAGGTCGTCGAGGGTGTTGAAGTCGGCACAGATGACGACGCCGTTGGTCTGGCCAGTCATGGCGCCCCAGACAGTTGTGCGGGCACGGATGCCGCGCTCCTGCTGGTATGCAGCGGAGGCGCGCATGGCTGCAAGGAACGGCTCGGTCTTGCCGCGCTCGATGATGCCGGTGATGTTGCGCCGATACATATGCGCTCCGCTGTGCGATCTCGGGCCATGGGCGGCCGGTGGCAAAGTCTAGCAGAGCGACGGGCTACCGGTTGGGGACGGTGCAGGAGGTTACGGCGTAGGAGGGGCGGAGGCGGCGCGACGGGCTCGTTCGGCGAAGATCGGGCCAGGCACGCTCCCGGCGACTTCAGGGAAGACTTCGGCGCCGCGCACGAAGCCGCCGCACTCGGCGCAGAAGTAACGGAGCGAGACGAGATGGCCGCTATCGCCGTGGGTGAGGCGCGAGTCGGGCATGAGGTGCTTCGAGCCGAAGTGGGAGAGCGCCCCAGCGATATAGCCGAGATCAAGACCCATGTCGGTGAGCCTGTAGGACGCACGAAGGGGGCGATCGCTGTAAATCTCGCGGCGCACAAGGCCGGCGTCTTCGAGAGCGCGAAGGCGTTCGGAGAGGACGTTGGGCGCGATGCCCCGGAGGGCGATCTCGAAGTCGGCGAAGCGCCGGTCGCCGAACTTCAGGAGTTCGCGGACGATGAGCATGGTCCAGCGATCGCCGACGACCTCAAGGGTCCGGGCCATCGGGCAGTTCTGGTCGTACGGGCGTCCCATCGCAGGCCTTCTAACGCGACTTTTGCCCAGTTTGGCACCGGACACGGTGGGGCGACAACCGCGAGCACGCGTCGCTTTCCACCGTCGCCCGGCTAACGACCCTGGAAATTGGCGTCGCGGCGCTCGGCGAAGGCTGCAAGTGACTCCTTGAAGTCGTCGCTCCCGAAGAGCGGAAGGAGCTGGAGCATGGTGTGGTCGACGGCGGTTTCGAAGGTTTCGTCGAGGCCGAGGCGCATCATGCGCTTGGTCGCCTGGATGGCGAGCGGAGCGCTCGAGGCAATCTGCTCGGCCCACGAACGCGCTTCGATCATGAGGTCTTCGTGGGGGACGACCTTATTCACGAGTCCATAGCCAAGGGCGTCTTCGGCGCTGAGAACGCGGCTCATGAATGCGACTTCGGCGGCCTTTGCCCAGCCGACGATCCGGGGGAGATACCAGCAGCCACCGGATTCCGGCACAACGTTTCGCTTGCCGAAGACGGCGTGGAGGCGGGCGTTCTCGCTGGCGATGCGCATATCGCAACCGAGGGCGAGATCCATGCCGTAGCCGGCAGCGGGGCCGTTCAGGGCGCAGATGACGGGCTTGTCCATCCGGTTAAGGACGACAGGGGGGGAGTTGTGGATGTCGAAAAGCTGGTAGGCGGCGCGTTCGCCGTTCCGTTCCGACTGGTTCTTGAGGTCGAGACCTGAACAGAAGCCACGGCCCGCGCCGGTGAGGATGACGACACGCACATCGGGGTCGATGTTCGCGGCCTGGAGCTCGCGCGAAAAGGACGTGAGCATCTCGGTGCTGATGGCGTTCAGCCGGTCCGGCCGGTTCAGGGTGATCGTGAGGACGTGGCCATCGCGTTCGGAGAGGAGTTCTGGTTCGGTCATCTGGCGCCTCGGCCGGGAAGTTTGGGTGGTCCCGTGGGCGGAAGAGTACGGCAGCAATGTACGTGAATGCGCGGGTAGAATCGGCCACGGCAGAGACGGGGGGATGCGATGGACTACGAAGCAATCGTCTATGAAGTCGAAAAGGGCCGCGCGCGAATTACGCTGAACCGGCCAGAGAAGCTCAACGCGCTCTCGCTGAAGCTGCAGCAGGAGCTGCACGACGCCCTGTGGGACGCCGACAACGACACGAACGTGCACGCGGTGATCCTGCGCGGCGCGGGGCGTGCGTTCAGCGCGGGCTACGACCTGACGCCGACAGCGCGGCGGGATGCGCTGGGCGAGGACAAGTACACGGCGGCCTACCGGGGGACCACGACGTTCGACGACGACGCGTGGAACATGGAGAAGTCGCAGCGGCTGCGGATGGCGCTGTTCGACATGCACAAGCCGGTGATCGCGCAGATCCACGGCCATTGCCTGGCAGGCGGGACAGACCTCGCGTTCCTTTCGGACATCGTGATCGCGGCTGAGGATTGCCGGATCGGGTTCCCGCCGGCGCGGGCGATGGGCGCGCTCCCGAACAACATGTGGATGTACAACTGCGGGCCACAGTGGGCGAAGCGGTTGTTCCTGACGGGCGACACCATTTCCGGGGCTGAGGCGGCGCAGATCGGGCTGGTCTACAAGGCTGTGCCGGGCGACTTGCTGGATGCCGAGGTCGAGGGGCTCGTGGACCGAATGGCGATGATCGACACGGAACTGCTGAGCGCGAACAAGCGCATCGTGAATCTCCAGCTCGAGTTGATGGGGGCGCGGACGATCCAGCGGATGGCCGCGGAGAACGACGCACGCGCCCACCTGGCGCCGAGCGTGCGCGAATTCGGACGCATCGCCCAGGAGCAGGGCCTGAAGGCCGCGCTCCAGTGGCGCGACGGCAAGTTCGGCGACGGGAAGGCGCGCGTCGGAGGGCCAGAGATTCGCGACGAGGCCGGGCGGCTGGTTTAGTGGCGACGGTCAGCGCCGGTTCGACTAGGATCGAACGCATGAGAGTGCGCGACGAAGAGGATGAGGACGACTGGCAGGAACCCCCGGTCGAGGAAGACTGGGAAGCGCCTGACCTGGGGCCGGACGAACGCGACCGCGACCTGCTCGATGGGTCGTGGGAAATGAAGTATTACAGCGGGCAGGTGAACCGGCGCGACTGGTCGAACGTGTACCTCGGGATCGGGATCCTGGTGGTGCTGAGCATCCTGCT
>JBPPMX010000052.1:0-4456 GCA_051306275.1 Tepidiformaceae bacterium
CAGGATGATGAACAGGTTCATCACGCACCCGGAGAGCTGTTGCTGGTCGAGGTTCACCCCAACCGTCTGGCCCGTCTGCAGATCCGTGACGGCGAACGAGTAGTTCCCCTCGACCCAGTAGCCATCCACCGTCGCTCGCAACTGCTCCTCAAGCGCGACGAGACCCGGATCTATCGGTACGGGCGTCGGTTCAGGTTCAGGAGTCGCGGTTGGTTCCGGTGTGGGTGTCTCGGTTGGAGCGATTGTCGGCGTGCTGGTCGATGTGGCTGGCACGATGACCGGTTGGAGCCCCGCGCAGCCCAGGCTCACGACGAGCGCGACGAAGAGCGCCAGGAGCCCCGCTACGGATCGCGCGGCGCGGATGCGTGGCCGTGCCTCCCCGGGACGCAGACCCGTGCCATTCACGACGAACTCCGCGGCCGCCACGCCTGCTGCGAACCCTACACCCTGCTCGTGCGTGTGTCTCCCCTCCGGGGGCTGCGCGAACCGGCTTTGTTGGCCCAGCGTATCAACCATTCTCTATAGCTAAGACGCCGGAAGGGCTGCACTGGTTCCGCTAGTCGGTATCGCCCGCCAGCACGTCCACCTGGTAGAACCGCGCCGCGTCCGTCCCCGGTCGTCCGACCATCACAACCTGGTAGTCGTGTTCGGAGTCTGGCAATGTGAACTCGATCTCATGCGTCTCCGCGACCGCATCTCCGCCGGTCGTATCCTCGTCCGCGATCACAGCGGGTTCGCCGGCGCACTGCTCGGCGGGTGCGCAGCCAGCCCTCTTTGCGAGGATTACCACCTCTCCACCGAGGATCGGGCCCGGCGCGGCCTTCAGGTTCGTCCATGTAGCGACACCGTCGAGTCCGTCGAACTCAACCTTCGGCGCGTTCGCCCCCTTCGTCCAGTACTGGTTCCCGACGATCGCGCCGGCTTCCAGGGCGCCGGTCGCCGTCTCAGCCACAATCCCGGTCCCGCTCACCTCGACCTCATAGATCCAGTCCTGCTGGAACGTCGGTATCGAGATGGTGTGTCGCAGGGCTGGAGTCGTGCTTGTCTGCTCGGGTGGCTTCGGTGCGTCCATCCCGGGCGCCCCCACGACTCGAAGGATGGCCGTGGAGGGTACGTTCGTCTCCAGCCGCACGACAACGGCTCCGGAGGCCCCGCTATCAAGCGTCATCCATTTCACGTAGAGCCCGGCTGGCGTGCTCGCGGGCGTCGGCGTAACCGTGGGCGATGGCTGGGCGGCCACCGAAGCGGTCGCGGTCACGCTCGTGCTGCGCGTTGCCTCGGGAGTGCGTGACGGTTCGGCGTCGTCCTTGTCGCTGCATGCCACCATCGCCGCGATGGCGAATGCGCCAACTACGAGCGCTCCGATTCGACCTCGACCGAACATGACGTCCTCACCGGTCACCGTTGGTGTGGATGCTTCCCCAATCCTACCCGCTCACCGCCGCATCGAGATCGCCCGGGTCGCTGCTGGAGAGTCCACCGCTCATCCGCCCGGCCAACTCAGTTCGCGCCAGCCCCGCGAGTTCGTCGCAGCGGTTGTTCTCGATGCTCGTCGCGTGGCCCTTAACCCAGAACCACGTGACTTCGTGTGCCCCGGTCATCGCCAGCAATTCGACCCACAGGTCCTGGTTCGCCACTGGCTCCTTCGACGCGTTCTTCCACCCGTTCTTCTGCCAGTTCACCAGCCACCCGCGCTCGAAAGCGTTCCGCACGTACTGCGAGTCCGTGTACAGCTCGACCCGGCTCTGCGACTTCAGCCGCTTCAGCGCCTCGATCGCAGCCGTCATCTCCATCCGGTTGTTCGTCGTCTCGGGCTCCGACCCGCTGATCTCAAGCGTGTGGTCGGCGTGAGCAGGCGAGATTAGGAGCGCCCCCCATCCCCCAACTCCGGGGTTCGGCGAACACGACCCATCCGTATAGATGCGCACGAACGGCAGCGCCACGCTTTCGCGTCTCCTGTTCCTGGTTCGAAGGAAAGAGTATGCGGCTCGCCTTCTCTGGGGGAGCCGCCCCGCACCCGGCCTAAGGCAGCCGCGCCACCATCAGCGTGAACGAACGCCGTGCGTCCAGCGTGCGGTCGAGCGTGCCGAAGAGCTTCTCCACCGCCGGCCGCGCGCGCTCGATCACCGCCGGGATGTGCTCGGCGCTGACGTTCCAGGTCGACGACGGGCTCTGTTCCGCCCACTGATCGAGGATCCCCTGGCCGGTAATCGGCTCGTACCAGCGGTCCAGTTCCACCACCTCCATCCATGCCCCCGCCTCGTCCACAACATCGTTGAAGATTCCGATCGTCTCCTGGTCGCGCGTCCGCGTTGCCACCCCCTCCCCGCCGATCTCAGTCGCGATCGCCCGGATGATCCCGTGAGCTTCGCGCTCAAGCGGCTCTTCGTTCTCGGTACTCCCGCGCAGCACCATCCCGCCCTCGCGGACGAGCTGCATCGTCGACCGGATCGTCGCTTCGGCATCCGGCACCAGGTGCAAGATGTGCACAAACAGCGCCGCATCGAAGCTCTTCACCTTGAACGGCGGCTGCGAAGCCTCCGCCTTCACCGGCTCTACTCCGGCGCCCTTCGAATCGAGTCGCGCAAGCATTCCCGTGGAGATGTCCGTGCCCGTGACCTTGATCCCGCGTGTCGCGAGAGGCGCGGCGATCCGCCCGGTACCAACCCCGACCTCCAGCACGTTCGGCTCAGTGCCGAGTTCCTTCAGCAGCGCAGCGATGCCGCCGATCACGCGCTCCTCAACGTACGGCGGGAATCCGCGTGTCGCGTCGTAGCTAGCGGCTACTCGGTCGAAGTTCTTCAGGACTATGGATGTAGAGGCTACGGTCATGGCTCATAGCGTAGCGGCACTTTGTTTAACGCACATTTCGTCGCCCCTCGTCCGGAACCCCCGTACCATGCCTCTATGGCGGAAGCCCCCGCCCCGGCCTCGAACGACGCCCCATCGCTGCGGGGCGGCCTCGCCCTCGCCGCCGCGATCGTCGCCTTTGGCTTCGTTGGCTCGCGCTTCCTTGGTGTCATCCGTACCTCCGCCGTCGCCGATGCGTTCGGCGCCAGCCCGGAACTCGATGCCTACCTCGTCGCCTTCCGCATTCCGGACCTGATCTTCCAGGTCCTCGCGGGCGCGACCCTCGCCAGCGCCTTCATCCCCGTTTTCTCGCGCGTCATCCGCCGCGACGGTGAGGAACGCGCATGGCAACTCGCCAGCGCCTCGCTCAATCTGATCGTCATCGCGACCGCAGTCCTCTGTATCGCCGCCTTCATCCTCGCGCCGTGGCTGGTCCCGCTAACCGCGCCCGGCCTAGAACTCGAATCGAAGGCCGTCTCCCTCACCCGCCTGATGCTCCTCTCGCCGCTCATCTTCGCAGCGAGCGGCATGGTCACCGGCATCCTCAATGCCCGCCAGCGGTTCCTCCTCGCAGCCCTCGCGCCGATGCTCTACAACCTCGCGATCATCTTCGGCGCGCTCGTCCTCGCCGGGCCGTGGGGTATCGAAGGCCTCGCCGTGGGCGTTGTCGCGGGCGCGTTCCTCCACCTCGTCGTCCAGCTCCCGGGCCTTTTCCGCGAACGCATGCGCTACCGCCTCACCCTCGACTGGCGCAACCCCGACGTCCGCGAGGTCGCTCGTCTCATGGCGCCGCGAGTCGTCGGGCTCGCCGCTGCTCAGGTGAACTTCATCGTCACCATCTACTTCGCCTCGAAGATCGCGCCGGGGGCCATTTCGAACCTCACCTTCGCATGGTCGCTCGCCATCCTCCCGCTCGGGCTCTTTGGCATGGCAATCTCCACCGCCGTCTTCCCCACAATGGCCGACCAGGCCGCGGGCGAAGAACGCGATGCGATGCAGCACACCCTCTCGCGCTCCCTCCGCGCGATCATGTTCCTCAGCATCCCCGCGGCGCTCGGGCTAGCACTCCTTGCGGAGCCCATCGCACAGCTCGTCCTTGAGCGCGGCGAATTCACCCCCGCCGATACCCGGGCAGTCGCTGGCGCACTCGCGCTCTATTGCATCGGAATCGTCCCCATGGCCGGCATCGAAATCCACAGCCGCGGCTTCTACGCGCTCGCCGACACCCGTACCCCCGTCCTCTTCGCCGTGGCTGCGATGCTCATCACCCTCGTCCTCAGCGCGCTCCTCTGGGATCGCTACGGCCTCGAAGGGCTAGCCTTCGCCGTCTCCGCCGCAGCCTGGGTCGAATGGCTCGGCCTCTACGTCATCCTCACCCGCCGCCTCGGCGCCAACCCCTGGCCCGACCTTTCGGCCATCGCCGAGATCACCTTCGCCGCCTCGCTCATGGGCCTCGTCGTCGCCGCGACCGTCGCCCTCACCACCGCAGGCTCAGCCTTCCAGGCTGCCGTCATCGCCTTCGCCGGTGTCGCCGCCGGTGGCCTCACCTACGCTGCCCTCGCCAACGCCCTCGGCCTCGAAGAACTCTCCGCCATCACCTCCCGCC
>JBPPMX010000053.1:0-2814 GCA_051306275.1 Tepidiformaceae bacterium
CCGTGTACCCGACACATCCCACAACCTCCGGCGCCCCAGCACTCCCCTCCGCCTCCACCACCACGAACCCACCACCCCGCTGCGGATACCACAGGTCCGGCCGCGCCACATCCGCGTCGTACCCGTCCACCTCAAACGGCCACCCATACTCCTCGAACACCGCCTTCACCACCCGCCACGCCCCGTCCCCATGCCGCTCGTACTCGTACTCCGCGAGCGTCATCGCGCCACTGCCCCATCCAGCGTCTCCAACCGCGCCAAGCTACGTCCCCCTGTGACCTGTGACCTGTGACCTGTGACCTGTGACCTGTGACCTGAGCCTCACCCGTACACGATGGACCGATCCACCATCGCCCGGCTGATCACCACCCGCTGCACCTGGCTCGTCCCCTCCACGATCATGAGCTGACGCGCATCGCGGTAGTGCCGTTCGAGCGGGTGGTCCTTCATGTACCCCTGCGCACCCAGCACCTGCAGCGCATCCGACGCCACCCGGTTCGCCATCTCCGTCGCGTACGCCTTCGCGATCGCCAGGTGATGCGCGTACTCCCGCGTGTACTTCCCCTGGTCCACCAGCCACGCCGCCTTGTAGACGAGGTTGCGAGCGGCCTCGATCTGGATCGCCATGTCCGCAAACATGAACTGGATCGCCTCGAAGTCGATGACCGCGCTCCCGAACGCCTTCCGGTCCCGCGCCCACTCGAGCGCGTACGCCGCCGCCCCTTCCGCCAGCCCCACGCCGCGCGCCCCGACCGTCGGCCGCATGCTGTTGAGCGTCAGCATCGCGTGGTTGAACCCGCTCCCCTCCTCGATGCCGAGCAGGTTCTCGCGCGGCACCCGCACGTCCTGGAAGCTGAAGTGCGCCGTCGGCACGCTCCGCACGCCCATCTTGTCGTCCGTCCGGTCGATCCGGACCCCCGCCGCATGCGCATCGACCACGAACGCGCTCACACCCTTTGCCCCCGGCCCTCCCGTCCGCGCGAACACCGTCAGGTAGTCCGCCACAGTCCCGCCGGAGATGTAGACCTTGTTCCCGTTCAGGATGTAGTCGTCGCCGTCGCGGACTGCCCGCGTTTCCAGGTTCGCCGCGTCCGAACCGTGGTCTGGCTCCGTCAGGCAGAACGACGCCTTTGCCTCACCGCTCGCGAGCGCCGGCAGCCAGCGTGCCTGCTGCTCCGCCGTCCCCCCGAACACGATCGGTCGCGTCGGCAGCCCGCTCAGGACGAGCAGCAGCCCGGCCCCGCATTCGTACTTCGCCACCTCTTCGATCGCGAGGCACAGCGGCAGGATCCCGTTCCCCGTCCCGCCCATCGACTCCGGGATCGCCATCCCAAGCAGCCCCGCTTCCTTGAACGCCGCGAAGTAGTCGTGCGGGTACTCGCCCGTCTCATCGAGCTCTTTCGCTCGCGGCGCGACCACGTCCTTCCCGATGCGTCGCGCCGTCTGCTGGATGAGCTTCTGCTCGTCGGTGAGTTCGAAATCCATCCGCGCAGTCTACCCGCGCCGGACGGTCGCCGTGCCGCCTAGATCCCCTTCGCGGCCCGCCACTCCCGGAACCATCCCGCGTGCTCTGTCTCGTGCCCACTCCGCAACGCCGCCTCCCCATACAACGACCCGTCGAGCCCTCTCGGTGTCGCCGCCTCGATCGCCGTAATCAGCCGTCCGCGCGAGCGTTCGAACTCCCACCGCACCTGCGCCAGCGAGTGCTCCTTGCGCGCCTCGTAGGCCATGTCGTTGATCGCGACATCCTGCTCGTACGTCAGCCGCCACGCGGAATCATGCCCCGCCGAGATGCGTTCCACCTCGTCCGCCCGGAAGTCGTGCCACAACGCGAGGTGTGCCAGGTGATCCTTCACCGACCACCCGTCGAGCGATGGCTCCGTGAGCTGCGCATCCGTGAGCCCCGCAAGCGCTGCATTCAGCTCCGCCCCTGATGCCGCGTAGTGAGCCAGCAGCTCTGCCTTGTCTTCAGCCATCGCCGCACCCCCGAAAATGTGGATGCCACCGAGTCTACCGCCGCACACCTACCGGATGACCACCACCTCAACGCCGAGCCCGAGTTGTGCCCACGTCCGGTCAGCGGTCACCACCGGCAGCCCCCGCCCGATCGCAAGCGCCAGGCACGCCCGGTCCGCCAGTGATAGCCCCCGCGCCCTCCTCGCCGGCCACAACGCCGCCGCCCGCTCCGCGTCGTCCCTCCCGAACGGCGCGATCTCAATCTCGCGACCCCGGAGCGCCGCGATCGGCACGTCCGGCTCCGATGACGCCTGCAGTACCTTCTGGACGACCTCGCTCCAGTTCACCGCGCTCACGACCCCCCTCAGCGCCGCCTCGAATGCAGCGTCACCGCCCGGCTCCCCGCGCACCGCCGCGAGTAGCGCGGACGCATCGAGCACGAACCGCCGGTCTGCGGGCTGCGTCACTCCGCGGCGTCGCGGGCGGCTTCTGCCTGGCGCTCGGCAAGGAGCTCATCGACCAGGCTCCGCTCACTCGGGAGATGGGCGAAGGACCGTCTCGCCCGCTCAAGCAGCGCCTGCTCCCGTTCAAGCACAACCCGTCCGTCCCGTAGGCGCGCGATGAGCACGTCGCCATCGGCGAGGCCCATCTCCTTGCGAATTTCCGACGGCACGACGATGCGCCCTTGCTTCCCAACTACGAGCCGATGCCCCGTGCCACCCGCTGTCCCGGTTACGCTTTCAGGTTCATTCAGTGCTACCATCCACGAAGCGTGCCACAAACCGATGATCGTGGCAATGATGCGGACTAGTGCCAGTCTTCCGACGTTGTGCCCGGACACTCCTCGATCGCACAGCT
>JBPPMX010000054.1:0-12211 GCA_051306275.1 Tepidiformaceae bacterium
GGTGGATGAGCCCTGGGAGGGAGGGGTTTCTGACCTCTTGACGGGCGGTCTTCGTTATCGTACGTTAGTACGTGGCTTGCCATGCCCAGAATTTTCCCAACAGCATTGTTCGCCCACCCTTATCGCCACTTGCCCTTTTTCGCCCTGTAAGTCCTGAAGGAGTTGCTGCCAGGATGACCACATCGCCTGACGTGGTACCGGCGGGGTTCTCTGTCCCCCGCGAAGTACAGACCTATGGCCGGATTCCCAATGTATTGGACCTGCCGAACCTCATCAAATTGCAGATCGACAGTTTCGACTGGTTCAAGCGGGAAGGCCTGCGCGAACTCCTGAGCGAGATCTCGCCTATCCAGGACTTCACCGGGTCCAAGATGGACCTGATTTTCGGAGACTACGAGTTCCGGGAACCGAAGCATTCACAGGAAGAGTGCCGCGAGCGTGACATGACGTACGCGGCGCCGCTGTTCGTGGATGTTGAGCTGTTGATCAAGGAATCCGGGGAGATCAAGGAGCAGCGGCTGTTCTTTGGCGACTTCCCGCTCATGACCGACCGCGGGACGTTCATCATCAACGGCGCCGAGCGCGTGGTGGTGAGCCAGCTCGTGCGGTCGCCGGGCGTGTACTACACGCTCGAGACCGACCCGGCGAGCGGCCGTCCGCTGTGCTACGCAAAGCTGATCCCGAACCGGGGAGCCTGGCTTGAGTTCGAGACTTCGAACCGGGACGTGGTCTCCGTGAAGGTCGACCGGAAGCGGAAGATCCCGGTCTCGACGATGATCCGCGCGATCGACGTGCCGGGGATTCTCCCGGGCGACCGCGACGTGCCGCGCTTCAAGAAGTACTTCGACGCGTTTGACCGCGCTGAGGCTTCGCGCGCTCCGGAAGACGAGAAGGCCCGCGATGCTGCGGCACGTGAACTCGAAAGCGAGCTCGGCACGGACGAGCGCGTGCTCGAAATGTTCAAGCACGTGGATACCGACGACATGCATCCGTACATGCTGACGACGATGTCGAAGGAGCCGACCAAGACAAAGCACGAGGCCTTGCTCGAGTTCTACCGGCGCATCCGGCCGGGCGACCCGCCAACGCTGGAAAACGCGCGAACGCTCGTGAACACGCTCTTCTTCAATGCGCGGCGCTATGACCTCGGTCGCGTTGGACGCCACAAGCTGAACAAGCGCCTCGAGATTTCCGACAACACGACGCAGCGCTGGCTGCGCCCTTCAGACCTGATCGCAATCCTGCAGGAGCTCGTCACGACGAATAACCGCCGTGGCCACAAGGACGACATCGACCACCTCGGCAACCGCCGGGTACGAGCGGTCGGCGAGCTTATCCAGCAGCAGTTCCGCGTGGGCCTGCTCCGGATGGAGCGCGTGGTGCGCGAGCGCATGACGATCACGGACCCCGAAGAGGCGACGCCGAGCGCGTTGATCAACATCCGGCCGGTCGTCGCGGCGATGAAGGAGTTCTTCGGCGGGAGCCAGCTCTCACAGTTCATGGACCAGACGAACCCGCTTGCGGAGCTGAACCACAAGCGCCGCCTTAGCGCGCTCGGGCCGGGTGGTCTTTCGCGAGACCGCGCGGGCTTCGACGTGCGCGACGTGCACCACAGCCATTACGGGCGCATCTGCCCGATTGAGACGCCGGAAGGCCCAAACATCGGCCTGATCGGCTCGATGGCGACGTATGCGCGTCTGAACGACTTCGGGTTCATCGAGACACCCTACCGGCGGGTGATCCGTCACATGAGCGCGGATTCGCCGGCGCTCATCGGCCAGATGCTGGGCGAGGACATCCTCGACAATGCCGGCAAGATGATCGCCGAAGCGAAGACTGAGGTGGATTCCGACGTCGCCGCTAAGCTGAAGAAGGCTGGCGGTTCTATCCGGATCCAGCCGATGGTTTCGGACGACATCGTGTACCTGACCGCTGACGAGGAAGACAAGTTCATCGTCGGGCAGGCGAACTCGCTGCTGGACGAGCGGAACCACTTCGTCGACGAGAAGGTCGAAGCCCGCGTCGCGCAGGACTTCAAGGTCGTGCTGCCGGAAGCCGTGGACTTCGTGGACGTTTCGCCGAAGCAGATGGTTTCGGTCGCGACGGCGCTGATTCCGTTCCTCGAGCACGACGACGCGAACCGCGCGCTCATGGGCGCGAACATGCAGCGCCAGGCGGTACCGCTCGTACGCCCGGAAGTGCCGCTCGTGGGCACCGGAATGGAGTTGCGCATCGCGGTCGATAGCGGCCACGTGGTCGTCGCTGCTGGCGAGGGCGAGGTCATCCTCGCGACCGGGAACGCGATCGAGATCAAGTACGACGACCCGAACCTTGGCGTGAAGCGCTATGAACTGACGAAGTTCACGCGTTCAAACCAGGGGACGTGCCTGAACCAGCGGCCGATCGTGGTCCGCGGGCAGCGGGTACGTGCGGGCGAGCCGCTGATGGACAGCTCGAGCACGCAGGGCGGGGAGCTGGCGCTTGGCCAGAACGTCCTTTGCGCGTTCATGAGCTGGGAAGGCTACAACTTCGAAGACGCGATCATCCTCAGCCAGAACATGGTCCGCGAGGACAAGTTCACGTCGATCCACATCGAGAAGCACGAGGTGGAATCGCGCGATACGAAGCTCGGGCCTGAGGAGATCACGCGGGACATTCCGAACGTCGGCGAGGAGAGCCTGAGCGACCTCGACGAGGACGGGATCATCCGGATCGGCGCGGAAGTCCGGGAAGGCGACATCCTGGTCGGAAAGATCACGCCGAAGGGCGAGACCGAGCTGACAGCGGAAGAGAAGCTGCTGCGGGCGATCTTCGGTGAGAAGGCGCGCGAAGTTAAGGACACGAGTCTGCGGGTACCCCACGGGGAGCGCGGCAAGGTCATCGACGTGAAGGTCTTCAGCCGTGAAGACCACAGCGAGCTCCCGGCCGGCGTGAACAAGCTGGTGCGGGTGAGCATCGCGCAGCGTCGCAAGCTTTCGGAAGGCGACAAAATGGCCGGCCGCCACGGGAACAAGGGCGTCATCAGCCGGATTCTTCCGCGCGAAGACATGCCGTATCTCCCGGACGGGACGCCTGTCGACATCATCCTGAACCCGATCGGCGTACCGAGCCGCATGAACATCGGCCAGGTGCTGGAAACGCACCTCGGCTGGGCGGCGAAGGTGATGGGTTTCCGTGCCCAGACGCCGGTGTTCGACGGCGCGACCGACGAAGCGATCGACGACGCGCTGGCGCGAGCGTGGATGGCCCAGGAATCGGGGGCGATGTACTACATCGACCCGCGTGAGCAGGGCCTCGACCTCGATGTGGCGAAGAACTGGGTCCGCGAAAAGGGCTACGACCCGACGCCCGTGTTCGACCCGAGCCAGGGCGGCGAGGCGAAGAAGGTCTGCCTGGAGATCTGGCTCGCCGAAATGGGCGAGAAGGTGAAGGGCAAGACGGTCGAGCAGATGGAAGCGATGGCTCAGAAGCTCTACACCGATACCGGCGTCACCCCGCCGCTCTTCGGCAAGACGCAGCTGTACGACGGCCGGACGGGTGAACCGTTCGACCAGCCGGTGACGGTTGGCTACATCTACATGCTCAAGCTCATCCACCTCGTTGAGGACAAGATCCACGCTCGAAGCACGGGCCCGTACTCGCTCATCACGCAGCAGCCGCTGGGTGGTAAGGCGCAGTTCGGTGGCCAGCGCTTTGGTGAGATGGAAGTGTGGGCGCTGGAAGCCTATGGCGCGGCGCACGTACTCCAGGAGCTTCTGACGGTGAAGTCGGACGACGTTGTCGGCCGGGTGAAGACGTACGAAGCGATCGTGAAGGGCGAAGACGTGCTCGAACCGGGCGTGCCTGAGTCGTTCAAGGTGCTGGTGAAGGAACTGCAGAGCCTCGGGCTCTCGGTCGAAGTGCTGAACGAAGACGAGCAGAGTGTGTCGTTCATCGACGATTCGACAGCCGATATGCCCGAGCTAGGACTCAACCTCTCGGGGTTCGAAGCGGAGGACCTTTTCAATGCTCGAAGTTAATGACTTCAACCAGATCCGTATCGCGCTTGCGAGCCCGGAGCAGGTGCGGTCGTGGTCGTACGGTGAGGTAACGAAGCCAGAAACGATCAACTACCGGACGCTCAAGCCAGAGAAGGACGGGCTCTTCTGCGAGAAGATCTTCGGGCCCACGAAGGACTTCGAGTGCTACTGCGGGAAGTACAAGCGGGTCCGCTATAAGGGCATCATCTGCGACAAGTGTGGCGTGGAAGTTGCCCGGGCGAAGGTCCGGCGCGAGCGCATGGGCCACGTGGAGCTTGCGAGCCCCGTCAGCCACATCTGGTTTGTGAAGGGCACGCCGAGCAAGCTCGGCCTCCTGCTCGACATGTCACCGCGAAACCTGGAGCGCGTGCTCTACTTCGCGCAGTACATGATCATCGAAGTCGATGAGCCTGCCCGGCAGGCCGCGCTTGAGTCTCTGCGCACGGAGCGCCTGAACGTCATCGAGGAGCGGCTGGCGGACATTCGCCCGAAGCGCGAGGCGCTAGAGGCGCAGCTCGAGGCCGCGCACGCGGTGCTCCAGGAGAAGACGGGCGAAGAAGTCCTCCGCATCGAAGCTGAGCGGAAGATTTCGCGCGACCGGCTCGAAGAGGCGGTTGAGCGTGAGGTCGCCCGGGTCGAGGCAGCGCTGACGACGTTGATCGAAGAGGACGTGACGCTGGTTGGCGATGTGATCATCGCGGCCGGGACGAAGATCACGAAGGCTTCGATCACAAAGGTCCAGCGCGAAGGCGGCAAGAAGCTGACCGCGTTCGACAAGGAAACCGGGAAGATGAAGGACGGCGCCTCGGTCGTCGCGGACAGCGCAATGGACGATGCGAAGGCCGGCCTCTTCGATGAATTGCACCCCCTCCAGGAGCGCGAAAAGGCCATCCGGGCGGAAGTGGAAGCTCAGTACCAGGAACGCATCCGCGACCTGGAAGACCTGGCCGACCCGGTGCGGGACGACCGCGTGAAGCTGTTGACCGAGTCGCAGTACCGCGAGCTTTCGGACATGTTCGGCGTTGTCTTCAAGGCCGGGATGGGTGCGGAAGCCGTGCTGCAGGTGCTCCAGCGGGTGGATCTCGATGTCCTGCGGGCGAAGCTCAAGCAGGAGATCGTGACTGCGAGTGGCCAGCGCCGGAAGAAGGCGACCAAGCGGCTCAACGTCGTCGAGGCGCTGAAGAACTCGGGCAACAAGCCGGAGTGGATGGTGTTCCAGGTACTCCCGGTCCTGCCCCCGGACCTGCGCCCAATGGTGCAGCTGGACGGTGGCCGGTTCGCGACCAGCGACCTTAACGACCTCTACCGGCGCGTAATCAACCGGAACAACCGGCTGAAGCGCCTGCTCGACCTCGGCGCACCGGAGATCATCATCCGGAACGAGAAGCGGATGCTGCAGGAAGCGGTCGATAGCCTGATCGACAACGGCCGGCGGGGGCGCGCGGTGAGCGGCAGCGGCAACCACAAGCTGAAGAGCCTGAGCGACATGCTCAAGGGGAAGCAGGGGCGGTTCCGCCAGAACCTGCTCGGAAAGCGCGTCGACTACTCGGGTCGCTCGGTCATCGTGGTCGGGCCTGAGCTCCGGCTGGACCAGTGCGGTCTGCCGAAGAAGATGGCGCTCGAGCTATTCAAGCCGTTCGTGATGCATTCGCTCGTGGCCAAGGGCCTCGCGCACAACATCAAGAGCGCGAAGCGAATCGTGGAGCGCGCGCGTCCTGAGGTTTGGGACGTGCTGGACGAAGTCATCAAGGACCGGCCGGTATTGCTGAACCGGGCACCGACGCTTCACCGCCTCGGCATCCAGGCGTTCGAGCCCGTGCTGATTGAGGGCTCGGCTATCCAGATTCACCCGCTCGTGTGTTCGGCGTTCAACGCAGACTTCGACGGCGACCAGATGGCCGTGCACGTGCCGCTCAGCCGCGAGGCTGTGGCGGAGGCGCGGAAGGTCATGCTTTCGTCGCACAACCTGCTCTCGCCAGCGAGCGGTGACCCGATCGTGGCGCCTTCGCTCGACATGGTGCTCGGCTGCTACTACATGACAGACATCGACCCGAAGGCGAAGGGGGCCTACCGGCCGGTGGACGGCAAGCACGTGGAGGGCCGCTACGGGTCGTTCGCGGAGGCCAAGCTGGCGTTCGACCTGGGGGTTGTTGACCTGCGAGCACCGATTGAGGTGCGGACGGAGCGCGCTGTCCAGTCGGGTGGCGTGGTGACGGAGCCGGAGCGCGACGCGAGCGGGAAGGCCAGGCCGTGGTTCTTCGCGACAACGGTCGGCCGGATCATCTTCAACGACGTTGTCCCTGAGGAACTCCCGTTCCAGAACGACAATATGGACCGCGGCAACCTGAAGAAGGTTGTGGCGATGTGCTACCGCGAGCTCGGCCGCGAGCAGACGGCGATCGTCGTCGACAAGATCAAGAGCACCGGGTTCCACTACGCGACCCGGAGCGGCGTGACCATCGCAATCCACGAGATCCAGATCCCGCACCAGAAGGCGCAGCTCATTAAGGACGCTGACCTCCGGGTTGAGGAGCTGGTCGACCAGTACCAGATGGGGCTCATCACCGAAGACGAGCGCTACCAGGGGACGGTCGAAATCTGGAGCGACACGACGAAGAGGGTCGAGAACGCGATTCGGGAGCGAATGCCTGAGTACGGTTCGCTGAACTACATGGCGAGCTCGGGCGCGAAGGGTAACATTACGCAGATTCGCCAGATGGCTGGTATGCGCGGACTCATGGCGGACCCGAACGGTAAGGTCATCGAGCTCCCCATCCGGGCATCGTTCCGGGAGGGCCTGACGGTCCTCGAATACTTCATCTCGACGCACGGCGCACGCAAGGGTCTTGCCGACACCGCGCTGCGAACGGCGGACTCGGGTTACCTGACGCGACGTCTCATCGACGTGGCGCAGGACGTGATCATCCTCTGGGATGACTGCGAAACCACGGCCGGACTCTGGATCATCCGCGAAGAGGGCAGCACCGCCATCGAGACGATGACGGACCGCCTTCTTGGCCGGTACGCAGCCTCGCCGGTTGTCGACGAGGCAACCGGCGAGGTCATCGTGAACCGGAACGAAGAGTTCTCGGAAGCGGTCTGCCAGCGAATCGAGGAAGCCGGGATTACGCGGGCGTTTGTACGCACGCCGATGTCCTGCGAAGCAGAGCGCGGTATCTGCGCACTCTGCTACGGACGCGACCTCGCCCGCGGCACGCTCGTTGACCACCGGACGGCGGTAGGCATCATCGCCGCACAGTCGATCGGTGAGCCGGGCACGCAGCTGACGATGCGCACGTTCCACACCGGTGGTGTGGCAAGCGCGACGGACATCACCAGCGGTCTTCCCCGCGTCGAGGAGCTGTTTGAAGCGCGGGCGCCGAAGGGCGAAGCGATCATCAGCGAAATCGACGGGGTGGTTGAGGTTGTCCAGGAGAACGAACGCCGCGTTGTGCGGATTTCGAGCGTGGACACCCTCGTGGAAGAGTACGAAGTGCCGTCCAGGGGCGAGCTACTCGTGAAAGACGGGGAGCACGTTTCGGAAGGCATGGTGCTCGCGCGAGGCGCTGGCAAGGCCGATGAGACGGCCGTCGTCGAACAGGTGATGGCGCGAATCTCCGGTATCGTCCGGGTCTCGGGCCGGAAGGTTTCGGTGGTGTACGAAGAGCGCGAAGAGCGCGAGTACCCGATCCCGGCCGCAGCGCGTCTGCTGGTCGCGAGCGGTGACTACGTCACAGCCGGTACCCAGGTCACCGACGGCGCCCGGAACCCACAGCACATCCTGACGATCCAGGGCCGCGAAGCCGTGCAGCGCTACATGGTTAATGAGGTCCAGAAGGTCTACAAGTCCCAGGGTGTAAACATCAACGACAAGCACATCGAGGTGATCTCAAGGCAGATGCTGCGGCGCGTACGGGTGGATCACCCGGGCGATTCAGGGCTTCTGCCGGCGGACCTCGTTGACCTGCGCGAGTTCCGCGAGATGAACGAGAAGATCGTCGCGGAGGGTGGCGAGCCAGCAACGGCGCAGCCGGTCCTCCTCGGCGTGACGAAGGCATCGCTGAACACGGACTCGTGGCTTGCGGCGGCTTCGTTCCAGGAGACGACACGTGTCCTGACGAACGCGGCGGTCGAAGGCAAGGTGGACCAGCTCCTCGGCCTGAAGGAGAACGTCATCATCGGGAAGCTGATCCCGGCGCGGATCGAGATCGAAGTCGCCAAGCGTGAGCACTTCGCCGAACTCGACCTGCCGGAATCGCTGCTTGCCGAAGAGGACGAAGAGCTCGTGCTGGCACTCGCCGAACGCGAAGGCCTGGACGGCGGCTTCCTCTCGGATGACGACGATGAAGAGCTGCTCGGGGTCCCCGCGGACGACGAGTAGGTCACAGGTCACAGGTCACATGAAGTGATACGGGAGCCCGGCGAGATTCGCCGGGCTTTCGTTTTTGGGTACGAGGCGAGCGGGGACCAACGAGCGGGCGAAGGAGAGCGCGAAAGCTAACGAGGGAAAGGGATCAGGAGGGCGATGGCGGTGGCGGACATGGCTTCCCCGCGGCCGATCGCGTCGAGGCCTTCGGCGGTCTTGGCTTTGACGCTTACCTGCGAGGCAGTGATGCCGGCGATCTCGGAGATGCGCTCGCGGATGTGGGGGATATATGGAGCGAGCCTGGGGCGCTCGGTGTGGACCGTGGCGTCGATGTTCCCGACCTCCCAGCCGGCTTCACGGGCCAGGCGGAGGGCGACGCGGAGGAAGTCGGCGCTGTCGGCGTGGGCGTAGCGAGGGTCGGACGGCGGGAAGTAGTGTCCAATATCGCCGAGCGCAGCCGCGCCGAGGATGGCGTCGGTGATCGCGTGCAGGAGGACGTCGGCGTCCGAGTGACCGGAGAGACCGGGGCCTTCTTCGATGATCACGCCGCCAAGGACGAGGGTCCGGCCGTCATCGACGCGGTGGGTGTCTTCGCCGATGCCCACTCTCACGACGTTACCCCACGGTCGCGCAGGATCGAGGCGGCGAAGTCGAGGTCGGCCGGGCGAGTGATCTTGAGGTTCTCGGGGTCTCCGTTGACGACTGCGATATCGAGGTTGAAGCGGCCAAGCATGGCTGCGTCGTCGGTCTCGTCGGAGTCGCCCGCCGAGGCTGCGTCGAGCCACGCCTGGCGGAGGACGACCTGGGGCGTCTGGGCCGCGCGGAGCATGGAGCGATCGAGATGATCGAAGACGATCCCGCCCGAGACCGTCTTGATGGTGTCCGTTACCGGGATTGCGGGAATTGCGCCGGCGATGCCGTCGGCAGCGGAGACGACGGCGTCGATGAGTTCGGCGGTGATGAGCGGGCGGGCGCCATCGTGGATGGCGGCGTAGCGGGCAGTGATGGCGCGAAGCCCTGCCTCGACGCTGTCTCGGCGGCGTTCGCCTCCGGGGACGACGGCAAGGAGCTTGGGGCTTGCCTCGGCAAGCGCGAGGGCGATCACCTGCTGGGCGGACGCAGCTGACGTGACGACAACGATCGTGCGAATGGATCCGGCCGCCGCGAACGCCCGAAGCGACCACGCGAGGACGGGCGCACCACAGAGCGGCGCGAACAGCTTGTCCGTCCCGAAGCGGGTCGACGAGCCTGCGGCGACGATGACGGCGTCGGTTTCCACGGGGGAACCGTACCACCGCGAGAAAAGATGAACGACGAGTGATCAGGGAAGGGCGGGTTTACGTAGAGACGCGTAGGCCCCGCGCTTTGCGCGCGCGTGGGTCGGTCCGGGAACACCAGAAGGAGAGAACAACTTGCACACGATGACAGAACGGAAGACGAGCTGGCTGACGACGCTGGCACTGGGGGCGCTCGTGGTCCTCGCGGCGCTCTCGATCGGACTTGGGCGGACGACGGCGCAGAGCCCAACGTACGACCTGCGACTGACGGGTGACCAGGAGGTCCCGCCAGTCCTCACGCTCTCGTCGGGTGATTTCGTCGCGACGATCGACAAGGACTCGGTGGACTACACGCTGACGGTTGAGGGTGAGGGGCTGACGATGGCTCACTTCCACCGCGGCGCTGCGGGTGTGAACGGACCGGTGGTGGCGTTCCTGTACGGGCCAACCCCGGCCGGGGTGAGCGCGATCAACCAGAGCGGTAGCATCACCGCCGCCAGTCTCGTCGGGCCGCTTGCGGGCGACTGGAATGGATTCGTGACCGCGCTGAACAACGGCGAGATCTACGTGAACGTCCACAACCTCGGCTACCCCAGCGGGGCGCTGCGCGTGCAGATGCCGGCCGGGCGTGTGCCAGCGGCAGCGTTCGCTACGACGACCGCCACAACAACCGCGACAACATCCGCCACGGTAGCGGCCGCCTCGCCGACTCCGAAAGCGCCGGCAACGGGCCAGGGGATCACCGAAGGCGGTAGCAACATGGGCAGCTGGCTCATCGTCATCACCGTCGTGGGTGTGACCGGCGCGGCCGGCGCGGGATACATCGTGAAGCGCCAGTAAGAACGCAGCCTGCCGGAGAGGGCAACGACAGGGCGGGCGCGGATGTGCCCGCCCTTTCCCGTTATGTGGTTCGGGTCATACGGGCGACCTATGATGAGAGGTCTAACCGGTGCCGACCGGGGACGGAGAGCCCTTATGACCATGATCGACGAACTGCTGACGCGCGTGACGAAGCCGGCCCGCTACACCGGCGGTGAGTGGAACAGCGTGACGAAGAACTGGGCGGAAACGCCGGTTCGGTTCGCGCTGGCCTACCCCGACGCCTACGACATCGGGATGTCGAACATGGGGCTGGGAATCCTCTACGACCTGCTGAACCGCGTGCCGGACGTGCTCTGCGAGCGGGCGTTCGCGCCGTGGGATGACATGGAAGCGGAGATGCGGCGCGAGGAGGTGCCGCTCTGGAGCCTCGAGACGCGCCACCCGCTGCGCGATTTCGATGTGCTCGGGTTCACGCTGCAGTATGAGATGACGTTTACGAACGTCCTGAACATGCTGGAACTGGGTGGGATCCCGATCTGGGGGCACGACCGTGGTGAGCGCGACCCGCTGGTAATCGCGGGCGGGAGCGGAGCGTTTAACCCGGAGCCGCTGGCGCCGTTCATCGATGCGTTCGTGCTGGGCGAAGGCGAGGAGTCGATCATCGAGCTCGCCGACCGCGTGAGGGCGTGGAAGCGGGCGGGGACTCCGAGATCCGAACGGCTACGGGAGCTCCTGGGGATGCCGGGCGTGTATGTGCCGTCGTTCTACGAGGCGAGCTGGGATGCTGAGGGACACTTCGCGGGTGTCGAGCCGATCGTGCCGGACGCTCCGAAGAAGATCGGACGCCGGATCGTGGAGGTGCTGCCGCCACCGCTCGTGAACCCGATCGTGCCATTCCTGCAGACGGTGCACGACCGCGCCGCAGTCGAGATACAGCGTGGATGCACGCAGGGCTGCCGGTTCTGCCAGGCAGGGATGATCTATCGCCCGGTGCGGGAGCGAAGTCCGGAGCAGGTACTGGAGGCGACGCGGGCGCTGCTCGCGAACACGGGGTACGACGAGCTTTCGCTGCTCTCGCTGAGCACGACCGACCACAGCCAGATCGTGCCGATGGTCAACGCGCTGACGGCGGAGTACCCGGGGCTGAAAATCAGCCTGCCCAGCACGCGGGTCGACACGTTCTCAGTGGATGTGGCGAACGCGGTGGCGAAGGGTAAGAAGCACACGCTGACGCTGGCGCCTGAGGCTGGGACGGAGCGGCTGCGGTTCGCGATCAACAAGCTGGTGCGGGACGAAGACCTGATGGGGGCGGCGGAGAACGCATTTTCGCGCGGGTGGACGAGCATCAAGATGTACTTCATGGTCGGGCTGCCGACCGAGACGACGGAAGACCTCGAAGGGATCGTCGACCTCGCGCGGCGAGTGAAGGCGATCGGACGGAAACACGTAGGTGGGCGCGCGAAGGTGCGGGTAAGCACCAGCAACCACGTGCCGAAGCCGCACACGCCGTTCCAGTGGGCGCGGCAGGATACTGGCGACGAACTCGCGCCGAAGCACCGCCTGCTGAAGGACGGCTGCCGGTCCGCCGGGGTCGAGTTCAGCTGGAACGACCCGCGGGACAGCTTCCTGGAGTCGGTGCTGAGCCGCGGCGACCGGAAGGTGGCGAGGGCCGTTTACGAGGCGTGGCGCAAGGGCGCGAAGTTCGACGCATGGAGCGAGTACTTCCG
>JBPPMX010000055.1:0-5754 GCA_051306275.1 Tepidiformaceae bacterium
CGTTGAAGGCCTCGACGCGCTCGCAGCGGCCGCTTTCAAGGGGCAGCGGTCGTCCGATCCGGCAGCGCCCCGCCCTGGCCCTGTACACCATCGGCCGGCGGATCGGACCGGGGCCATCGAGGTCGACGTGAAGGGCTCGGACTTCGGCGCGCTCCTCGATTTCCAGGAGCGCCTCTCGTCCGTCCCGGGGGTCGGCCGCGTCTCCATAAAGGCGATCGACAACGAAAGGGCGTCACTTCTTGTCGAGTTAGCGGTCGAACCACACAATTTTCACGATCCTTACCGAACACGAACGTAATTCTTGCGGACAGAGCCCTTTTCGGCTGCTAGTATCTTTTGTAAGGCGCGTCCCTTCGTGACCCCATGGAGACCGATGGAGCCCGTTGCTCACACCTCAGGCCGCTTTTCCATTCCTCGCCAGCGCCGGGAGGTTCTTTCGCGTCCCCGGCTCATGGAGCGCCTCCACGAGAACATCGGCTCCGGTCTCACCGTCCTCCAGGCGCCCGCCGGATTCGGTAAGACCACGCTCATCGCATCGTTCGCTGCGGACATCGAGTTCGAGACCTGCTGGCTGACCCTCGATGCCTCCTCCGTGTATCCCGAAGTCTTCGCCGCTCAACTCGGCCTCGCGCTCCTCGGTGAAACCGACGGCTGGACGCCCGCCACCGCGGTGAAGTCCGAAGACCTCAAGGCCTACCTCGCCTCTGCCGTCAAAACCACCGCGGATCGACAGGAACGCCCCGTTCTCTTCGTCCTCGATAACATCCACGAACTCCGGGACGCCCCCGACGCGACCGACCTTCTCGGCTGGGTTATGGAAGCAGCGCCCGAAGGCTGGGAGTTCGTCCTCTCGGGCCGTGCCCCCGCTGCCCTCGTCGAAGTCGACCGCCGCATCGCTGCGGGCGAATGTCTCTTCCTCAGCAGCACTGACCTCGCCTTCTCCCAGGAAGAGATCGGCGAGCTCCTCGTCCGCTCGTCGCGTGCCAACCTCAACGCGACACGCGTCGCCGAGGCCACCTTCGGATGGCCCGTCGGGGTCATGGCCGTCCTGAACGGCATGATGAACCCCGAGCTCCCAGGCTCGGGCCCGCAGCAGGCCGCCTGGGAACGCTACCTCGTCTCCGAAGTCTGGCGATCGATCCCGGACGAGACGCAGCGCGCCCTCCTCCAGATCTCTCCCGTCGCAGTGATCGAACCGGAACTTGCCGACGCCGTCCTGACCCCCCCGGTCTGGAAAGCCCTCCGCTCCTGGCTCGGCAACTACGAACTCCTTTTCGAAACGCTCGACCGCGGCGCAATCCGCCTCAACCCGCTGCTCCGCAGCTTCCTCGTCCAGGAATTGGAGCGCTCCGACCCGGAACGCTACACGACCGCCCTCCGCCAGACTGTCGCCTGGCTCGAGGGGCGCGGCCAGGTCCATGAAGCGATCGAACTCGCCCGCGAACACCGCGACGAACAGTGGCTCGCCGGCCTGATCACTCGCCACGGCTGGCAACTCCTCCACCAGGCGCACTACGCGCTCCTCGCTCGCGCCTTCGCCGCACTCTCGCCGGATTCGATCGAAGTCGACCCGTTCCTTGCCGCCATCCGCGCCCACACCCTCGCACGAACAAACGCCGCCGACGAGGCCATGGAGGCCGCCGAACGCGTCCTCGCGAACCCCGCAGCGAACGCCAACGCCCGCATGCACGCCATGCTTGCACGCATTCGCGCCCTGCGCCTCCGCGGCGAACGCGAAGTCCTCGCACACCTCTTCGACGAGATCCGTGAGGCAAATCCCACCGCCGACCCGGCGATCGCCTCCGAGCTTGCATGGCAGGAGGCCCAGACCCTCATCGCCATCACCTCGGATATCACCCGCGCCGAGCGCCTCCTGAACCAGAGCATCGAGCTCGCACGCGCCGCGAAGTCCCCAACCCAGGAACTCGTCGCGCTCTCCTCCCTTGGCCACCTCCACGCCATGCGCGGCGATACCCCCCGCGCCGTGAACGAACTCACCCGCGCCGCCCAGGGCTGGCGTGAGATGCGCGGCACCTCCAACCTCGGCTGGGTCCTCAACAACCTCGGCGTCACACTTCAGACCGCCGGCGACTTCGAAGCCTCGCTCGCCGTCCTCGCCGAAGCCCGTTCCGAAGCCATCGCCTGCGAGAACGCGCGCACCGAAGCCTACGCGACCGCATCCCTCGGCGACGCCGAATACGCCCTCGGCCACTATGCCGAAGGCAAGGTCCACTACGAAGAAGCCATTCGCATCTCCGCCACCGAAGTCCTCGACGAGTCGCTCGCCTCCCTGTCCATCGCAGGCCTTTCCGCCTGTCTTCTCGGCCTCGGCGATACCCAGGAAGCGGCCTACTACGCCGAGCGCGCCGCCCTCATCGCCGACCACCTCGGGAACCCGTACGAGCAGGGCCTGTGCAAGCTCCAGCTCGCCATGACCACCTCCGCCAATCGCAACTATGCGCACGCCGTCGTGCTCTCAGAGGAGGCCATTCGCCTCTTCACCGGCGTCGATGCGCGCGCCTCCCTTCGCGTCGCCTACTACCGCCTCGCGATGTTCCATTTCGTCGCGAACCACCGCGCCGAAGCACACGCCGCCCTCGGCCAACTCGCCGAACTCATCGACGAGCCCTGGACCGTCTCCGCCCTCCTGCCGGCAGTCCACGAACATCCGCTCTTCGCCCAGTGGGTCGCCGCCCGCAACCTCGTCGGCCCAGCCTTCCGCGAAATGATCGAACGCCGCGCCCTCCTCCCGGACGTCGAAGCCGCCGAGCCCGACCAGGAACAGGGCCGCTTCCCCCGCGTCGTCGCAAAGAGCCTCGGCGTCACCCAGGTCACTGTCGGCGGACGTCTCGTCACGGACGAAACCTGGGCAAGCCACCGCGCCAAAGAGCTGTTCTACCTCTTCCTCGCCAACCGCAACGGCCTCCGCAAGGAACAGGCCGTCGAAGCGCTCTTCCCCGAGATACCCGCCTCAAAGTGCAACAGCACCTTCCACTCCAACCTCTATCGCATCCGTAAGGCGCTCTACCACGATAGCGTCATCAAGCTCGACGGCGCCTACGTCCTCAACCCCGAAGGCGACTTCAGCTGGGATGTCGACGAGTTCGAAACAGCACTCGAGGCCGCCCGCGAGCTTCCCGCTGGCTCCGACGACCGCGCCACCGCCTACAGCGCAGCGCTCAGCCAGTACAAGGGCCCCTTCGCCGAAGAGTTCTACTCGGAATGGGCCGCCACCGTCCGCGCCCGGACCGGGCAGGCCAGCCTCCAGGCCCTGTCACACGTCGCCGGGTTTCACGCCGCAAAGGGCCAGTTCGAAGAAGCCGCCAGTTGCCTTGAGCGCGCCATCACCATCGACCGTATGAACCCAGAGGCCGCCTATGAGCTCGCCACCTACCGGACACGCGCTGGACAGGCCGCCTCCGCACTCAACTTCATCGACGAATACCGCAGGAACCTCGAACACGAACTCGGCGAGGAACTTCCACCCCGCTTGCAGACACTTCGTCACCGTATCGCCACTGGCGCCGCCGTATAATCCGGCTCAAACGTGACGTTATGACGACCCTCGCGAGAGGTTCGCGAGAACTCGGTCGGTACCTTCTGTACATACCGCTCCCCACCACGGGAGACACCGTACGGAGGAACCCCACCCATGAAGAGCCGCATCATCACCACCGCCATCGCAGTCGCCTCGCTTTCGATCATCGCATTCGCCGGCGCCGCCCCCCTCATGAACCCCTAGTCACACACTCCCCGGGGAATACCACATGTCCGTGAGCCCCGCCAAACCAACAGACGCCCGCGCCCCACTGGGGAGAGCGGGCGATTTGTTGTGGCTCGCAGGCGCCGCCGGCATCTCCGCCCTCCAGCAAGTCGCCATCCGCCTCATGCCGACCGAAGGGAACTGGGAGTGGGCCCGCGCCGGCATCTTCTTCGTAACCACCGCCGTCGTCCTCGCCATGGCCTTCCACTTCCGCCGCTTCCTCGGCGCATGGGTAGTCGCCCTCGGCATCCTCATGAACTTCATCCCAATGGCCGCCCATGGCGGACTTATGCCCGCCTCTTACGAGCTCATCGCCTCGACCGGCGATTTCCCCCAGGTATCCGAAGACAGCATCGGCAAGCAACTCCACCGCTCCAAGGACATCATCCTCCGCGAAGACGACATCCGCTTCGAGCCCCTCTCCGACAACCTCCACATCATCCTCCCCGTCTACGGTCCCAACATCTACAGCCCCGGCGACCTGGTACTCTTCAGCGGCGTCCTCCTGACCATCGTCCAGGCCGCCCTCGAGGTAAGCGGCGTCCCCCTCCCACGCCTCCCTCGCCGCCGCATCACATCCGTCCCCGGAAACTAAACCGAGCACCCCTCAACCTTGCCCGGTGCCACCCCCCCGCATAGGATCAGAAGTCCGGGTGCTGAGGTAGCTCAGTCGGTAGAGCACCGCACTGAAAATGCGGGTGTCCCCAGTTCAAGTCTGGGCCTCAGCACCAGTTTTTCGAATCTGAAGGCGACGATAACGAGCACTCGTTATGGTCGCCTTCTTTCGTTGTACGGCAATCTTGACGGCAATTGACGCCAACGCGTTGGCGGGCCGGAAGTCCGCCCCGCGCTGAGACGCGGTCATTTTTCTGTCTCGGAACCTTCGTCGCCATACGGCCAGGCATCGTGTTCCACGAGAATGCGGCGCAAATCTCGAAAGAGCGTCCGATGGTACCGCTCCGAGCCCTCGTGATTCGTGACGGTGGTGTGCATGTCCAGCGGTCCCGTGAGGTGGATGTGGATCCTACCTCCCTGCTTCGCCGCCCACACGCCGATTCCGATCGCCAAGGACTGCCCTGGCTTGAAAACGTGAACGTCGCCCGCGCGGACACTCTCTGAATCTGACATTCGTCCCTCCGAACAAGTTTGGAGGACGGTAGCACGGAGCCTTAGTCGACGGCGAAGATGCGGTCCATCGCTTCGGCGACGGAATCCTGCATGGCTGGGGTGACGTGGGCGTAGGTGTCCATGGTGATGCCGATGGTGGCGTGGCCGAGCGCTGCCTGGACGGCTTTCATGTTCACGCCTTCTTCGATGAGGAGCGTTGCGGCGGTGTGCCGAAGGTCGTGCATGCGGATTCGGGGGAGGCCGGCGCGGTCGAGATCGCGCTGGAAGAGGCGGGTCACGCGGGCTTCTTCTATCGGCGTCCCGACTGCGCTCGTGAAGACGAGGTCGTTGTCGTTCCAGGCGGGGCCGATTCGGAGGCGGTGTTCGTTCTGGGCCGCTCGATGGGTGCGAAGGTAGGCGACTGAGACCGCGCTCAGGCGGACCGAGCGGCGACCGGCGCGGGTCTTCGGCTCGCCGAAGACGATCCCCATCCCGCGAACGCGGTGGGCCGTGCGCTGGACCGTGAGGACGCGGCGTTCGAGGTCGATGTCGGACCAGCGGAGGCCGACGATCTCACCACGTCGCAGTCCGGCGGTGGCCGCGACGGAGTAGAGCGCGCGCATGGTTGGATCGGTGGCAGTCTCGAGGAGGAGCTGCACCTGGGTGCGGTCGAGGTACCGCATCTCGGGGCGGGTCATTGCGGGCGGCCGCGCGGCCTCCGCGGGATTTCGCGGGATGAGGTTCCATCGCATCGCCTGCTTCAAGGCGCTATGCAGAATGGCGTGCGTCCGCACGACGCTCGCGGGGCTAAGTCCGCGCCCGAGGAGCTTGTTGTAGAGCGCCTGCAGGTGCTGTGGAGTCACAGCACCGAGCTTGACCTTCCC
>JBPPMX010000056.1:0-10664 GCA_051306275.1 Tepidiformaceae bacterium
TCGCGAATCATCGCGGCCTTCTCGTACTCCATACGCCCCGAGGCTTCCTCCATCTGTTCGCGGAGGCGCGAAAGCACGTCGCCTGCCTTGCCTTCGAGGAAGAGGATGACCTGCGCGACGACCTCGTCGTATTCCTCCTTCGTGCAGAACGCAGTGCAGGGCGCGATGCACCGTTTTATGTAAAAGTCGAGGCAAGGGCGCGGGTCGCGGCCGGTGATCTCTTTCGTGCAGGAGCGCCACGGGAACAGCTTCTTCGTGAGGTCCAGCGTCGCGCGGACGGAACCCGCGCTCGCATACGGTCCGAAGTAGCGGGCGCCATCTTTCTCGATACGGCGCGTGATGTAGACCCGCGGCCACGGGTTCTGCACGTCGACCTTGAGGTACGGATACCGCTTGTCGTCCTTCAGCCGGATGTTGAAGAACGGCTGGTGCCGTTTGATCAGCGTGGCTTCGAGGAGCAGCGCTTCGCCCGCATTGTTCGTGACGATGTACTCGAAGTCTTCGATATGCTGCCGGAGGGCGAACGTCTTCGGCTCAAGTCCGCGCGGCGACCCGAAGTACGACCGGACACGGTCCTTCAGACGCGCCGCCTTGCCGACGTAGATGACCTCGCCCTCGGCGTTCCGCATCAGGTAAACGCCCGGCCGGGCCGGTAGGGCGGCCAGTTGCTTGCGGATTTTTTCGGAGATTATTGCGGCGGCCACGGGTGTATCCAGTGTAGCGCAGGGCCTGCGGCGGGCAGGTGCGTGGAACAGGTGAGCGGGGGCACGTACGATGGGCGACCAGTGGCTACGAAGTTCGCCGTCGGCATCGACATCATCGAGATTGACCGGGTCGCCGACGTGCTCGCACGGCACGGCGAGCGGTTCCTGAACCGCGTCTACACTCTGGACGAAATCCGGCACTGCCGCGGCCGGATCGGCGAACTCGCAGCCAGGTTCGCAGCGAAGGAAGCCGTCATGAAAGCGCTCGGGACAGGGGTACGCGGGGTGCGGTGGAAAGAGATCGAAACGCTGCCCAACCGCCGCGGAAAACCGCTCGTCTTCCTCTACGGAGACGCCGCCACCCGCGCGCGCATTATCGGCCTTCGCGGACTCGAGATCAGCCTCACGCACTCGAAGCTCTACGCGATCGCATCGGTCGTAGGCGAGCGCGACCTGACGGACATCGAAGACACCCCACGCATGGGCGAACGGGCGCAGGAACTGGTTGCGCGGGAGGGGCTGCGGTGAAGCTCGTAACCATCGCAGAGATGCGCGCGCTTGAGCAGGCAGCCGTCGACGCGGGCGTGCCCGAGATGCAGCTCATGGAAGAAGCCGGCCTCGCCGTCGCGCAGGAAGCCTGGCTGATGCTGGGGACGCTCGAAGGGCGGCGCATCGTCGCGCTCGCTGGCCCTGGCAACAACGGCGGCGACGCCATCGTCGCGGCGCGCCACCTCGCCGGATGGGGCGCGGAGGTTACGGTCTGCCTCCCCGATGGGCACCGGGTCGAGTCCCGGGTCGACGGGCTCGGCGAGTACGGCATCACGGCCAGCGGGCCGGCTGAGTCCGCCGCCCTCCCGGGCCTGCTGATGAACGCCGAACTGGTGATAGACGGGCTACTCGGCATCGGAAACGCCCGTACTCTCGTAGCGGAGAGCCCAATCGGCCAGGCTTTGACGGCACTCGCGAGCGCCCGCCAGGGGTACAGTCCCCCGAAGGTCATCGCGGTGGACGTGCCAACCGGCGTGAACGCCGATTCCGGCGCCGTCGACCCACTCACCGTGAAGCCCGACCTGACCGTGACCTTTGGCTTCCCAAAGGTCGGGATGTACCAGCTCCCCGCGAGCGGCATACTCGGGAACGTCCAGGTGATCGACATCGGAATCCCCAAGAGCGCGCTCGGCATCGTCCAGCTCGAACTGCTGACGTCTCGCTGGGTCCGGGATGCGATCCCGGCCCGCCCCGAAGACGCGAACAAGGGGACCTTCGGACGTCTGCTGGTGGTTGGCGGGAGCCGGCGCTACCAGGGCGCCCCGCGACTTACCGCGACCGCGGCGTATCGCGCGGGAGCCGGGCTCGTAACCATTGCCGCGCCGATCGGGATCATCGCTGGCCTCGCTGCTGGCGTTCCCGAAGCGACGTGGCTACCGCTGACCGAAGCGGACGGCGGCGAGATCGAGGATTCGGCCGTGTTCACACTTCGGGCCGAGTGGCCGAATTACAGCGCCGCCGTGTTCGGCCCCGGGATGGGCGACACGGAGAACACGCGAGCGCTGACCTGGGCCGCCCTCGCCGACGCGGGCATCGACCTCCCGAACGGCATCGTCATCGACGCAGACGCGCTGAACGCACTCGCCTCGATGGCTGACGCCGCCGAGCGAGTCGCCGCGAACGCTGTCCTGACCCCACACCCCGGCGAGATGGGGCGCCTGCTCGGGCGCACCACTGCCGAAGTACAGGCCGATCGGCTCGGAGCAGCCCGAGACGCAGCGAAGCGCTACGGCTGCACGGTCGTTCTGAAGGGCGCACACTCCGTTATCGCCGCCGCAGACGGTCGCGGCGCCCTTTCGCCATTCGCGAACCCCTTGCTCGCGACCGCGGGCACTGGTGACGTGCTCGCTGGGATGATCGGCGCCTACCTCGCGCAGGGGATGGAGCCGTTCGAAGCCGCTTGTCTCGGCGTCTATCTGCACGGAGCGGCGGGTGAGGCCCTGCGCGTCGAACTCGGCGAAGCTGGCCTGCTTGCGGGCGAACTGGCGACCCGCCTGCCGTCCCTCGTGAGGGAGCTGATCGCGCCGTAATGCTATACTGCTCTACAACCTTATCCATTCCCGGGGGCAGCCGGTGACCCAGAGAGTCGTCGTGACCGGCCTCGGAATGATCACGCCGCTTGGACACAATGCAGCCGACACGTGGGCGAACCTCATACAGGGTCGCAGCGGCACGGCGCGCATCACGGCGTTCGACCCGTCGGACCAGGTCAGCCAGGTTGCGGGCGAAGTGAAGGCGTTCGACCCCACCGTCTACATGGACCGCAAAGAAGCCCGCCGGGCGGATCGCTTCTCGCAGTTCTCGATCGTCGCCGCCCTGGAAGCGCTCGCGCAGGCGGGGTACGAGCCGGGCTACGACGCTGACCGGTTCGGCGTGATCGTCGGGACAGCCATCGGCGGCATCGGGACCATCGTCGAAGAGTACGAAACGATGAAAGCGAAGGGCCCGGCGCGGGTGAGCCCCTTCATGGTGCCGATGATGCTGCCGGACATGGCCAGCGGCCACCTCAGCATTAAGCTCGGCGCGAAAGCCGTTAACTACAGCCTCGTCAGCGCATGTGCGAGTGGCGCCGACAGCATCGGCGAGGCCGCGAATATCATCCGGCGCGGCGACGCGGACGTAATGCTTGCAGGCGGGACCGAGGCCGCGATCACGCCGATCGTGGTAGCCGGCTTCGCCGCCGCGAAGGCGCTCAGCACGGCGAACGACCGTCCCGAGAGCGCATCCCGGCCGTTCGATGCCGGGCGCGAGGGCTTCGTCCTCGGCGAAGGCGCTGGCTTGCTGCTCCTCGAATCCGAAGAGCACGCAATCGCCCGCGGCGCGACCATCCTCGCGGAGCTCGCTGGGTACGGCGCGACGAGCGACGCCTTCCACATCACCCAGCCCGACGAGCACGGCGAAGGCGCAGCACGCGCAATGCTTAAGGCGCTTGAGATGGCGGGGCTTGAGCCTGACGAGATCGGCTACCTCAACGCGCATGGCACATCGACGCAGCTGAACGACAAGTTCGAGACGATGGCGACCAAGCGGGTCTTCGGCGAGTACGCCTACTCCCTTCCCGTGAGCTCGACAAAGTCGATGATGGGGCACCTGCTCGGGGCAGCGGGGGCGGTAGAAGCCGCGATCTGCGTGATAGCCCTTCTGGAAGGGATCATCCCCCCAACGGCGAACTACGAAACCGCGGACCCGGACTGCGACCTCGATTATGTCCCGAACGTCGCCCGGCCCGCGGCCCTGCAGGCAGTGATGACGAACTCACTCGGATTCGGCGGACACAATGCGAGCCTCGTTTTCCGCCGCTACGAGCCGCGCTGATGGCGGTAGCGGTGGGTTCAACCCCCGCACGCTGGCGTCTGCGTGACACGCTCGCGCGAGAGAGGGGCATCGCCAACTTCCCCCCGGTCGTCGCTGCGGTCCTCGCAGCGCGCGGCATCACGACGCGAGCCCAGGCCGACCTCTTCTACAAGCCACACCTCGCCGCGGACCACGACCCCCTGCTCCTCCCCGGTATGCTCGACGCGATCGAACGCACCCGGAAAGCGATTCGCGAAGGCGAGAAGATCGCGCTCTTCGGAGACTTCGATGTCGATGGCGTGACGTCCGTCGCGATCCTCCACCTCGGACTACGGGCCCTCGGCGCGAAGACCACGAACTACATCCCGGATCGCTTCAGCGAGGGATACGGCCTGAACGTCGGCGCCGTCGACACGCTGGCGAGGGGCGGGGCGACCCTGCTGGTCACTGCAGATTGCGGGATCAGCTCAGTCGTCGAAGTTGCCCACGCCAACACGCTCGGGCTCGACGTCATCATCCTCGACCACCACACGGTGCCCGACACCATGCCGGCGGCCTTCGCCGCGGTGAACCCGAAGCGGCTCGACTCCCCCTATCCCTTCACTGAGCTGGCGGCAGTCGGCGTCGCCTACCGGTTCCTCCAGGTGCTGTACGAAGCAAGCGGCCGCGACCTCCAGGAGGAGGACTACATCGACCTCGTCGCGCTGGGCACGGTCGTCGACGTTGCGCCACTGGCAGACGAAAACCGCAAGATCGTGGTCGATGGCCTCGGGCAGATGCGCAAGGGGCTGCGCCCCGGCATGGAGGCCCTGGCTGCGGTCTCCGGCATTGCGCCGGAGCGCTTCAACGGCGAAACGCTCGGATTCGCGCTCGGGCCACGCTTGAACGCGGCGGGACGCCTCCAGCACGCGAACCTCGCGCTGGATCTGCTGCTGTCGGACAACTACCTCGCGGCCCGGCCCCTCGCCGAACAGCTCGACGCGCTCAACCGCACCCGCCAGGTCCAGACCGAAGAAGCCTGCACGCTTGCCGAGGAGCAACTCGGCGCAACGGACGACCCCCTGATCATGGTCGGCTCGCCCGAGATCCACGCTGGCATTGTCGGACTCGTGGCCTCTCGGCTCGCCGACCGGCGGCATCGTCCCGCGATCGTCTTCGAACGTGGCGCCCTGGTCAGCCGGGCCAGCGCGAGAAGCATCCCTTCGTTCGATGTGATCCGGGCCATACGGAAGGAAGCGGCCCTGCTTGAGCGCCACGGCGGACACCGCGCCGCGGCGGGCTTCACCGTAAAGAACGAGAACCTCGACCTCCTGCGCGAACGGCTCGTGAACACCGCGGCCGAGATGCTGGACGAGCACGAACTCACCCGGGTCTTCGACATCGACGCCGAGGTGCGGCTGGGCGACCTGAACGGGACCGAGATCAAGGGGCTGATGCGCTTCGAACCCTGTGGCGAAGGCAACCGCAAGCCGATCCTGCTGAGCCGCGGCGTCCGCCTGCTCGACTCCCGGCCCGTAGGCGCCGACCAATCGCACCTGCGCCTGCGGGTGAAAGACGGGTTCGCGACCTGGCCGGCGATCGCGTTCCGCCAGGCCTCGGCGGAGCTGGCAGGAGAGATGGACATCGTCTATTCGCTCCAACGCGAATGGAAGACGGACCGGGTAGAGCTGGAGATTCTCGATTTCGCTCCCGCGGCCGAGGGCCGGCCGCTCGAAATCTGACGTGCCGGACCCGTTCGACCTCGCGGACGATGCGAAGCGGGCGCTTCGAGAAGCCGAGAACTTCTGCTGGCGGGCAAGCGTCGGCATCGTCTCCGCCGAACACCTGCTCGCAGGATGCCTCGTTCAGATGGCGAAGGATGGGCACGGCGGCTATCCACTCGAACGCCTTGAAAGCGCACTCGCGCCATTACACCCGCCCGGCATGACCGAACTCGGCAACACAGTGATGTTCGGTTCGGCCGCGCGCGACGCGATGACTGCCGCAGTCCGGGACGCGCGCGCTGCCGGGATCACCCGGCTCGATGCGCGTGGGCTGGCCTTGGGCGTCGTCAGCAGCGGCGAGGTCCACCCGATGTTCTTTGCGACGCTCGGGGTCGCCCGGGACGCATTGATCACCGAGCTTTCGGACTAGATAGGCCAGCGCGAGGCGAGCGGGAGACGCCGGTCACGCCCGAAGGCGCGTGGCGTGATCTTTACCCCGGGCGGCGCCTGCCGTCGCTTGTACTCGTTTCGGTCGACCAGCGTCATCACCCGGCGGACAGTCGCCTCGTCGTAGCCCATCGCGATAATCTCGTCCCGTGTGTGGTCGTCCTCGACGTACGCCTCGAGGATTGGGTCGAGGATCTCGTACGGAGGAAGTGAGTCCTCGTCGACCTGCCCGGGCTTGAGCTCGGCGCTCGGCGGCTTCTCAATAGTCGAGCGCGGGATGAGATCCCGCTCCGCGTGCGCGTTCCGCCACTCCGCCAGGCGGTAGACCAGCGTTTTCGGCACGTCTTTGATCACGGCGTATCCGCCAGCCATGTCGCCGTAGAGCGTGGCATAGCCCGTCGCCATCTCGCTTTTGTTCCCCGTCGTCAGCGCCAGCCATCCGAACTTGTTGGAGAGCGTCATGAGGACGTTTCCGCGCTGACGGGACTGAAGGTTCTCCTCCGCCGTCCCGGGCTCGGTGCCTTCGAACGCACCCGCCACCATGCTCAGCATCGCCGCATGCGCCGGTTCAATCGGGATCGTCATGTAGCGAATCCCAAGGTTCTTCGCGAGTGCCGCAGCGTCGGTCTCGGAGTGTTCGCTCGAATAGCGGCTGGGCATCGCCACCCCGACAACGTTCTCGGGCCCGAACGCATCCACGGCGATAGCGGCAACGAGCGCGGAGTCGATACCGCCCGAGAGCGCAATCACCACCTGGCTGAAGCCAGTCTTGTGAAGGTAGTCGCGTGTGCCCAGGACGAGCGCCCGCCAGACCTCCTCCTCCTCGCCGACCAGGCGCGTCAGGGGCTGGTGGACGGCGGTGCGATGGAGGTCGGGAACGAAGCCAGTGTCAATTCGGTCGACGTCCACGGAGCCTCCCCGGGAACGGAGTTCGACCCGCCGCCGGGGGTCGTGCAAACGCCGCTGGGCGACCTCGTCGAGGTCGAGATCCGCGATGAGGAGCGTCTCTTCGAACTGCGGCCCGCGCGCAACATGCTGCCCCTGGGAATCGAATACGAGCGAGCAGCCATCGAAGACAAGCTCGTCCTGCCCCCCAACGAGGTTCACGTAGGCAACGGCGATGAGGTTGTCTGCGGCGCGGGTGGCGATCATGCGCTCCCGGGAGTGCGCCTTGCCTCTGTGGTAGGGCGAAGCATTGATATTCACGCACAGCTCGGCGCCGGCCAACGCGATCTCATCGAGCGGCCGACCGGGGTACCAGATGTCCTCGCAGATCGAAACACCGAAACGGAGTTCCCCGGCGGTGTAGACCGGGGTCCGAGTCCCCGCGTTGAAGTACCGCTCCTCGTCAAAGACCCCGTAGTTCGGCAGCCGCTGCTTGTGGTAGATGTCGACGAGCCGACCGTCGGCGAAGACTGCTGCCGCGTTGTACGCGTCGCCATCGGCCCAGTCGACGAATCCGACCACCGCTATGAGTCCGGTCGTGTCGGGAGCGAGGGCAAGCGTCGCGTCGCGCGACGCAATGCAGAACGACCGCCGAAGAAGCAGGTCCTCCGGCGGATACCCGGTGACCGCCAGCTCCGGAAAGGCGCAGATTGTCGCGCCAGCCGAGCGGGCTTTCGCGATTCCCTCCCGGATCTGGATGACGTTCCCGGCGAGATCACCAACAGTGGCGTTCAGCTGGGCGAGGGCAAGGCGCGCGACTCTGCTGGACATGGGATGAGTGTACGAAAGACCGCCGTGCATGACAGCGCGTGACCTGTGCTATCGCGAAGAGCGCCGGGCTCGCCGCTCAGGCATAGCGGGATCGCAGAGGTTGGGTAGAATGGCGCCGAAGACCGGGCAGGAGGAAGTGCATTGAACAACGTCCTGGCGATGATCCTCGCAGGCGGACAGGGCGACCGGCTTTCGGTCCTCTCCGAACAACGCGCGAAACCCGCGGTCATCTTCGGCGGGCAGTACCGGATCATCGACTTCGCGTTGAGCAATGTCGCAAACAGCGGGATTACGAAGGCTGCCGTACTCACACAGTACCGGCCCCGCTCGCTCGTGAATCACATCGGCTACGGCCGCCCCTGGGGCCTCGACGGGCTCGATGGCGGGATCCAGATCCTGCAGCCGTACCTCGGGCGTGCGGACATGGACTGGTACTCGGGGACCGCCGACGCCGTCTACCAGAACCTCTACATGATCGAAGAATCGCGTGCCCGTGAGGTGCTGATCCTCGCCGGCGACCACATCTACCTGACTTCGTACCGGAACATGATCGCCTATCACCGGAGCCAGGCAGCCGACGTGACCGTCGCCGTCTATTCCGTCCCCCGCGAAGAAGCACACCGGTTTGGCGTCCTCGACCTCGATCAGAACGGGCGGATCGTCGACTTCCAGGAAAAGCCCGCGAACCCCCGCTCGCCGTGGGTATCGATGGGCGTTTACTGCTTCAACAAGGACGTCCTCGTCGAGCAGCTCCAGGCCGATGCCGACAGCGGAGCCGAAAGCAAGCACGACTTCGGCCGGAACATCATCCCGCAGATGTACCAGACCCACCGGGCCTTCGGATACCAGTACCAGGCGTACTGGCGGGATGTCGGCACCGTCGAGTCCTACTGGGATTCGAACATGGACCTGCTCGCCGCCAGGCCGGAACTCGATCTCAACAACCCGGAAATGCGCCTGCGGACCGCGGGGTCGATCCTGCCACCAGCGAAGTTCGGGCCGAAGTCAGACGTCCAGAGTTCGCTCGTCTCGCCCGCAGCGCAGGTCTACGGAAAGGTCCACCAGTCCGTGATCTCCCCGGAGGTCATCATCGAAGAGGGCGCCGAGGTCGTGGACTCGGTCATCCATCACGGCTGCATCGTGCGCGCGGGCGCCCGGATCAATCGCTCCATCCTCGACAAGGAAGTTACCGTCGGCCGAGGCGCGGTGATCGGCGATGGTGACCCCAGCATCCCGAACGTGGCGCGCCCCGATATCGTGTACGCGGGGATCAGCATCATCGGAAAGCGCGTCACGATTCCGGCCGGGCTCCACATCGGAAGAAACGTGATCATCGGCCCCGGTGTTGAAGAAGAGCTCGCCGGGCTCACCCGGGTCGAAGACGGCGCGACCATCCAACCCACGCAGATCCCGCTGCACCTGTTCGTCTGAACCCGGATGGACGACGACCTCGGGCCTACGCTGGAAGGCTCGCCGATCTACACGATCGAGCGCGCTCAGGCCGTACTCGGGCACGTCCGCGAGCTGTTAGACCGCCTCCGCAACCTCATCCGCGCATCCGGCGCCGGCTGGCTGCAGGACCCCTACCTCAGCCGGTTGGTCAGCGCGAACGGGCACGCCTCAGCCCCGCGCCGCGACCTCGATGGCACGGCCGCCATACCGCTCCAGCAGGTTACGCCGCCGCTTGCGGAAATCACCGCAATCCACGACGAACTGACCCGCCTCGGAGTGCTTCTCCGCGACCCACTGCGCGGGCTCATCGACCTGCACCATCGCCGCGATGGTCGGATCGTGTACCTCTGTTACCTGCTGGGTGAGGACGAATTTCGCTTCTGGCACGAACTCGACGCGGGATTCGGCGGGCGCCAGCCGCTGTGATCGGTACTGCACTGACCATTAGCGAAATGGCCCCGACAATTGGCGGGCCCGGCGTGCCGGTGCGAGGGACGGACGATGACTGAGCACGCTGTGAGTGCGATGCGCGATTCTGAACCCGGCAGTTTTCGCAACTCCTGGCTGACCATCCTCGCGATGGTGCTGATCGGGCTGCCCGCGATCGGCTTGCGCCTGATGGGCGAGCATCCCGAGCCGGTGATCGGTGCGGCCATCTTCGGAATCGCGATACTCGCGGCCGCATTCCTCCTCAGCTGGGGAGCCGAGACCGCGGAGATGGACATTTCCCAGGGCCTGGCCCTCGCGGTTATCGCATTTATTGCCGTGCTTCCTGAGTACGCCGTCGACTTCGTCCTGGCATGGAAAGCCGGCGCCGACCCGGCTGAGGCCGAGAAGGGCCTCGCCGTTGCGAATATGACCGGCGGCAACCGCTTGCTGATCGGCATTGGCTGGCCCCTGGTCTTCGTCCTTTTCTTCTACCGCACGCGCCTTAAAGAGCTCGTCGTCGACAAGCAGCGGTCGCTTGAACTGGTATTCCTGGCCATCGCAACGACCTACGTCATCCTCATCCCCCTCCGCCAGACGATCAGCCTCATCGACTCGATGGTGCTCGTGACCATGTTCGGCATCTACCTCTACTTCACCAGCAAGGCGGAGTCCGAAGAGGTCGAGCTCGTCGGTCCTGCCCGAGCGATGGGGGCGCTGTCCAACCGGCCACGCCGGACTATCGTGCTCATGGTGTTCGCCTACAGCGCAACGACGATTATCGCGGCCGCTGAGCCCTTCGCCGAATCGCTCGTTGCAATCGGAGAAACCTTCGACGTGAGCGAGTTCCTCCTCATCCAGTGGCTGGCGCCGC
>JBPPMX010000057.1:0-8707 GCA_051306275.1 Tepidiformaceae bacterium
CCCCACCGCCTATCCCACGCACGCCAGCCCGCCCGCGACCACCGGCCCGCCCATTGCTCCCCATCCGCCCCTCCACAACAGTCCCGATCCGCTGGACGATATGGTATGAACCGGAGGTGTGTCATGAACGCCACCCACACGCGCACGCTCGCCACACTCGCCACCGCCGGCGCCGCATCCGCCGTTGCCCTCGCTGGCCTCCGTGCTCGTGGCCTGAACTGGGGGGCATCGCCGGACGAAGTTGCCGGTTCCTTCCCGGGCGATGAGTTCGTCCACGACGAAAACTACCGGCGCACGATGGCGATTACGATCGATGCCCTGCCAGAAAACGTCTTTCCGTGGCTCGCCCAGCTCGGTCAGGGCCGCGGCGGACTCTACAGCTACGACTTCCTCGATCGCCTCTTCGGCATCCTCGATGGCCCGAGCGCGCAGGAGATCCTCCCCGAGTTCCAGGACCTCAAGGTGGGCGATGTCGTCCCCGCCGGGAAGACTCCGGCCTTCCCCGTCGCCGCCGTCGAACGCGACCGGCATCTCGTACTGGCTGGTGCCGATGCCGAAGTCACGTGGCGCTGGGCCTTCAATCTCGTCCCGATGCCCGGCGGCCACACGCGCCTGCTCACTCGCTTTGGCGGCCACATGCCCACCGGCCTCCGATACCGGCTCGCCCTCCCGCTCATCGACCTCGCCGCGTTCATCATGACCCGCAAGATGCTCCTCAACCTCCGCACCCGCGCCGAACGCCAAGCTCACCCGCGGCGTGGCGCGGAGGTCTGTCACCTGTGACCTGTCCCTGATACCCGGCGAGGGGTGGGGGGCCCTGTCCCCTGTGACCTGTGACCTGTGACCTAATACCCCTGGCTGCCATCGACCCACCGCAGCCCGTCTACCAGCACCCCGCGCACTGCCATCTCCCAGTGCAGGTGCGCCCCCGTCGAGAGCCCCGTCGAACCCACCCATCCAATGAGCTGGCCCTTCGCTACGGACTGTCCTTCGCTCACCGCCAGCCCCGACATGTGCCCGTACCCCGAGAACACCCCCGCGCCGTGGTCGATGACCACCATGTTCCCGCGCACGATCAGCCCTCGCGATATCACCACCTCCCCCGCGTTCGCCGCATACACCGGCGTCCCCGCAGTCGCGCCGAAGTCCGTCCCGCCGTGGTGCCCACTCACCGGTCCGCCGTTGAACGACCGCTGCTCCCCGAAGTACCCGGTCACCGGCGCGGTAACCGGCACGATCCACGTGCCGTCCCACTTCACGCTCGAAACGCCCCCGTACGTGTCCGCCAGCAGCTGGTTCTCCGCCGCGATGTTCGCCGGGTCCAGTGGGTTCTCGTCCGGCGGCGCGTCCGGGTCCGGCGTGAACGTGATGTAGTCCACCGTCCAGTTCGTCTTCACGACCACGAAGCCATAGCTGAATACCTCGTCCGGCTCCGAAGCATGCTCGATCCGCACGGTGAGCACCGTATCCCCCGGCTCATCCAGCACGCCGATGCCCACAAAGCCCAGCAGGTTCCCGTGCGCGTCGGCCTGCAGCGGATACGCCCGCCCGAAGATCGTCGCCGTCCCGCTTTCCCCGCGCGTTGCCAGCACCCGGACCGCCCCACCCTGGAACGCCTGCAACGACGACACCGAAATGAACGTCGGCGCCCGGTCCGCCGCCAGCCCCGGCACAAACACACGGAACGCCAGGGCACTCTGCGCGCTCACCACCCGTGGCGCACCATCCGGCCACACCGCCTGCGCCACCCCAGCACAGACCGCCACCATCGCCACGAATCCCAACAACACCCTTCGCATCCCCCGCAGGCTCCCGTCCGACTCGTCCCCTGTCAAGCAATCGCACGTAAAACCCGGGAGCCGCCGGGCTGGCTATCACCAGTAACCTCTCACCTCTCACCTCAGTTAGAATCCGCCGCGCAGAGCAACCCCACTGGAGGAATCCCTATGTCACTCGAAGGACGAGTCGCCCTCGTCACCGGCGCGAGCCGGGGCATCGGCGAATACATCGCCAAGCACCTCGCCGCTGCCGGCGCATCCGTTGTCGTCGCCGCCCGCACCGAGGAGGTGAAGGACAAGCGCCTTCCCGGCACCATTCATTCCGTCACCAGCGAGATCCAGGCCGAGGGTGGCAACGCCCACGCCGTCCGCATGGACATGCGCGACAACGACAGCATCACCGCCGGCGTCGAAGAGGCCGTTCGCCACTTCGGCGGCCTCGACATCATCGTTAACAACGCCGCCATCCTCGTTCCCGGCAACCTCGAGACCGTCCAGCCGCGCCACATCGACCTCATCTGGCAGGTCGACCTCCGCGGCCCCGTCTGGCTCATGCGCGAAGCCATTCCCCACATGCGAAAGGCTGGAATCGGCCACATCATCAACATCTCGTCCGCGGCGGGTGTCTTTCCCGGCCCGGGCCCCTACGACCTTTCGAAGCCGCAGTTCGGGGGCGGCCTCTACGGCATGGTGAAGGCCGGGATGGAGCGCATCTCACAGGGCCTCGCCATCGAATACCAGGCGGAGAACATCTCCGTGAACGTCCTCTCGCCCGAAGGCCGCATCAAGACGCCCGGCAACATCTTCGCCGAGAACGACCCCGAAAACCCGTCGCTCGAATTCGAGCCTGCAGACTACATGGGCAAGGCCGCCGTGTGGATTTGCGAGCAGCCCCCGCAGTCCTTCACGGGGAACATCCTTTTCGATGAATCCCTCTGCGCGAAGGTGGGCATCTCCTGAGTGCGAGCCGGGCAGCCCATCCGCTGCCCGGCTTGTTTTCCGACTCCGATCGGCCGAATCTAGTGGTAGGACATCCACATAACTCGGAGGTCGGACATGGATCTGCGAATCGGGCCCGGCGGGACCCCATGGTTCTTCGCCTTCACCGTCGTGGCTGGCATCCTTGTGGGTGCAGCCCTCATCTCGCAATCGCTCCTTACGGCGCCCTAGGCTGCTACGCCGTCGCCATCGGCAGCGAATCATCCTTCGCCCACTCCGAAAGCGATCCGTCGTACACCGCAACCTGGTCGTTCCCCAGCAGCGCAAGCGCGAATGCGCTCCCCGTCGCCGCGATCCCGCCGCCGCAGTACGTGATCACCCGGCCCGCAGAGAGAGCCCCGACCCCATCGAACCGCTCGCGAAGCACCTCCGCCGGCAGGAGCGCCATCGTCGTGTCATCGACCATCGCCGCAGCCGGGACGTTGACGCTGGTCGCGATGTGCCCGCGCCGCCCGTACGACCCGCTCTCACCTCGGTGCTGCGCTTCGCTGAGCGCATTGATAACGCACGCGTGCCCACCCTCGATCGCGGCCAGGACGTCGTCCTTCGTCGCGAGTAGCTCCGGCCGGACGTCGGCGGTGAAGATCCCCGCCGGGTAGCGCGACGGTTCGGTCGAAACCGCGCGGCCCTCAGCCTTCCACTTCTCCCAGCCCCCGTTCAGAACCGCCACGTCGTCGAACCCGAAATACCGGAACAGCCACCACAGGCGCGCAGCCCACATGATCCGTCCCCGGTCGTAGCACACCACCCGCGTTCCTCGGCCGGCACCGAGCCGGGACACCGCGGTAGCGAACCGATCCGCGGACGGCGCCATGAACGGCAGCTTGCTCTCCGGATCCGAGAGGTCGTGGATCAGGTCCGCAAACCCCGACCCCGGAATATGTCCCGCCTCCCAATCAGCCCGACCGCTCACGGTTTCGAAGCGCTCGCGCGGCGCATCCGGTGAGGGAGGCCGGAGGTACACCGTCGCGTCGAACACCCGCAGGTCGGGATCCCCCAGGTGGCGTTCGAGCCAATCGGTCTCAACTAGGTATTGCGAGTTCACATAACCGGTCATTCATCCCTCCAGTTCCTGTGATCCTAATGGTTTCTGGGCTCGCCGTGTCTCCAGCACCCGCGACCCTCCGCGACCCGGTAAGGTCGATCTACAGATACCACGGTTCCAAGGAGCTACCCATGAACATCGGGATCATCGGCGCGGGCAACATCGGCGGGGCGCTCACGCGGCGGCTCACCTCACTCGGCCACCAGGTGACCGTCGCGAACTCTCGCGGCCCTGAGACCCTCGCGGAGTTGACGGCCGAGACAGGCGCCATCGCTGGTACGCCGGAGGACGCCGTCCTCGGGGCGGACCTCGTCATCATCACCATCCAGCAGAAGCGCATCCCCGAACTTCCCGACGGCCTCTTCGACGGGGTCGCGAGCAATGTCCCCGTCATTGACACCGGCAACTACTACCCCCAGCAGCGCGACGGTCGCATCGCGGCCATCGAGGAGGGGCTGACCGAGAGCCGCTGGGTCGAACAGCAGATCGGACACGCGGTTATCAAGGTCTTCAACAATATCGGGGTTCCCAGCCTCATGACCGGCGGCAAGCCCGCTGGGACACCGGGACGCATCGCGCTCCCCATCGCCGGCGACAACCCTGTCGCCAAGGCCGCCGTCATGCGGCTCGTCGACGAACTCGGCTTCGACCCGGTCGACGCCGGCACAATCGACGACTCCTGGCGGCAGCAGCCCGGCACCCCCGTCTACGGCCGTGACTACGACGCTGAAGGTGTCCGTGCCGCCCTCGAAAAGACTCGCCCCGGCCGTCGTCCCGAGTTCACCGCCTGACAGGCCCGCAGATTCCGCCTCGGCCAAACGGCTGAGGCGGAGCGTCTCCCCAAGGCACCCCGGACGTCGGTAGTTGCACCTATGGGCGCGGCTCTTCCCGCCGGTACTGTTCTCTACGAACCAGGCGCTCCCCCCACCGCCGGAAAGGAGAGGACAACCGAAGGCACAGTTCGCCGCCCGACACCCTGGCGCCCGTCCTGCCCCTGCCAACCCCCTCAGGCTCCCCCAGAGTCTTTCATGGGCGCCCGGGTTCGTGCGCGACGCCGCGGTTGTCCTCTCCGTCATCACCATTTACTTCCTCCTCCGGGGCACCGCCCCGGATAGGACGTCGGACGCAGTCGCCCTCACTAACCACCTCGTCGCCTTCGAAGCGGCAACCGGGATGTTCTGGGAGGTACACATCCAGGAATGGTCCATCCAGAGCCACGTGGTGAAGGAATTCGCGAACTTCGTTTACGCGTACCTTCACTTCCCGGTCCTTGCGCTCGTCGCCATCTGGCTACGCATCCGTGATCGCGAGGCTTTGTCTTCGTCCGGAACGTCATGTTCATCTCGATGGCAATCGGCGTCGTTTTCTACTACGCCTTCCCCGCCGCCCCGCCTCGACTCATGGCTCTCCACGGGTACGACCTCGGCTTCGTCGATACGGTCTTCGGTGGCGACACCGCCGTGAACTACGCGCAGCCCTCGCTCATCCTGAACGAGTACGCCACAATCCCCAGCTTCCACTTCGGCTGGATCGCCCTCGCCTCCGCCGCCATCTGGATCAACACCACCTCGTGCACCCTTCGCGGCGCGGCCGTTCTCCTTACGGTTGTCATGACCTGGGCCATCGTCGCCAGCGCCAACCACCTCTTCATCGACATGGTCCTCGGCGGCCTCGTCATCGTCATCTCGTGGCATGCCGCCCGTAGGTTCGCGCGCCCTCGCTACGCTCGAGATTCGACCCCCGTCGGATCCCGCAAACTCGCGCAACAGACCAGCTAGCGCGGCCGTTGTTATGCCGCGCTACGCCCTCCTGTGACCTCTGACCTAATCCCCTGCCGGGACTACCAAGAGCGGACGGTGGAGCGAGTGCATCACCCTGTCCGTCGTGCTTCCCAGCGCCAACCGGCCTGCCAGGCCCTTCCCTTCCGTCGCCATCACCACCATGTCCGCGCCGATCTGGCCTGCTGCGTCCACGATCGCCTCCGCCGGGAGTCCTTGCAGCACGAGCTGCCGCTCGCCATCTCGCGCCATCGACTGCAGATATGCCTGGGTCTCCGCCTCGTAGCCCTCAATCATGTCGATCGGGTAGTACGAAAACTCGATCCCGACCGGTACCGATACCCGGTACGCTCGTGCGAGCACAATGCCGGCCTCGGCCCGCCGGGCGATATCGCGTGCAACCTCAAGGCCGGCCTCAGCTGCGTCCGACCCATCGAGCGCCACCATGATCGACCGCGTCGCGAATGCGGCGGCGGGCGTCCCAACCCCCGGCACGACCAGCACAGGCACCCTCGATCCCCGGACCACCTTGTCCGCCACGCTTCCCAGGATCGTCGCCTTGAAGCCACTCCGACCGTGCGTCGCGATCACGATGAATCGCGCGTCGCTCGCGTTGTCCAGGATCGCTCGTGCAGGTGACGAGTCGACCAGCAGCTCTGCCGTCCGGGTGCCCGCACCCAGGCGGGTCGCAGCCTCCTCCGCATACTCCACGAACGTGGCCCGTGCGCGTTCGAGATCCTGAGGCGTTTTCGGCCGATTCTCCGCCACATGCACGAGCCGGATCTCGCACCCATACAGCGCCTGCAACGATGCCGCCGCCGGTATCGCGTTTTCCGCGTTCTTCGACCCGTCCAGCGGGACAACGATCACCGTTCCAGAGTCAACCATCGTGATACCTCGGCCGCATTCGGCGGAGCTATCTTCGCCCCTTCTCGCCTCAACTGCTATGGCCAGTGAGCCCCGTGGGTGTTCCCCGCTCGGGCTACACCCCTGTTCGATCGTGTGCTCGTTGACGACTCGTAACTATGGCGCGGTATAGTCGCGTCACCGGCCGGCAGCGGCGGTTCGGGAGGCCGTGCATGGCATTCCTCGTGATCTTCGGCGTCGGCCTTCTGCTCACGCTGGTTACCTTCGTTGTTGGCGAGCTCTTCGATCTCGGTGGTGGCGCTGACGATGGTGGAGCATTCGGCGCCGACGCCAGCCCGTCTCCCTTCAGTTCACGCATCCTCTTCGTGTTCCTCACCGCGTTCGGCGGGTTCGGTTTCATCGCCGACGCGATGGATGCCGAGGTCTGGCTCGCGGCCCTCTCTGCGATCGTGGGCGGCGTGCTCGTCGCTGGCGGCACGTTCTTCCTCGTCGTCCTTCCCATGGCCCGCCAGCAAGGCTCCGTCCATGTCTACCGTGCCGACCTCGTCGGGCTCGAAGGTGAAATCGTCACTGCTGTCCCACCCGCGGGCATGGGGCGAGTCACCCTCATCGCCCCCTCTAGTGGCGCCCGCCTCGTCGAGTCCGCCCGATCCGCCGACGGCGAGGCGATTCCCCTCGGAACTGTCGTTCGCATCACCCAGGCGGCTCCCGGCGCCCTGACCGTAACGCCTTCCGGCCGCACACCGTCCGGGACCGCAACCTGAGAGGTACACCATGACGTCCCTGATCCCACTGGTTGTTGGCGGCATCTTCCTTGTCGTCATCCTCGTCGCCGGCCTCTATGCCCGCTTCTACGTGAAGGTTCCCCCCGATCAGGTCGCCGTCTTCACCGGTCGCGGCGGCTTCCGTCTCGTCCGCGGTGGCGCCAGCTTCCGCCTTCCCGTGATCGAACGCGTCGACTACATGTCCCTTGCGCCGTTCGAAACCCCGCTCCCGATTCACGGTGCGTACTCCAAGGAGGGCGTGCAGGTGAACGTCGAAGCCGTCGCGCTTGTCCGCTTCGACTCCAACGACGAGGCCATTCGCACCTCCGCCGAACGTTTCCTGAACGCGAATCCCGAACAGCTCCAGCAGAGCATCCAGGAGATCCTCTCCGGCCACCTGCGTTCCATCTGCGCCAAGATGACCGTTGAGGAGCTGAACAGTAGCCGTGAAGCGCTTGTCCAGCGCGTCACCGAAGAAGCTGGCTCCGACTTCGCTGGTCTCGGCATGACGCTCGATGTCCTCACCATCCAGCACATCTCAGACGACCAGGGCTACCTCGAAAGCATCGGCCGTAAGCGCGTTGCCGAAGTGAAGCGCGACGCCGAAATCGGCGAGGCGGAAGCCGCCCGCGACGCCATGGTCCGCTCCGCCGAAGCCCGCCGCCTCGGCGAGACCGCCCAGGCCGAAGCCGACGCCGCCATCGCCGAGGCAACCCGCGACCGCGACCTCCGTATCGCCCGCGCGAAGTCCCTCGTCGACGCAGAGCGAGCGCGCGCACTCCAGGCGGGCCCTCTCGCCGACGCCGAGTCACGCAAGGAAGTCGTGAAAGCCGAAGTCCAGGTCGAAGAAGAGCGCGTCCGCAGCAATATCGCCGTCGAGCAGCAAGAAGTCCTCCGCCAGGAGCAGGCGCTCGAAGCCTCCATCATCAAACCCGCCGAAGCCGAACGGCAGGCGTCCGTGCTCCGCGCCGAAGGCGAGCGTCTCGCAACCGTCCAGCGTGCCGAAGGGACATCGCAGGCTCGCGCCCTCGAAGGCGAAGGCGAAGCGAAACAACGCATCTCGATCGCCGAAGCCCGCCGCCGCGAGCTCGAAGCCGAAGGCGAAGGCGAGGCGCGCGCCCGTACCCTCAAGGCCGAAGCGCTCGAAGCGGAACTCACAGCCGAAGGCCAGGGCCAGAAGGCGATCCTCCTCGGCGAGGCCGAAGGAAAGCGCGAACTCGCGGCTTCGCTCAACGCCTACAACCAGGCTGCCCTCCAGCTGTCCGTCTACCCCGAACTCATCGCACGCCTGCCAGAGATCGCCGCGGCGATCGCCGCTCCTCTCGCACAGGTCGATCGCATCGTCATGCTCGACGGCGGCGGCGGAAACGGAACAGGGCCCCTCGGCAAATACGGCAACACCGTCCCGATCATGTTCGCCCAGGCGATCGAAACCCTCCGCGCCGTCGGTCTCGATATTCCCGCGCTCCTCGGCGC
>JBPPMX010000058.1:0-5919 GCA_051306275.1 Tepidiformaceae bacterium
ATGTGTATAAGAGACAGCATCGCTCCCGGCCCCGCGCCACCCGCGAGCCCGCCCTCGCCCACCAGGCAGAACGCCGCGGCCCTGAACTGCCCATCACGCGCCACCGCCGGCACGCCGATCATGCTCCCGAACGAGTACCCCACGTACCCCATCCGCCCCAGGTCCACCGGGTATCGCCCCGCGATTAGCTCGAGCGCGCGCTCGAGCTCCTCCCCGAACTGCTCCACCACCGCCTGCACCTCGCCCGGGTCCCGGATCAGCATCATCGGGTCGAACTCATCCCGGTCCCCGTGGTACGGCGCATCGATCCCCACGCACACCCATCCCCGCCGCGCCCACATGATGCTCGGCTCCCGCACGAAGTAGTCGTCCTTGCTGCTCGTCAGCGGATGCTGGATGAACACCAGCGGCAGCAGCCCCTCCGCCTCCACGGGCATGAACAGCGTCCCCGGCACTCGTTCCCCTTCGTGTTCGAACGAGAACCGCGCCGCCCGCAGGTCCCCCATCGGCTGTTCCGAAACCGCAAGCTCAATCATCCCCGCAGTCTATCTCCCTCCCTGCCCGTGAACACTTCCGCCTGTGCCGGCGTAGAACGATCGGGCGCACTCCTTCCGGGTGAGCCACCAAACCGGGAGGGACACAATGCTTCGCACCATCCGCCGCTGGGCCACGCCCATCGCACTCCTAACAGCGCTCAGCGCCTCCTTCGCCTTCGTCGCCTGCAGCGGCGACGACGATGACGACGACGACGCACCCACAGCCGCCGCAACCAATACCTCCGCAGCTGGCGCCCCCACGACGGCCCCCACCCGCGCGGCAACGACCGCCACGACCACGGCGCCAACCGTCGCGCCGACCACCGGCGCCGCGGCGCTCTCCGTTCGTGTCGCCGACAACTCTTTCCAGCCCGGGACACTCACCGTCCCCGTCGGCTCGAAGGTCACCTGGACATGGTCTGGCGGCAACCCGCATTCCGTCGTCGGCACCTTCAACGGCGCCGCTGTGACCTCCCCGACACTCACCGGCTCCGGCACCTACGAGTTCACCTTTGCCGCCGCCGGGACCTTCCAGTACACCTGCGGCATCCACGGCGATTCCATGCCCGGCACCGTCGTCGTCCAGTAGGCGCGTTAAACGCGCGAACGGCCCGTGGGGTTAACGCCCCCGGGCATGTTTTTCTTACCTTTTACAAATGGTTCATTGACTCTTGGCTCTCGTGGCGAAAGGATGTTCGAAGCGAATCATCGCACGCCTAGCTCCGCTCGTCGGAGACGGGGGACCCAATCTAAGGGGCGAATTCGTACAGGCTTGAGTGGAGCCAGTGCGAAACGGCTATCTCCGGCCGTAGCCCGGCAGCTAACCTCGGCGGCGTAGGAAGTTACTCGATTGTTCGAGGCACTTCTACATGGCCCTTGCGGCTGAACGGTACCCAGCACCATCCGCGTCTGCATTGCCGGGCGTACATACCCCTGCTCTCGAAGCGTCATCCCACTTCCGCGAACGCCTCTGGGGGCTCCTTCCCTTCAGTCTCTCCGTGTTCCTCGTCTCAACCATATTCTGGGCACCCTGGAACAGCGTGACCGCCACGATCCTCGCCCTCTCGCTCACGGGATTCTTCGTTTACTGGACCATCCGCTCCTACTCGGTCGCCATCGCCTGCCTCATCGGTCTTCGTCGCATCCGCACCTGGGAACGCACCAACTGGGTCGCGAAGTACTGCGAATGGCTCCCCCGCAACCCGGGGGCTGAGGCCTGGGAATGGCCGCGCCATATGGTCATCATCCCCAACTACAAGGAACACGAGTCGGGCCTCGCCCGTACCCTCGATTCCCTCGCCGCCCAGGCGAACGCCAAGCAGCTCGTCATCGTCATGGCCATGGAAGCCCGTGAAGCCTCCGCCCGTGGCAAGGCCGCCCGTCTCCTCATGCGCTATCGCAACCGCTTCGGCGACATGTTCGCCACCTACCACCCCGTCGGCATCCCCGGCGAAACCCCCGGTAAGGGCTCGAACGAGGCCTGGGCCGCCCGCGAAGCTCGCATCCGCCTCATCGAACACGCCGGCGACAACATCACGCGCTACTCCATCACGAGCTGCGACGCCGATGCCGTCTTCCACCCCGCCCACTTCGAAGCCCTCAACTACCTCTTCCTTACCGCGCCGGACCGCTATCGCACCTTCTGGCAGCCCACCATCTTCAACACCAACAACATCTGGGACATCCCGGCTCCGCTCCGCATCCCGGACGGCCTCTCCGGCATCAACCGGCTTTCGAACCTCGTCCTCCCCGGGAGCGTGAAGTTCCCGACCTCCTGCTACTCAACCTCCTGGCAGATGCTCGACGAGGTCGACTACTGGGACGAAGAGGTCATCCCCGAAGACTGGCACGTCTACCTCAAGTGCTGCTTCACCCTCGGCGATCGGGTCCACGTCGAATCGCTCTACCTTCCCACCGGCAACGACTGCGTCCTCGCCGATGGCTACTGGAAGACGCTCAAGGCGCACTACTTCCAGAGCGTCCGTCACGCTTGGGGCGCCACCGACATCCCCTACGCCTGGCGCGCTGCCGTCACCGGCTCCAGCCCGCTCAGCCTCAAGCGCCGCCTCCTCATGGCCACCACGGTCACGAAGGTCCATGTCCTCTGGGCCGCGCAGTGGTACATCATCACGCTCGGCGTCTTCCTGCCCTCCAAGTTCGCGGGTACGTTCGATGCCCCGCTCCCCTACTGGTGGACGCACCGCACGGCGGTTCCCGGCCCCGGTTGGCACCCCGAGAACATCCTCCACCCCTCCACCTGGCTCGCCTTCGACAAGACCGGCATCGTCGAGCCGACGATGTGGGTGAACCTCTGCGGCATCCTAATTGCCGTCTGCATCGTGCCCCTCCTGGTCCTCATCGCCGTCGAACTCAAGGTGCGCGGTCCCAAGCCGTCTTACGTCAGCCGTAAGGCCTGGGTCGCCCAGTTCGGCATCTGGCCGCTCATGGCGTTCATCACCTTCTTCTTCGCCAGCCTTCCCGCCTTCCACGCGCAGTTGAAACTCGCTCGCGGCAAGGGCCTCATCTACCGCGTCGCCGAAAAGGGCTCCCGCGCAGTCGTCCAATCCGCCGGTGTCGCTGAGCGCACCCCGGAACCGGTCGGCGCCCTCGGCAAGTAGCTCGCGCAAACGCACCATCCCCTCGCGGCCCGCAGTTCCCCCTGCGGGCCGCCTCTGATCCTGCGGTACCTGTGTTGCCCCCCCCCCGATGTGTGCAAGAATCACACCCGCTCACGAGTGGAACCGCGAGCACCCACCGCGCCCCCACGTCCGTCCGCATCGTCCGTCGTTCCCACGAAAGGTCCGGGGCACTCCATGCGTCTTCAAGCACTCCTTCTCGCCGTAATCACGGTCGCCGCCATCGCTGTGGTCTCGTCAGCGAACCCCGTTGTCGCCCAGGCGCCGAGCACGCTCGTCATCCCGGCCGCCACCGTCGCCGCCCTCGGCGACGATATCCCAACCTACGTCGATATTTTCGCCGACGGCTCCCTCTGCCGCGGCTTCCCGCTCACCGACCCCGATACAAACGGCGGCATCGTCGTAACGATCGGCGGGGCCGGCCAGCCCGCTGCGTGCACAAGCGCTGGCGCAATCCTCGCGTTCCGCGCCTACCGCGACGACCCATCCACGTCGTACATCCTCCACTACACGGCCATTCTGGCTCCGGGGGAGGAACACGAACTCACCTCGTTCGGCTCCTTCCCTCCGCACACGGCGCCGATCGTCCGCGTCCCATCGGACGCCCTCGCCGCTATTTCCGCGAAAGCCGGCGGAAGCCTTCAGGTCGTCGTTGGCGGTATCGACTGTGGCTCCTTTGCGCTCATCCCATCGACTTTTTCAAGCGAAGGCGACGCCCTTTTCTACGTGCGCCCGGAGACACTCCTCTGCGGCCTCCCCGGCATGCCGCTCGCCTTCCGCACAGCCAGCGGCGCCCTCGCCCTCGAAACCGCCCGTATCGACCGCGAAACGCCGTACGATCTCACGACGCTGACACTCCCGGTATCACCCAACCCGCCGGATGTCGGCACCGGTCTCGCGCCAGCCGCCTCGCCCGTCCCCTTCACACTCCTGGCCGCACTATCAGGCGCGACCCTCGTGGTGATCGCCCTCCTCGCCTACCGCCGACCCCAGAACAACGTCCGCTTGAACGGATAGAAGAACGGCCGCTCGTCCGGGAGCGCTTCCCAGAGGCGCTCCCGGTACTCCTGCATGAACCGCCCGAACAGCTCCGCCCCCATCCGCGACTCGTACCACGTCAGCAGCGTCCCCTTCACCCACTCGATCACGCCCGCCCGCGAATCGAGGACATGGACGTACACCTGCGTCCGAACGTGCTGCTCCCGGTACCCCAGCCGGTAGAGCGCCTCCGAGTACTCCTCCGGTTCCAGCACATGCAGCGGGCGCGCTTCCCCACCGATCGCGCCCCGGTACGCTGCACCCATCGCCACCTCTGCCGCTACCGTGTGCGACGGGTAGTCTTTGTTGGCCGGCACCTGCACCGCAATCTGCCCTTCATCCTTCACCGATCCCGTCAGCCGCTCCAAAACCTTCGCCGGGTCCGCTACCCACTGCAGCGCCGCGTTCGAAAACACCAGGTCGTACGGCTCGCTCGCCTCGAACGTCGCGATATCCCCTGCCTCGAACCGCAACCCCCCACCCGCGTGCTCCGCCGTCCGCGCCAGCATCGCTGCCGAGTTGTCGACCCCCACCGTCTCCCGAGCCGCCAGCGTCTCGTGCAGCACCCGCGTCAGTTCGCCCGGCCCGCACCCGAGGTCGACCACTCGCATCCCGGGCTTCCGCTGCACCAGCGCCATCAGGTCGTAGAACGGCTGGGCCCGTTCTCCCTGGAACTTCCGGTACTGGTCGGGCTTCCACACATCTGCGGTCATGCGATCACCCCCCGTTCTCGTAGGCCCGCAATCTCGTCCTCGGCGAACCCCGCCCAGCTCGCCAGCACTGCCTCCGTGTCCTCACCCAGCCCCGGCACTGATGGTCGCCCTCCGCCCATCCCCTCCATCCTTATCGGCGAACCCGGCGTCAGCACCGCCCCTCGTCCGCCCGGCAACCCCACCTCTATCAGCGCCTCCCGCGCCACCACCTGCGGGTCGTCGAACAGGTCCCGCATCGCGTTCACACGCCCGAACGCCCCGCATTCCGCCGGGATTAGCACATCCAGCCACTCCGCGGTCGTCCGCCGCCTGAGCGCCTCCTCAAGCGCCCCCTCGAGCGCCTCAACGTTTTCCAGCCGCGCCTCATTGGTCGCGAACCGCGCGTCGAACCCCATCTCGTCGTGTCCCAGCAGAGCGCAGAACAGCTCCCAGTCCTTCACGTTCGCCACCACCATCCACCCGTCCGCCGTCGCGAACGGCCCGAACGGCGCCACCAGCGGGTGCCGGCTCCCCATCCGCGTCGGCTCTTCGCCCAGCGCCGATGCCCGCACCACCGCGTTCTCGCACAGCGCCATCTGCGCCTCCATCAGCGAAACGTCCACCATCCCCGCCTCACCCGTCGAATCTCGCCGCCGCAGCGCACCCAGCACGCCCAGCGCGAGGTACAGACCCCCCACCATGTCCCCGATGCTCACGCCCACGCGTAGCGGCGGGCCGTCCCCTTCCCCGTTTAACCACATCGTCCCACCCTCTGCCTGCGCCACCGCGTCCACCGCCGCCCGCTCCCGGTACGGCCCCGTCTGCCCGAACCCGCTCACCGCCGCATAGACCAGCCGTGGGTTCACCCTCCGCAGCGCCTCGAACCCGAGCCCCAGCCGGTCCATCACCCCCGGCCTGAAGTTCTCGACAACCACGTCCGCCGCCGCCGCCAGCCGCTTCGCGACGGCACAGCCCTCCGCCGTCCGCAAATCAATCGCCACCCCGCGCTTCCGCCGG
>JBPPMX010000059.1:0-7467 GCA_051306275.1 Tepidiformaceae bacterium
CCGCACCCAGAGGAGACGGTCGCGGTCCGCGGCTTCGGGGAACTTCGTGAAATCGACGACCACGCACGTCCCGCCGACGGTGCCCTCGCCCGCGGTCGATTGAGCCTTCGGGATGCTGAATCCGTGCGGCGGGACGATCCCCGTGATCATTTCGCCCAGCACAGGCGTCGGCCCGATCGAGGTGTCGAGCGTCGGGGTGTCGTCGTCGTCCGGGCCATCGCCACACGCGATCCCGGCAAGCAGCGCGACCGCCGCGCAGCCGATCAGTGTCCACTTCGTGCGCTTCACAGGCCCGAGGCTAGCACCGGGCAGGTGTGCGCTCCAGCGTCAGCCGGGGGTTGGGGCAAGCGCGTGGAAGGGCGAGCGTCGGACCAGAACTCACCCGGAGGATTCCCTTGGACGACACCACTGAACCCGTGATCGACGCCACCACGCCCGACCCGCTCGCCATCGCCCTGGCCGAGCGCGACCGCGCGATAGAGCGAGCCGAGCATCTCGAACGCGAAGCCGCGGCACGGTTCCGCGACCTCCTACTCGCGGGCGCCCCGGATGTCCCCGCCGACCTCGTGATCGGCGCGACGATGTCCGAGGTTGAAGCGAGCTTCGACGACGCCCGCGCGCTCGTTGCCAGCCTGCGCGAATCGGTCGCCGGCCAGGCGCCTCCGCCGCCACCGGTCAGCGCCGGAGCGCCGGGCCGCGGCATCGCCCAGCCGCGTACCCCCTTCGAGAAGATCCGGGCCGGCCTCGCCACGCTGGAGTAGCGCGATTGCGGCGTAGCCGGGGGCGCACGTATCGTCCCCGGCTATGATCCGTACCTTCGAAGGCAAGACCCCGCAGATCGCCGATTCCGCGTTCGTTAGCGAAGCGGCCTACGTCGTTGGCGATGTCGTTATCGGCGAACGCTCATCCGTCTGGCCCGGCGCGGTCATCCGCGCGGACTTCGGGCCCATCCGCATCGGCGCCAACACCCACGTCGAGGACAACGTCACCGTCCACTACAGCGACGACGGCATGGAGATCGGTGACCACAACATCATCGGCCACAACGTCGTCGTCCACTGCAAGAAGGTCGGGAGCAACTGCCTCCTCGGCAACAACTCGATCCTTCTCGATGGCGCGGTCATCGGCGACCACTGCGTCATCGCCGCCGGAGCTGTCGTCCCGCCCCGCACCGTCGTCCCCGACTGGTCGCTCGTGATGGGCGTGCCCGGCGTGGTCACCCCGCTCCCGGACTCGATGCGCGCCCGCGTCGCCGAACCGTCCTACGGCTACGCCGACATGGCCGCCCGCCACGAAGCCTCCGGCCTGGGCGACACCCACCCCTGAGGCAGCGAGGTAAACGGGCCGGGCATCGTCGCCCGGCCCACAAAGCCCGTTCGGTTAGCGCCGGCGCAGTGCCAACGAACCTGCGGCCATGGCCGCGGCAATGCCCACCAGCGCGACCTTCAAGATGTCGGGCATACCGCCCGCTTCCGTCCCGAGGCCGCTCCCCGTGTTCGGGGCGGCAGGTGCGCTCGCCGTCGGCGCCGGGATCGAGCCGGGCGCCGGGTCGGCGAGGAGTGCGCAGGCGACGCGAGCGCCCGAGTTGCCGGTCGGGTCGGTCACCTGGTCGTCCGGCCCGGCGTGGATGATGAGCGCGCTGCCGTCGTTGTCGAAGATGCTCTTCGCCCCTGCGGTCAGGGTGACGTCGTTGGTCGTCGTGACCCAGGCCGTCGTCCCATCGGCGTTCACTTCGAGGTTCGGAAGGTCTCCCGCATGGTGGCCATCGGGCGATTCGAGCCCGTGCTTCTTCGCGCCCGGGTTGTAGTGCCCGCCCGCGCTCGTGAACGCCTCTGGTGTGCACTGGCCGACCGCGTGGACGTGGATTCCGTGATCGCCAGCGGCCAGGCCGCTCGCGCCGACGAAGATCTTCACGACCCCGTTGGCGTCCTCCCACATCTGGACCGAACCGATAGTCGCTCCGGTGCCGTCCTTGAGCGGGGCGGTGAGTGACTTCACAGCGGTGCCGTTGTACTCCGGGCGTTCGCTCGATTGAGCGGTCGCAATCGCCATCCCCGTCAAAGCGAGGATGCCGGCCGCGGCGAGGGTGATGGGGCGCAGGGACTCGAACATGGGGTCGGATAGCTCCGCCAGGGCAGTTCTGGCCCGCCCGTGACCGCGCATTGTGGCGACTTCCTTTACCGAATTGCAAATCGTGCTACTTTCGGCTGCCGTACGGCACGCGTTACGGACGGTGAAGCACGGGTCTGAACCTGAAGCCCCTTCGTCTGCGACCAGGATTCTCTCGCTCGACGATCGGGTCGAACAGCGGACCTGGCCTCCGGTGCTATCTTGATACGGTATACGGCAGATATCTGACGATGAGACTGCTACCCGACCCAGGTCAGCCACTTTCCGTGCGCGTTGCATTCCACCAGGCGGCGGGTTGTGACTGTCCCGGCGTTGAACCAGGTGAGGTCGACCGCGCTATCGACTCCCGCTTCGTCCATCCGCAGCAGCGCGACTGGCCGGGCGTGGCTCGCCTCGCGGAGTGCCTGGTGGAACGCTTCGAGTACCGGCGGCGGAAACTGGTACATCGAAAACGGCGCGTACGCGCAGACGGTTGCCCCGGCGGGCGCCCCGGTGATCAGCGCAGGCACGACTTCGACGGCGTCGCCCCGTACCAGCGTCGGGGGTGTGGCGCGGGCGATGCTGATGGCCCGGCCAAGCTCATCGCGGCGGGCGTTGTCCTCTGGCCAGGTGAGGGCACGAAGCCAGCGCATCTCCCGCGGGTCCGTCGGGTCGAGTGGGTTCAGGTCCACGCCCCGTCGCCACTCCACCGGGATCTTCGCTGGCAGCGCCGGCAGGCACGACCCACGCACCTCGGTCGTCAACGAGAGCGCGGAGTCCGGATCGCCCCAGGTCGTGCCTTCCCCGTAGTCATAGTGGAAGCGGTCCCACTGCATGATCAGCCCCGCGCTGCAGCCGACTTCGATCATCACCAGCGGTGCAGCGCCACCATCCGAGAACACGCGGGCGAACGACGGGAGCAGGCAAACGGCCCGCTTCACGACCTGCGTCTGCACCATCCGCGTCGAAAGCGTTGCAACGATCGCCTCCCGGTTCTTGAGGCAGAAGTCCCGGAACGGAGCGTCCGAACCCGCCGGGCCAAGCGTGCCGCCGACGGAACCATAGTGGGCCGCCAGCGGGTGCTGTGTCCCCGCGAGGACGAGGTCGTGTACCGCGGAGAAGAGCAGGTTCGGCTTCGGCTGGTTCGGCGGGACCTCCGCCGCAAGCGCGAGCAGGTCTGCATCTTCCGCCACGACCCGTGCGAGATGCGCCATGAGCGGTGACTGGGCACGCACGTTCTCGGCTTCACCCCATTTGCGGAACGCCTGCGACAGCGCATTGAGATCTGGCGGCTGTGTCACAGGCCGATTGTCCGGGCGAACCGCGGCGCCGTCGAGGGTGGCCGAAGTCCGGAGCCGCTCTCAGCCGATCGGCGGAGGTTTCGCACGAGACGCGGCGGCATCAACGAATCCCCCCCTCACCGGCGGGCGCGGCAAGCTTCGGCGGCTGCACCCCACTACTCATTTATTGGGGGGTGATGGAGGTACCACGGTGACGCTCAACAACACGATCCCGGCAGTCTTCGATACGCCGCGACGAATACCATCGCGGCTGGTGCCTCCCTTACCCGCCTTGCGACCGTTGAGGTCTCGTCGCCCCGCACCCCGGCCGAATGGGATGCCGCCGCCAGGCTCGTGCAGGAGCTCTCCGATTTCATCGTCGAGAACACCGGCGTCGACCCGGAGGAGGCGCAGCGCTGCGCCGCAATCGAACTCGATGATCTCGAGGCCGACTACGCGGCCCCGCACGGCCACTTCCTCGTCGCGCGACTGAACGGCGAGGTTGTTGGGACGACAGGCATCCTTCGCATGGCGGAACCCGGCGTCGTCGAGCTGAAGCGCGTCTACGTGCGCCCCGAAGCGAGCGGCCACCATCTCGCTTCGCTGCTCCTCGATTGGGCGCCTGAGTCCGCACGACCGATGGGGGCTCACTGCGTCCGTCTCGAGACAGCTTCCACCTTCATGCAGAAAGCCGTCTCGATGTATCGCTCCTACGGGTTCGTCGAAGTCGCCCATTACCGTGAGCTCGCAACGCGGATCGATGGGCTGCTCTCCATGGAGTGCCGTCTCGCGCTGTGACCCCTGGTCCCGCCCCTGCATCCCACGAGGCGGCGTGCCCACTACCCGGGTACGCCGCCTCTTCTCGCTCGACCGCAGCGCATTTCCGGGATCCCTCTCAGCCTGGTGTCCACGTCGGCGCACGACAGGGTTGCGTCGTATCCGCCGATCGAGGCGGCGGCCGCTCGGCCACGTGGGGTGCGACTGCAGGTGGCCCAAGGGCGGAGGTAGCGGTCACTCGTCCGCGGCACTATCTGCATATCCCCCCACCGGTGGGCAAGCGCGCAGGGCAACTGGCGCAGCCCCCAACTAACACACTTTCACGCGGGGGAACGGAGGTACCAGGAATGAAACTCAGCAGCGCAACCGCAACGGTCTTCGACGCGCCGGCCGCCTATGCGGTGGCGAACGGTGCCTCGCAGACGAACCTCCGCGTGGTCGAGGTCTCCGAACCCCGCACCCGCGACGAATGGGATTCCGCCCGGAGCTCATCACCGGGTTCTTCGACTGGATCGCCGAGCGCACCGGCACGATCCAGCTGCGGTCCGCCGCTCCGCCGCAGCTGAGCTGGCGAACCTGCAGGCCTACTACCAGGCCCCCCGGGGCCGCTTCTGTGTCGCCCGGATCGACGGCGTCGTCGTTGGCACCACCAGCGTCCGGCAGACCGAAGAACCCGGCGTCGTTGAGGTGAAGCGCGTCTACATCAAGCCCGAAGCGCGTGGACACCTGCTCGGCCCCCAGTTGCTCGATTGGGCCCTCCACGCCGCACGAGGCATGGGCGCCGAAACGGTCCGCCTCGAAACGGTGCCAGTCTTCGTGCAGAACGCGGTCAAGCTCTACCGCTCGTACGGGTTCAACGATGTCGCCCGCTACAGCGACCTCGGCAGTCGTCTCCAGGGCCTGCTCTCTATGGAGCGCCGCCTCGCGCGCTGACGTCCCCTGTCTCGCGAAATCTTGCCGGAAGCGGCAGCCCCGCCATGATGGGGTTGCCGCTTCCGCGGTTTTCAGAGGGTTCTCCGGAGGACTGATTGCGCGAGATCCGCATCCTTGCCCTTGGTGGCAGCAACGTCGTCGGATATGGACTGGAAGACCGGACTCAGTCGTGGGCGATGCTCGTCGGCGGTGCTATCGAAACCGCACACGGCCACCCGGTCAGCGTCACCTCGGCGCTCTTCTTTCTTGAGCCGACCGATTCGGCGCCATTCATCGCGCGACTCATCGCCGAACACCAGCCCGACATCGTCCTGCTCAACTGCGCCCCCGCAGGGTTCGCGATCAAGACCGTCGCGAACTCGGTCGGCCGCCTCGCGGGCAGGCGCGTCCGGCGGGCACTCGTGGTCGGCGAAATGCGCCTCCAGGGCGCCATCGGCTCCCTCGGCGATCGGAACGTCCCCGTCCGCCGCCTCCTGAAGCGCGGCGTCCGCAAGGCCGCGGGCGCGCGCACCCGCATGAGCGTCGGCGACGCAGTCATGTCTGGGAAACGCGCGATCAAGTCGTTCGCATCCGCGGAGAACGTCGGGACCGTCGTCCGCTGCCCGCTCGAAGTCGCCAGCTGGGTGAAGGAAGAGCAGGGCGCCGAGCACCTGGAAAGCTATCTGTTTTACCGCGACGAGATGGGCAAGGCCGCCCGCACCGCCCGCATGACCTTCGTCGCCAACACCTTCGACCTCCCGCCCGACGAGGAGCGCCGCGCCTTCAATCCCGATGGCGTCCACCTCTCCGCCGAGGGTCACAAAGCGGTCGCCCCCCTCTGGCTCCCCGCCGCCCTCGCCGAGTGCGAACGCCGCCACTAGCAGACGCGAGATCTCAGGATTCGTAGACCTGGCGCAGAAGCTCCTCCGCTACCCAGCGTTGGCCGCCTCCCCGGCGTCCAGCGCTCTGGAGAATCCCGAGAGCTTCGAACTCCTCAAGCAGCTTCCTCGCGGTTGGCGCTGAGATCTGAATCGCCGCCGAAAGGTCACTTGCGGTAAGTGCTACGCGCTCAAGAACGGCGTCGACCGCGGTTGGCGCGATATGGCTCCGCGACTGTTCGCGGAGGAGCGCGGTGTATCGGTCACGCATATCGAGGAAGGTCCGTACACGACGCAGACTGTCGTCGGCCTGGCTGCGTATCGCCTCAAGGAAGAACAGGATCCAGTCGACCCAGGCACCCTCGGTGCTCACGCGTAGAAGGTGGTCCATGTACTCAGTTCGATGCTCCTGGAAGAAAGCGCTCAGGTAGAGGACCGGGCGTTCGAGCACGTCCGCGGTCATCAGGTGGAGCGGTATGAGCAGGCGCCCCACGCGTCCGTTGCCGTCCTCGAACGGGTGGATCGTCTCGAACTGATAGTGGCCGATGGCTGCGTCGACGAGGGGGCCGTAGTGGGACGGCCCCGCCAGGTACTCGACGAGCGATTCGAGCAAGGGTGGGACCTGCTCAGGTGGTGGCGGCACGAACCGCGCGCCCTCGAACCCGGAGCCGCGATTTCCGATGTAGACGGTCTGTGCGCGGAGCTGCCCAGGGTGCTTCTCTTCGCCTCGGACCCCCTGGAGCAGACGCGCGTGCACCTCGCGAAGCAGCGGAACGCTAACTCGGCCGATGTCCGTGACCCATTGTCGCCCGAGATCGAGAGCTGCGAGGTAGTTGTGCACCTCATCCCGATCGGCGAGGGCTTCATCGGTGGGCGCGGGCGAATCGAGCAGGACTTCCCGGATCTCGGTTTGGGTACCTTCGATCCGGCTGCTCAGGACCGCTTCGCGGGTGGTGAACGGGCGCATGATGAGTTCGACGTTCGACACGACACGAGCCTGCCCGTCGAGACGGCTGATCGCCCCTCGCGCCTCGTCGACTGCAAGGAGGAGTACGCGGGGCAGCTCGATCGCGGGTGGGAGTTCCGCCGGTACGAACGCCCAACCCCCCGGTATCGTTGCCAGGCTTCCGGGTGATGTTGGACGGAACTGTGTCGGCCCCATGTCCCAAGGAGTATAGCACGCAGAAGAGCGATGAAAATCTAGAGCAATTTTTTTCAAAGGGGGCCCGGACGTTGAAAAAGACTTTCAACCGCTCAGCAGAGTGAGCATTTTCATGGCCATCAGGGGAAGCGGGAAAGGCCGTGGTCGGGGTGACAAGATTTGAACTTGTGGCCTCTTCGTCCCGAACGAAGCGCTCTGCCAGGCTGAGCTACACCCCGGGTTTCGTATCGTAACAGGGCCGCCCGGTTAGGCGGTACCGCCCGCCGCGAGACATAGCGGGCCCACCGCATGAATCTTCCGTATCTCGCAGGCAGGTGAACAGATCTTCGTCTGTATCTTATACACATCT
>JBPPMX010000060.1:0-10645 GCA_051306275.1 Tepidiformaceae bacterium
CAAGTCGCCATTCGATCTCATCTGTCAGCTCATCAAGCTGCATGTACCCCTCCAAAGCCCTGTCGCAGGGGAATACCGCCACCGCCAGCGCTGTGTTACTCGCTTCCACGCGCGCTGGCGATTTGCGATCGACTTGCGGTATAAACCCGCCATCGCGGATCGAGAGGGACGCAAGAGATGCAGAAGTTCCTTGGTGCCCTTCTGTTAGCACTGGCCCTCGTAGCGGGGGCATGCGGCGGGGATGACTCCGACGGTCCCGGCGACGACGGGGCCAACAACGGCGGGACAGTAACTGAGTCGCCGGCAGCTGGCCGCGATGGCCGATCCAGCGCATCGGACTTCCATGCCTGCGATCTATTCACCGCGGACGAGATAAGCGAGATCTTCGGCGACCAGGCAGGGGAAGGTGAGGACTACCTGGCAGTTGCCGCGGATGCGACGGCCTGCTCCTGGAACTTCGTTTTCATCGAAGTGCTGCTCGAGGACGGTCCGGACTGGTACGACGCTGTCCACTTCGCAGACGACGATAGCGATGTCGAGGAGGTCGGAGGTCTCGGAGACACGGCTGCATGGGACACGTTCCTCAGAACACTGGATGTAGTCGACGGCGATCGGTACCTCTCGGTGCAGCCGATCGTCGGGTTCCTTGACCTGGATGCGAGGGAAGTCGCCATCGAATTGGCTGAGATCGCACTGGAGCGCTTGCCGTAAAGCCGGATCGGATCTCGCCGCGTTGCGGTCACGTGGCCAGTCCCGACCGCCCCATCAGTGCGGGGGGGCGCCTTCGCCTATGTCGCCGTACTCAGGTCTGCCCGCTCGTTCGTATTTGAGTACGACCGCTCCGCTCGGGAACGACCGCGACCAGCGACCCCTGCGTCAGCACGTGCCAATGGAGCCTGCCATCCCGCGTGTTCGAAGCCGCCCTCCTGTCCTCGTGCGGCGATCCGGGTGACCGCGTGACCCGTCGACGTTGACGAATTCGTGAGCATTGATGATCCCATCTCGTGAGCCCCGACGGTGAGGTGACCACCGCGTCCACGGATTGCCGCGCCTCCTGTACCGGTCATACTCGCCGCAGCACGCGCAGCGGTAGCAGCGCCGAAAGGGAATTGGCCCCGCTGGCATCCCTTGAGTCGAATCAGGTCTGGCTTGGCTGTCGGATCTCGCGCCGTCGCTCTTCGGGCAATTGCGGAGGTTGCCAACCGGTTCCGCGGAGGCAGACGCCCCACGGGATGGCCCGGATGGTCCCTGATCGTTGTCCCGGGCGGATTCGCATTGGATCAGCGACGGGCGGATAGTGCATACCGAATGGATGAGCAGGTCTTCCGCTATTGCGCTCATTGCGGGCGGCGTTTCCCGCCCGAACTCGACGCGTGTCCCGGCTGTCGCCGGCGGTGGGCGCCGACGACGTTCCCCGATACCCGATTCACTGCGAAGGCGATGCTGGAGGTCCTGCAGGGTTGGCGTGCCGAGGGCCTGCTCTCGGCGGAGAGCTTCGAAGAATTGCGCCTCCGCACCGAGGCCAGCTTTCGCATCGTGGGCGCACCCGCCGGCGAGGCCGTTGCGCCGGCGAGCGCGGCAGCTCCTTCGCGCGTTCCTGTGCCGCGCGAACCCGGGCCAGGCCTCGGTGCCCTCGTGGCCGAGCGCCAGGCGGACCTCCTCCTCTATCTCGGCGCGTTCCTCCTCGGAGTCGCGGCGCTCATCTTCGTGAGCGTCCAGGAGGGTGAGCTCAGCGCCGCCGTGAGGGTTCCCGTGCTGGCCGCGTACACCCTCGCGGGGATCGTTGGCGGGATGCTCGTCCGCCGCTGGGAACGCGTCCGGGAGGCAGGACACGTCTTCCTCGCCCTCGGTGCGCTGCTCGTCCCCCTGAACGTCGTCCTGATCTACACAGACGTCCTCGAAGATCGCGATGTGCCCGGCGATGTGGTCTGGCTGCTTGGCTCCGTGTTCTGTGCGGTGTTCTACGGCGCCCTCGCTGCCCGGGGTCTCGGGTGGCTCTATCGAATTCCGGCATCGATCGCGCTCTTCTCGGGGTGGTCGTCCATCATCGCGCTCTCCGGCATGCCCATCGAATGGGGCGGCGCGTGGTACATGCTGCTTGCCTCGATAATTGCGGGCGTGTCGGCGCCCCGCTGGAAAGGTGTGGCGGTGAGTGCCGCCGTACTTGGTGGCTTCGCGCTGACCTGGTCCTACGCAGCGGTTGCGGGCGATCACCCCTGGCAACTCGCAACTACGCACCTCGTGGCGACCGCCGGCCTCGGCTTCGCCGCGTACCGGGCCCGCTTTGGAGCGGCGGTCTTCGGCGTGCTTCCACTCGCTGCAGGGGCGGTTTCAGCCGCACTCTGGGCATCGGGAGCCCCCTCGCCAACATTCGCCTATCCGCTCCTCGCGACCGGAGGGCTGGCGCTTGCGATGCGTGCAACACTCTCGAAGCTTCCCGCGACGCCGGGCGCCGGGCCGTGGTGGTACGCCGCGATCGTCGCCGTCTCACCACTCCTCGTGATGGTCCCCACCGAGTACGCAGGGTGGAGTGGCCTCGGGATGCTCGGGAGCGCGGCGCTCTTCGCCGTCCTCGCCTGGAAGAACACCGGGCACGGCCTCACCGCCGCCGCCACCACGCCACAAAAGCCGGCCACCCGCACGCAGTGGGGCGAGCGCGCGGCCTACGCATGGATAGCGGCGGCGTTCGCTCTCGCTGGCGCGACCCTCCTGCAGGACGGACTTGGGGTCACCGACCCCGACACGGGCTGGCTGTTTGCGGCACTCGCCATCGTGCCCCCGCTGGCCGTCGCGTTCTTTCCGCCCTTCAGGGCTACACCCGCACTCACCGCCGGGATACCGATGTCCGTGACTGCCAGCATCCTTGCCCTCCCGCAGGATGGGCACCTTCTCCACGCGACGGCGTATCTCGCCCTTCCGGGGATCGCCTGGCTGGCTGCTTCGGCGCTCTCACGCCGCTGGACGGCTGCGGTCGTCGGCGTGGGCTTCCTGACGGTCGCGGCGTTCCCCCTCCGCGCGGAAGTCGACTGGCCCACTTGGGCGCTCGCGCTGGGGTTCGCGATCGCTGGGCTCGGAATCTTCGCCAGCCTCACGCGGCAGCGCGCGTACCCTGCGAGCACCGAGCGGCCGGTCTCCATCATCGTGCTTTCCTGGGGACTGCATGCGGTCGCGCTGGCCGTCGCCGCGGGTGCCATCTTGGCATTCCAGTCTGACCGCGACGAAACCGGGCGCGCGCTCCTCGAACTCACCGTCGAACGCGGCGATTACCGTGCGATGATCGGCCTGGTCGCAGTCCTCGCCCTTTTGGTGGCCTTCGAAGGCTCGCGACTCGCCCGCCGGATGGTGTACCTCCCGGCGAGCGCGATCGGCATGATCGCGGTCCTGCTTGCGGTCGGGCTCCCCGTCCCGACGAACGTCCAGGCCTACACCGCACCGCTCGGCGCTTACCTGATCGGAATCGGACTTGTCATCCGCCGGTCGCCGCCGCTAATTCCCCCGCACCTGCAGTGGCACGAGCTCGCGCTCGTCGCCGGCGTCGGATGCGTAGTACTCCCGCAGGCCGAGCAGAGCTTCGACCCCGGCGGCGACATCTGGGGTCTCGTCCTCATTGCGGAAGGCCTCGCCTTCCTCGCATTGGGGCTAGTGCTACGAGCACGGTGGTTGGTCCCCGCCGGGACGCTCGTCCTCAGCGGCGTGGCTATCCGCTGGCTGCTTGAGACCAGCGAGACCATCCCGTACTGGGTGACGCTTGGCGCAGTCGGCACCATCCTGCTCGCAGTCGGCCTCTTCGTGATGGTGAAGGCAGAGTGGTGGCAGTCGACGCGCGCACGCGCCTCCCGCTGGTGGCAGGATCCCGGCGATCCCCCGGGGCGGCCCGCGCCAACACCGGATCTCTGAACCTGCTCTGCTAGAGCGCCCGCATGCGGTTGTTCCGGGCGCCGTGTTCGACTTCCGCGAGTCCAAGGGCCTCGAGGACGGGTGGGACATAACTCCCGAAGCGTCCGCGCAGCCCCTTCTTCAGGCCGTACCAACCTCCGACCGGGTTCTCGGCAGAGCGCCCCCACGCCTCGACTGTGCCGTCCGCTGCAGGTTTCTGTTCATCGGCGTTTCCGAGCGGCATCCAGTCCCCGTGCTCCATGAGCATCGCGTGCAGGTCGTCGATGCAGCGGAGGTGGTAGCGCAGCTGCGTGCTCTTGACCTGCACGACCAGCGCGGGCGGATCACTCGTTTCGTCGCGGTACGCCTCGAACTCCGATGAGCCGGGCGGCGTGGTGAGTACCCATGGGTCGGTGGCAGTGCCTGAGCCTTCGAAGGATGCGGGCATTTGGGGCCTCCATCGGTTGCGGAATGAGTCCGTGTCCAGCATCCTACGCGACGATACCTGACATCATGCGTCATGTTTTCTCGAGGCGGAGAAGAGATATGCGTGCCGACAGACTGGTGACGATCCTGCTCCTCCTCGGAGCCCGCGGACGTGTCTCAGCGCCCGCCCTTGCCGCGGCCATGGAGGTCTCGGAACGGACCATCCTGCGGGACATGGACGCCCTCGCGACGGCTGGGGTTCCGGTCGTTGCCGTACGTGGTCCCGGTGGCGGTTTCGAGATGCTCGGTCGGCCCCGGATCGGTGCGATAGGCCTCACACCGGATGAGACCGCTGCGCTGCACCTCGCGGGTCTCCCGGAGGTAGCCCGGATCCTGGGGTTCGGAACGGCGCTTGCGCGTGCCGCCGCGAAGCTCGACGCGATTTCGACCGATGCCGCCCAGCGTGACTCTCGCGCACTGGTGGATCGGTTTCACTTCGATCTTGGCACCGCCCGCAATCACTCCGAGTCCGTCGCATTTCTCCGCGAGTCGATCTGGCGGCAGCGAGAGGTGCGTGCGCGGGTGGCGGGGCAGAGACCGGCGATCTTCGACCCCCTCGGACTCGTCCTCAAGGGGGAGCAGTGGTTCGCCGTCGTTCGCGAAGTCGATCGACTCACCGCGTTGCGGGTCGAACACCTCGCTGAACTGGCGAACACCGGGCGGAGGTTCAAGCGTCCCGTCGGCTTCGATCTGGCTGCCGCCTGGGGGGCACGAACGGAGAACTGAGCCTATTTCGAGGACCTCCAGGTGGACATCGGGGGCAGGGGTCCTGTTCTTTCGTTTCTCTAATATCATACACGCATTGTTCACCCTACGGTTACCTTCTATACACCGTTAGGACACCATTGTGAACCCGTTCATCCACCAGTTCAGCCCGAATCGCCGACTTCTGGCAATCGTCGTCCTCCTGGGGCTCACGGTCATCGCCGCGCTTTCCGTCTGGGGTGGGACAGCCCGTGCTGCCGACCAGGTCTGCTCGTATCACCCGCAGCTTCCCCTCACCGTCCACATCGATGAGGGCGTGGACGCCACCATCGTTCGAAGCGCTATCGCCGAATGGAACGCCTTCTGGCCGGGGACCTTTGTCGAGACAACTGGCTCCGGGGTCGTTACCGTATCGTTGCATGACGCCTCCAACCGCACCTACGCATCGCTCCCATGCATGGGCAGCGACACCACCACCATCTTCGCCGGCACCGATGTGGACCTGAACTACTGGATGACCCACGAGCTCGGTCATGCCCTTGGGTTCGCTGATCAGCTGGTCTGCGACGACACCACTGCCTACCGCGGTGTCATGTCCTATTGCACGCCGCGCGAAGATTGGTTCGGGCGCCAGGACCGCTGGCTGATGATGCGCCATTTTGGGTATCGCGTGATCGCCGCCGGCGCCGCACGCTAGTCCATCCGCTATGCGGCTTCGACACGAGAAGAGAGCCCCATCGCCGGGGGCTCTCTTCTCGTTCAGTGCAGGTCAAGCCTGCGCGCTAGCGGGCGTTGCGCTTGAGCGCCATGGCCCCCGTCGATCCGAGGAGTAGCGCGAGTCCAGCGACAATCGGGAGGACTGACGTGCTGGCAGAGGTGCTGGCTCCCGTACCGGTATTCGGCGCGCCCGGGGCTGGCGTCCCGGTCATCGGGAGCCCTGGCGTCGTGTCCGCCGGAGGAGTCCCTGGGACGAGAGGCGTGGGCGTAGTGATGACGAACGGGCCGACCGGCGTCGGCGTCATGTCGAGCGGCGGGGTCGCAAACGGTGTCGGAGTTAGCTCCACCGGCGGCGTCCCTACCGGCGTCGGAGTCAGATCCAACGGCGGGACAATCGCTGTCGGAGTCGAGTCGACCGGCGGCACGGCGGTGGCCGAGGCGCCAGGAGTCGAGTCAACCGGGACGATCGGCGTTGAGGTGTTCACGCCGGCCGGGGTAGCGGTCGGTGCGTTCGCGATGACATCGTTTGTAACCGTCGACCGGCAGATGACGAGCGAACCGCCGCCATTCGCCGAATCGTTGCACTGGTTGATGTTGACGGGCATGCGCTCAGTGGTTGTTGAACTCCCCGTGACCGTGCAGGTGAAGCCGACACTCGTGCCACCGTTGCCGGAGCCGTTGCACTGGCCGACGGTCGCGGCGCCGATGGACGTCACGCCTGGGGTGTTGGCAGGCGAGCAAGTGCCCGGGGCGCCTGTGCCAGTGATGACCGACCCAACGCACTGGTAGACCCGTGCTGCCGTCGGGGCCGAGGCCGGGACGCTGTCGAAGTGATTGTTGATGCGGACCGTACAGATCACGACACCACCGCCGCCGTTTCCGACGAAGTTGCACTGTGCAATTGAGGTGATCGGCTCAGCCGATGTAGTGGTGGTGGTGTTGCAGGTGCCGCCGCCTGAGGCAATGACGCCGGCGGCGCCTGTGCAGGCGGTAACGACGATGGTCGATGGGGCAGTCGCTTCGAGGCTGCCCGCGCCGGTCACGTAGTTGTCGACCGTGACGGTGCAGGCGACTCCCTGTCCGCCAACGTTGCTGGCGGTAGAAGAGTTGCAGTGCGCAATGGGGGCTGCTGCTACTGCGGTTGGGTTCGTTCCCTGGGTGATGAACCCGATGGCCAGCATCGCGAGTGCGAGCACAAGGATGGAGGTCGAAGGGAGCCAGGTCCGGCGGAAGGCTTGGTTGTGGGTGACGCTGGGGATACTCAAATAATCATCCTGGTGTTCGTAGACCTTTCAAGTTGTGATTCGGAGCCTGCGAAGCGTCATGAGCGGTAGGAATGTCTCGAATGACGGGTCGCAAGGATCACCTGTCCTCACTATCGGCAGACTCTGTGCTTCCGGGTATGGCTGGAGCTGGGCTGGCGCGCCAGTCGGCAACCTGGTGATACCCAGAGAAGCGCTCGGCGACTCGCCGGTGAGCGCTCGCGGCCGGGGGATTGGACATCCGTCCCTCTCATCGAGCGCAGTGCGGTTCTCGACCACGATTGTGGCGCAGTTACCCGTAATCGCCGGGCTGCGCATGTCCCGCGCTTTCTCGTGGAACCCGACCGTCCAGGAGACGTCGTACACATCTCCCCAGAAAACGACATCGGGGTGATCTGCACGGGCTGGCAGGTCCTCGAGCGCGATCTGCAGCCATGGGTAGACGGTGATCGCGTGGCCGCTGGGGACGCCATCCACCGCGCCGGCACCGGCCACCAGCGAATCGCTTGAACAGGGGCGGGCTCAGGCCGAATGGGCAGTCACGAACCGGGCGATAGCGGCGAAGTACTCGCGGTGCCCCACCCAGAGGATGTCATTGTGCCCGGCCCCCGGGATGATAAGGAGTTCCGGGTCGACCGCTGCAAGCAACTGTTGCATCTCCTCCGCCACCTCGAGTGGGATGAGTTCGTCCTCTGCGCCATGGATAAGAAGAGAGGGGACCCGGATCGAGCGAATTTTGTCCTCATGCGCGGCTACCAGTTGCGCTGCCGCGTCCGGATCGACCGGTAGCCGCTCGATCCACCGGCGGGCATTGCCAGCCCCGCTTTCGAGAATGAGCCCGCGAAATCCATCCGCAGCGTTCGCGGCGATCTCGATAGCAGAGTGGGCGCCCAGGCTGCGCCCCATAACGAAGCGTGGACCGTTGAACCCGCGCCCTGATAGGTTCTCGGCCGCCAGCCCGGCCACTACCCCCGCATCCTTGACGAGCGTCGTAAAGGTCGGCCGCCCGGTGCTTCCGCCGTATCCCCGGAACTCGACGACGAGGAGGTTGGCGCGGGCCTGCCGATAGAGCGGCGCAACATCGTCGTGGTCGCTGGCGACCTCCCCATTCCCGTGGAAGTACAGGATTATGGGCAGCTGCGGTCCGGCAGCGTACAGGCGCGCGGCGAGACGGACCCCGGGCTCGACCTCGAACATGAGGTCGGTCGCACCCGGCGGAGGCGGGCGATGGTCCGGGCGAGGATAGAACGCAGCCTGCGCGAACCCGGCGCGGTCGAGTAGTCCGTAGTCTGGAGCGCTCGTGCTATCCATCGGAAACCCCACGGCGTAGCTCCCGGGAGTTTAGCGCGGTTCGGTGATGTCGAGGACGACACCGTCCCCGGCCTTGCTGGTGGCCAGCACCGGGAACCCGGATGCCTGGAGCGCAGCGCGCTCGTGGTCCGGCGCGTCAGCGTCTGTGTGCAGCTGCGTTATCTCATGCTCCCGTGCGCTATCAGCGATCCGGTACACGAGCTCAAGGAACAGCCCATCCGCGAGCAACGAGTCGTCGACAGTGAAATGCACGTCCGCCGCGCCCTCAGTCGTCCTCGTATAGGAAGCGACCCCGCGGACCAGCAGCCGTGGGCCGACCATGATCCCGAGCATCGCCCCCGGCTCGAACGCTACGAGGTCCTCAAGCGCATTTCGGTCATAGCCAACTACGTGCGGGCGTTCGGTTTCCCGCGAGAGATAGTCCGAGAACTCAATCAGCGCGGGGACATCGATGTTCGATAGCTCGCGGACCGGGACGCGGCTGCCGCTCGGAGTGACGAACGGGCCTGAGGATCGCGCGGCGCGCTGTCGCGGAGTTGTGGCTTCCATGGGTGTGGTTCCTTTTCTTTCTGGCGGGCGGGAGGGTGGAGCGCTGCTCAGTCGCCCCACTGGGTGTCGAAGACTGTCTCGGGCTTCACCCAGGCAACGATGTCGCAGACGTACTCTTCCTTGCGGAACGCGAGCCCCGCGGTCTTCATCGCACTGGCGACGTCGTCCGCGGTGATCATCGGCGGCGCCTTCGCCGCGTCCTTCTTGCTCCGCTCGATCGCAATCCGCTCGGCCCCCGAAATCACGGACTGTGCGACCGCGACATCGGGATAGATGCGGTCACGATTGTTCTTAAGTGCGATGAGGGCGGTGAGGTCTGCCGCGACGTTCCAGCGCGAAATGGGGGCTGTCACTACCATCGGGCGAATCCGGTGCGTGTCTCCGTGTGTGCCCTGTTCACGAGACCGGCTTTACCTGGTGGTCGCGTTCGCGGGTGTAGCACGCTGAGCAGAGCCGGCGGGAGCCAGAGATAACCGTGGCGATGCGCCCGCACCCCGTGACGCATCTCATCTTCAGGTCGCGCTGACGTGCCCACACGCCGCTCGGGGTTGCTTGGGACATTGAGTGTTCCTTCCACGGCGCTGTCGCCGCTCGTTACCTCTGAACACGGATCGTGTCAGCTCTAGAAGAGGCTGACCATCCGTGACATCACTTCGTCTTTGAGCGGGGGCTTTTCCCAGGCCCCCAGGTGGGGCGAATTGACCGTGGGACTTCTGCGGTATTTTCGGTGTCGTTTGGCGTGGTATTTCTCTTCACCGCACCTGGTACAGATCTCATAACTTTTCGTCATTAGATCCAACGTAGCACAGTTACAACGGCAATATGTGTTCCGGATAGCGAGAACGCTCTTCGTCCCCGCGGATGCATCAGCCATTGAGCCGTGGGCTCTCACGGCCACGCTACCGCTCGGTCGTTCCCACGTCGCTGTGCGATTCCTCGACGAGTTTCGCCAGCTCGTCGTCGCTCATGGTGTTGAACCGGTCGCGTTCGGCATCCCACGTGCGCTCCACTGCTTCGCGTGCTGCACGATGCGCCTTCGAGCCGAACGTCGACGATTCGCGAGCTTCGCGATCGAGCTCATCCAGGGCGAGACGGCGGGCGTCGTCCGCTTTCTCCGCGAGCAGTTCAGCGAGGTCTCGCGCGCGGGTCACGCGTCGCCTCGCCTGGTTCGGTTCCTGCCTGCGAGCGATGGACGATGTGTCCGGTTGCGATGGTTCGGCGTGGCGGTCAACCCGGGAGCGCGAATGGCAGTCAGCTGCCTTGCTCCACGGCCAAGGTACCACATCCAGCATCCCCTTCCCGACGGGCGCTTGCCCACGGGTGTAGGCTGAGTACGACGGATCGAGCAGCACTCTGTCCTTCGATTGGGGGAAACACGCGTGCTAACAGAGTCGTTGAAGCTGGCGGCGGAGGGCACCTGCCCCCGGTGCAGCGCCCATTCCCTCCTACGCAGTCACGACACGATCGCCTGCCTCTCCTGTGGACACGTGGTCGAGGAGCCCGCCCGCGAGGCGTGGGACGCCACCTCAGCAGTACCAGGCGCAGGCCCTCGCAAGAGCCCGGCCTGGACGAAGGACGAGCGGAGCCTTTGGCAGTCCGGCGGAAGTGACGTCCCGGACACGGGCTTGTGGGCAGAAAGTGATGAGTGACCGAAATGGGTGACAAGAGCCCGAAGAACACCAAGAAGAACAAAGATCAAAAGGCTGTGGCGACAGCCCGCGACAAGGCCAAGAAGAACC
>JBPPMX010000061.1:0-10696 GCA_051306275.1 Tepidiformaceae bacterium
ATCTGACGGCGTCGGCACAGCTACTGCCGGCATCACCTCGACCGCTGGCTCGGGTAAGCTCGATCGCATGAGCATGAAGTACGGCGTTGTATTCCCACAGACGGAGTTCGGCAATGACCCGGCGGCGATCCGGGATTTCGCTCAGGCGGTGGAGGGGGCTGGGTACGACCACCTCTTGATCTTTGACCACGTCCTGGGCGCCGACGGGAACCGGACCGACCGGCCGCGCGGGCCTTACACGCATGAGACGCCGTTCCACGAACCGTTCGTGCTGTTCGGGTTTTTCGCGGCCGTGACGACCCGGATCGAGCTGGTGACGGGTGTTCTGATCCTGCCACAGCGGCAGACAGCACTGGTCGCGAAGCAGGCGGCTGAAGTCGATGTGCTTTCGGGCGGGCGCCTGCGGCTGGGCGTGGGGACCGGGTGGAACAAGGTGGAGTATGACGGGCTGGGGATGGACTTCCACACGCGAGGGAAGCGAGAGGAGGAGCAGATCGAACTGATGCGGAAGCTGTGGACGGAGGACGTGGTCCGGTTCGAGGGGAAGTGGGACCAGATCGACGACGCGAACATCCTGCCGCGGCCCACGCGCTCGATCCCTATCTGGTTCGGGGGGAAGCAGGAAAGCGTGTTGAAGCGTGCCGCGCGGATGGGCGATGGCTGGATTGTGAACACCATCCCGGGGGAAGAGCTGACCGACGCGGTGGGGAGGCTGGACGGGTACCTCGCCGAGAACGGCCGCTCGCGGGCAGAGTTCGGGCTGGAGGGGATGCCGGCATACCTGGATGGGGACCTCGACCGTGCCGGGCGGCAGTTGGAGGCGTGGAAGGAGCTCGGGACGACGCACGTGAGCGTAAACCTGATGAAGGCCGGGATCACGTCGCCGGCGGGGTACATCGAGGCGCTTGAGCGATGGAAGACGGTGACCGTGTAAACCCGCGCCTGCTACGCTCGCGCGCGCAGGAGTGACCGCATGAAGCTTGGCATCCACCTTTCGGACTTCACCTACGGCGTGGCGCCGGAGGAACTCGCACCCACAATCGGGCGCATCGTCCGCGATGCGGAGGCGGCCGGGTTTGACCGGCTGTCGGTAATGGACCACTACTTTCAGATACCCCCCGTTGGGCCGGCAGGCAACGAGATGTTCGAGGCGTACGGCATCCTCGGCTTCATCGCCGCGCAGACATCGCGCATGAAACTCGGCGTGCTGGCGACCGGTGTCACCTACCGGCACCCCGGGTTCCTGGCGAAGCAGGTCACTGGGCTCGATGTCCTCTCGGGGGGACGGGCGTGGCTCGGGATCGGGGCGGCGTGGTTCGAGCGCGAACACCTGGGCCTCGGTATCCCGTTCCCACCGCTCAAGCAGCGCTTCGAAATGCTGGAGGAGGCCGTCCAGATTTGCGAGCAGATGTGGAGCGACAACAACGGGCCGTACAACGGGAAGCACTACCAGCTCGCGGAGACGCTCTGCTCACCCCAGCCGATCCAGACGCCGCGGCCGCCGATCCTGCTCGCAGGAAGCGGGGAGAAGAAGACCCTCAGGCTCGTGGCTCGCTACGCCGATGCCTGCAATATTCGCGGCACCGACACGGAGACGACTGAGCGTCTGCTGGGGATCCTCGATGAGCACTGCGAGCGAGAGGGGCGCGACCCGAAGGCAGTGGAGCGCACGATCGTCACGCGCTTCGACCCCGGCTCGAACGGCGAGAAGGCAGAGGCCGAGGTGGAGCGGCTGGGTCGCTTCGCCGAGATCGGGGTACAGGCTGCACTCGGGTCGGTCGTGAACGTCGCGGACACGGGCGTGATGGAGGCGATGGCGAAGACGGTGATCCCGGGGCTGGCGAAGCTCTAGAAGGCGTCCCGGATACGGCACGGGCGCGGTACTTTCGCACCGCGCCCGCACCTGGGGAGGAGACCCGAGCTCCTAGAGCTCGTTTGCGCTCGTGGCGTCCGACTCGTTGTCGGTTTCGCCACTGGAACCGTCGCTCTCGGAATCGCTTCCTGTGCCGTCCTTGTCGCAGCCGGCACGGCCATGTGTCTTCGGTGACGTCCCGCCTGGAGTCGTGGTGTCTTCAGGCGTGGTGGATTCGTCGGGTGCAGGCGTGGCTGATTCTTCCGGCGCTGTCGTTGGGGTTTCGGTGCCTTCCTGGGCGAAGGCGATGGCGCTACCGAGTACCCCGGCGAGGAGAAGGGGCCCGCCGAGTGCGAGCGTAATGCGGTTCAATGTGCGGCTCATGCGCACCTCCGATGGAGTCGTCCCCCGAGGGGGCGTCCCCACCGTATGGCGGCCCTGCGCAAGCCCCGGTACAGGGTAAACGACGTACTTCCCAACCCTTCACCCAACGCGTTCAGAGGGTTGTCATACAGTTGGACGTCGCGGGCGTTTGCGCTCGAAGCTACGCGTCTGGGAGAGTACCTGCATGAAGCGAATTGGCATCCTCACCAGCGGCGGCGATGCCCCGGGTATGAACGCCGCAGTACGCGCCGCTGTGCGTACCGCGACCGGCCTTGGGATCGACTCCGTTGGCTACCTCGATGGCTATACGGGGCTCGTGAAAGCCAACTTCATCGAGCTCGACGACCGGATGGTCGGCAACACGATTCAGCGCGGCGGCACGTTCATTGGTACCTCGCGTTGCCCCGAGTTCCTCGATCCCGGCGTACGGGCCCAAGCCGTGCACCAGATGCGCTCCGACGGGGTGGACGGGCTGGTGGTGATTGGCGGAGACGGGAGCTTCCGTGGCGCGCTCGCTCTCGAAGCTGAGCACGGCGTGCCGGTTTCTGGCGTCACTGGCACCATCGACAACGACGTGTGGGGAACGGACGAAACGATCGGGTTCGACACCGCCGTCAACACTGCGGTAACGGCGATCGACCAGGTTCGCGATACGAGCGAATCGACGGGGATGATGTTCTTCGTCGAGGTCATGGGGCGGGCGAGCGGGGAACTCGCGCTCCACACCGCTGTGGCTGCGGGCGCGGCGGGTGTGCTGGTCCCGGAATCGCGAGAAGACCTGACGACGCTTGCCGAGCGGCTACGTGCGTCGATCGAGCGGGGCAAGCGGAGCCACATTATCGTCGTCGCCGAAGGGGAGCAGGCCGGCGGCGCCTTCGGTGTTGCCGAGGCGGTCGGGAAGCACCTTGCGCGCCCGTACCGGGTCGTCGTGCTCGGGCACGTCCAACGCGGCGGCCGCCCGACGATGCGCGACCGGTTGATCGCGGCGCAGTCCGGGAACATGGCGGTCAAAGCGCTCGCCGAAGGACGGTCGGGAATGATGATCGGGTTCCAGGGGCGCGTGGCGGTCGAGGTCCCGCTGAAGGATGTCGTGGCGAACCAGCACCCGCCTGCCCGGCTCGATCTGCTTCGCCTCGCCGAAGAACTCTCCGGCTGACCCGAGACACACGAGGTAAACGATGGCCGCGACCGAGATGATCTCCGAAGGGTCCCCCGCGCCCCGGTTCTCACTGCCTGACCAATCGGGCGAGGCTGTGTCGCTCGAATCGCTCGCGGGAAAGTGGGTTGTCCTGTACTTCTACCCGAAGGACGACACGCCCGGATGTACGCGTGAGGCGTGCAACTTCCGCGACAACTACGGGGCGCTGAAGGCGGCGGGGGCCGTCGTCCTCGGGGTGAGCGGGGACAGTTCTGCGTCACACTCGAAGTTCGCGACGAAGTATGACCTGCCCTTCCAGCTCCTGGTCGACGAGGGGAACGAGGTCGCCCGTGCGTTTGGCGCGTGGGGCGAGAAGAAGAACTACGGCAAGACATACGAGGGGATCATCCGCTCCACGTTCATCATCGGCCCCGATGGGGTGGTTGCGAAGCGGTGGGCGCGGGTGAAGCCCGACGCGCACGGCGAAGAGGTGCTGAAGTGGATCACCGCGAACGCGACGTCATGAGCGAGCGATACCCGCACTGGTAGTTGCGCGGTAAACTCCGCGCATGCCTGACCGTTTCCTCTTCGAGGAGTACATCTCCTCCTCCGCGTCCTTTGCCGAACCACCGTCGCCCGCCCATGCACTGCCCGGAGACCGCCAGGTCTGGCCGCGCGACCGGGTCGTCGATGTCCGCCACACGCGACTTGAGCTGAAGCTCGACCTGCCGGCGCGGGGCATCTCCGGGACGGCGACCCACACGGTCGCACCCCTGAACGACGGCCTCGGCCACGTCGAATTCGACGCCTGCGAGATGACGATCGAGTCGGTCAAAGTTGCGGGCTCGGCCGCGTCCTACGACTACGACGGGGCGCGGATCCGTATCGATATCGGCGGCGCGCGGAAGCGGGGTGTCGAGTTCCGGATCGCGATTGCCTACCGGGCGACGCCGCGGCTGGGGCTCTACTTCACAGGCCCAGACGAGGGCTACCCGGACAAGCCAGTGCAGGTCTGGTCGCAGGGCCAGGACGAAGACTCGCGCTACTGGTTTCCGTGTTTCGACTACACCGGGGAGAAGCAATCGAGCGAAGTGATCGTCGCGGTCCCGGGCCACTGGTATGCGCTCTCGAACGGGCGACTGCTGCAGGATAAGAAGAACCGCGATGGCACACGTACGTTCCACTGGTTCCAGGAGCGGCCGCACTCGAACTACCTCATCACCCTTGCCGCGGGAGAACTCGACCGGATCGACGCGTCGACGCCGAAGCTCACAATTGATTACTTCGTGGAGCCGGCAGCGCGGTCGAGCGGCGAGCTGACCTTCAAGAACACCCCGCGGATGATCGAGCTGTTCGAACGGCTCACGGGGGTCGCGTATCCGTGGGCGAAGTACAGCCAGGTGGTGGTGCGCGACTTCATCTTCGGTGGGATGGAGAACACGAGCGCGACCACGATGACGGAGAACATCCTCCTCGACCGCAAGGGCGCGCGGGACTACTCGAGCGACGACCTCATCTCGCACGAGCTCGCACACATGTGGTGGGGCGACCTGCTCACCTGTCGCGACTGGTCGCACGGCTGGCTGAACGAGGGGTTCGCGACCTACTTCGAGCTCCTCTGGGAGGAGAACGCGAACGGGATCGATGAGTACCGCCAGGCCGTGATCCGCGACAGCGACATCTACTTCGCGGAGGCCGAGACCCGCTACCGCCGCCCGATCGTCTCGAACACCTACAACCAGCCGATCGACATCTTCGACCGCCACCTCTATGAGAAGGGCGGGCTGGTCCTCCACACGCTCCGGGGGGTCCTTGGCGATGATCAGTTCTTCCGCTCGATCCAGCGATATTGCCGGGATAACCAGGAGCGGAGTGTCATCACCCAGGACCTCGTCGACGCGATTGAAGCGGAGACCGGACGGAACCTCGAGTGGTTCTTTGACCAGTGGGTCTATAAGCCGGGGCATCCGGAGTTCAAGGTCAGCTGGGCGTGGGACGACCGCACCAGCGTCGCTTCGGTGATGGTGATGCAGACGCAGAAGACAGACGACGGTACGCCGATCTTCCGCCTCCCGGTGACGATCGACTTCCGAACGGGTCGCGGTCGTCCGCAGGCGTTTCGGGTGGAGGTGACCGAGCGGGAGCAGACGTTCTACTTCGCCCTCGCCAAGAAGCCGGACCTGTGCCGGTTCGACCCCTACAACGCAGTACTCAAGAAGCTGGACTTCGACAAGTCGACCGCGGAGCTGCGGTTCCAACTCGCGTCGGACGACGATATCGCGGGGCGCCAGACGGCGGCGGCGTCGCTCGGGAAGCGTGGCGGGCGCGAGGCGGTGGCGGCGCTGCGGAACAGCCTCGAATCTGAGCGGGCGTGGAGCGTGCAGGCGGCCGCCGCGCGGGCCCTCGGCCAGGTGCGTACGCCGGAAGCGCGCGAGGCTCTCCTCGCTTCGCTGGCGACGCGGCATCCCAAGGCACGCCGTGCGGTCGTTGCGGCGCTTGGCGAGTTCCGAGGGGACGCGGACCTTCTGCCGGCGCTCCGGCCACTCGCGATGAAGGATGCGTCGTGGTTTGTGGAAGCGGAGGCGAACCGCTCGATAGGCAAGCTGCGAGTGGAGGGCGCGTTCGAGGTGATAGCGGCGAACATCGGTCGCGACTCGTTCCAGCAGGCGGTGCGAGTCGGATGCGTGGATGGCCTCGCGGAGCTTCGCGACGAGCGCGGGTTCGACCTGATCGCTGCGACGGCAAGTTATGGCATTCCGCCGCGGGCGCGGCCGTTCGCGCTCGCCGCACTCGCGCGGCTTGCTCCGCACGTCGAATCACGGAAGCGCGAGGCGGCCGAGCTGATCGCGACATACCTCGACGATCCCGACTTCCGCATGCGCATTGCGGCGGCGAACGCGCTCAAGGCTGTGCGCGACCCTGACTTCGCCGGACGCCTCGATCAGATGGCTGGCCGTGAACTCGACGGTCGCGGGATACGGGTGGCCAGGGAAGCGGCAGCCGCGCTGCGGAAGGGCGCTACGCCATCCGATGAACTGAAGCGCCTGCGCGACGAATTCGAAGGGATACGGGACGAGAACGCACGCCTGCGTGCCCGGCTCGAGAAGCTCGAAAGCGCGCGGTAGCGCCCGAGACGATCACACCACGTGCCATCCCGTTTGACGGCGTGCTGACCCTATACTCGAGCTAATGACAGCGCCCCGCATCCTCGCGATTGACCAGGGGACGACCAGTTCCCGCGCACTCGTCGTCGACAGCGACGGCCGGGTCCTTGGCTTCGGCCAGCGCGCGACACCGGCGGACTACCCGCGGCCCGGCTGGGTCGAACAGGACGCGGAAGCGCTGTGGCAGGCGACCGAAGCGGCCATCGCCATTGCGCTCGGGGCCGCAGGCGTCGCTCCGGGTGAGATCACGGCGATCGGGATCGCGAACCAGCGAGAGACAGTCGTCGCCTGGGACCGGGGGACGGGCGAACCCTCGGCTCCGGCGATCGGATGGCAGGACCGTCGCACACTCGATCGCTGCACCGAACTCGAGGCCGCGGGACATGGACCGACGATCCGCGCGGCGACGGGTCTCGCGATCGACCCGTACTTCTCTGCCACCAAGATCGGCTGGCTGCTTGAGAACGTCCCGGACCTCCGCCGCCGTGCCGAGGCCGGTGACATAGCCGTGGGCACGGTGGATTCGTGGCTGGCATGGAAGCTGACAGGCGGCGCGCGGCACGTGACCGACTACACGAATGCCAGCAGGACGCTCCTTTTCAACACCGGGCGGGGGCGCTGGGACAGCGAGCTTTGCAATTTGTTCGGCATTCCCCGAGAGGTCCTTGCGCTGCCGCAGCCGTCCGGCTCGCCGTTCGGGGTCACGTCGACCGCGGCGTTCGGCGCGGAAGTCCCAATCCTTGCGATGGCCGGAGACCAACAAGCGGCGCTCTATGGACAGGCGTGCTTCCAGCCCGGGATGGTTAAGAACACCTACGGCACCGGGTGCTTCCTCCTCGCCAACGCAGGGCGCCGCTCCACGGCCTCGACCAACGGCCTGCTCGTGTCGCTCGGGCCGGGGACATCGACCAGCGGGCCCGAGTACGTCATCGAGGGATCGGTCTTCGTGGCCGGGGCGGGGATTAGCTGGCTCCAGGAACAGCTGGGCCTGACTTCGGAAGCGGAAATCGAGGCGCTAGCACGGTCGGTCCCCGGATCGGACGGCGCGGAGTTCGTCCCTGCGTTCGCCGGGCTCGGTGCGCCGCACTGGGATCCGGCGGCGAAGGGTGCGATCGTCGGACTGTCCCTCGGGACGACACGTGCGCACATCGCTCGTGCCGCGCTCGAGTCAGTCGCTTTGATGTCAGCTGATGTGCTGACCGCGCTCGAATCCGAACTTGACGCACCAGTAGGAGAACTGCGCGTCGATGGGGGCGGAGCCTCGGACGACTTGCTGATGCAGATGCAGGCAGACTTTTCGGGATGCCGGGTCGTGCGGCCGGAGCAAACGGAGACGACGGCGATGGGCGTGGCGTATCTCGCAGGACTCCAGGCGGGAGTCTGGTCGAACACGGCGGAGGTGGCAGGCATGTGGCGAGGAGAGCGAACGTTCGAACCGGCGATCTCCGAGGGTGCCCGAACGGAACGGCTCGGGCGATGGCACGAAGCGGTCGAACGGACCCGAAGCCGGGGCTAGCACGCCCCTGCCTCCGTGTCCGCCGTGGCGTACGATGCATGGCGCCGGAGTTCGCGATGCACCCCTCTCAAGCCATCACCCAGCAGATACACGCAGCCGCAGAGCTCCTGAGCCATGCTCAACGTGCCGTCGCGCTGACGGGCGCGGGGCTTTCGGCGGAGAGTGGGATCCCGACCTACCGCGGCACCGATGGTATCTGGACGCGGTTCAGCGAGCCGACGATCGACGGGTGGGAGCTGTTCACGCGGGACCCGGCCGCATGGTGGGAGGAGGCGATGCAGCGTGCCGACGAGGGGAGCGACTTCTCGCGTGCTATGGATGACGCGAGCCCGAATGCCGGCCACCTGGCGCTCGCGGGGCTTGAGCAGGCGGGACGGCTCCAGCACGTGATCACGCAAAACATCGACAACCTGCACACGCTCGCGGGGTCCCTCGCGGTCACGGAGATTCACGGGAATCGCAATCGTGTCCGGTGCATGAGTTGCGGCCAGCGCGAGCCAGCAATCAACGTTCGCCGCGCTCCGCTGCCTCCGCTCTGTATTGAGTGCGGGGGGATACTGAAGTCGGATGTTGTTATGTTCGGTGAGCCGATCCCGCACGATGCTATCCAGGAGTGTTACCGGCAGGCGGCGCGAGCCGACCTGTTCCTCACCATCGGCACGTCAGCGGTTGTGTATCCGGCGGCCGACTTCCCGATTATGGCGAAGCGGCACGGCGCTCCGCTCATTGAGATCAACCCAGACAGCACGCCGCTTTCGGAGATTGCAGACGTCATCATTCGCGCTCCAGCGGGGGAAGCGCTGCCGGAGATAGCCCGGCTCGTTCGCGCCTGAGGGTCAGCGATCGAGCGTGAGCAGGTCCTCGACGAATTCGTCCACGGCACCGTCTTCGAGCCTGACAAGCGGGTCGCTGCCGTGCGCCTTGAACCACTGTTGGGTGAGGGCTCGCACATCCGGTCGAACAACGGCGCCGCCGGGGGAGCGGGGAATCATCGGCGACATCCCAGGCCCGAAGTCGTCGAGACCCTTCTCCTCGCGGAGGATGGCGACCGCCTCGATGAGATGGTTCGGCAGGACGACTGGATCGCCGAGGTAGGTCGCCAGGGCGTTCGCGGTCGTGAGGATGTCTGTAAACCGGATGCTCATGCCGGGACCGTTTCGCGCCCCGCGTCACGGACTGCCGCCTCGAGAAAGCGGGTGGCTTCCTTGAGTCCCATCCCGGGCGGGACCCGTACCGGCTCGCCGATGGTCACTCGGACGTAGGCCCGGGGTGTCGGAAGCCACTTTCCCTCGTAGAAGCCGGGACGGAGGACGTCAATGCGCATCGGGAGGACTGGCACGCCGGTCTCGCGGGCGAGCAGCCCGATGCCCGCTTTGAATGGCCGCATCGGCCCGATGACCGTGAGCTTTCCTTCGGGAAAGAAAAGCACGTTCCAGCCGTCGTCCAACATCTTGGCGACATACTCAAGGCTCTCGCGGATGCCGCCGCCCTGCTTCGAAAAGGGGAACGCGTTGCCGAGGAGGCTCGCCCAGAATCCTCGGAACCGATTGCCGTAGATATCGCTGGCGGCCGCAGCGATGGCGACGCGCTGGCGAAAGCCGTCCGGGAGGCTCCGCAACAGCATGGACTGGTCGAGATGCATGTTGTGGTTGCTAACGATGAGGCAGGGCTCTTTCACACCCCGCACCCGCTCGCGCCCGGTGATCTCGAGGCGGTAGCCAAGGCGGAGCATGGGGAAGAGCCATCCTGACTGGAGCGTCCTTCGGAGCCAGCGGATGGGGCGCCAGCGTGGCCATGTCGGGAAGCGCCATTCGCGCTGACGCTTCGGGCGCTGCTGCCAGCGTTCAATCATCGCGGCGCTCCGAGGCGGCTCGCTGTCCCGGCGGGTGCTGGGCGGCGAGATGGGAGAGCGCGGCGAAACGACGGTCGGCCATTTGCCTGCATTGTCAGCCCTCGGACGGCAGGGGTCACGGAAGCACGCCCGCGTTCAGCGGCGACAAAGCGAACGCCCCCCGTTTCCGAGGGGCGTTCGTGTGAACGGTGAGAAACCAGACGAAGGATCACGTAGACGAGCAGAGCATCTTGGGAGGGAAGACCAGTACCTCACCGCTCACGTTCACCGTTGTGAAATGTATCACGAGCATGCTTGCCCCGGAACCCCATTCCGTTCGAGGTAACCGATACCGGCATTCAACCGATCAATCGGTGCGTTGCGTGAGGAACGACCGGAGCGCCGTCGGGAGGTTCGTGATGATCCCATCGACCCCTGCCGCGCTCAGCCGTTCCCACTCGGACTCGTCATCGGGAGTCCAGGTCCAGACGCTCAGTTGGCGTCGCCGGGCTGCGAGGACGAAGGCGGCGTCAACGGCGGAATGGTGGACGGAGACCGCCTGGGCGCCGCGCACGACAGCGGCGTTGAAGAGCGCGCGGCGGGTATCCCCGAATACGGGTGGCGAGATCACTGCTGTCGAGACGCCCGGTGCGTGCCGGCGCGCGGCCCCCACGATTTCGAGGCCGAACGAATGGATGCCGACCCACTCGCTGGCGCCGTGCGACTCGATCAGGCTGCAGACCGCGCCGGCGAGCGACTGGTCGAGCTCGGGCATGTCGACCGTTGCCTTCAGCTCACAGAAGACGGCCAT
>JBPPMX010000062.1:0-7181 GCA_051306275.1 Tepidiformaceae bacterium
CCCTCGCCACCCACCGCACCACGGCGCGACCGGCCGGTATATGCTCGGGCGATGAAGCAAGGGCTGCCAACCGTGCCGGTGCGAATTGTCGGCGGCGCGATCGCAAAGCCCCCGTTTCGGGTCAGCCAGCCCGAAGCGGTTGAACGGGTTGCGTTGCTCACGGGCGATGGGCGCCGGGCGGCGGCGCTCGCGCGAGGGAGCGGGATCACCGAGCGGGCGATCAGCCTGCCCGCCGACCAGATCGCGCGACTGGGGACGATCGAAGAACGAAACCTCGTCTACCGCGAAGTCGCCCCGCAGCTCTCGATCGAAGCGGCGACCGGCGCGGCGGGGCTCGTTTCGACGGACAGTATTCGCTGCCTCGTCACGTCGTCGTGCACCGGCATGATGCTGCCGGGATGGCCGGTCCAGGTGGTCGAGTCGTTGGCGCTGACCCCAACGGTGATGCGGACACCGATCACCGAGGCGGGTTGCGCCGGGGGGGTTGTCGCACTCGCGCGGGCGTTCGACTTTCTGCAGGCGAAGCCGGACGCGGCGGGGCTTGTGATCGCGACCGAGCTCTGTTCGCTCGCGTTCCACGCGACCTGCGAACAGGGCGCCCTGACCGCGAGCGTGATCTTCGGTGACGGGTCGGTCGCACTCGCGCTCGAGGCCGGCCCCGGCGCCGGCCTGCGCGTCCTCGGCGCCAGCAGCTATCTCGTGCCCCGGTCGGCTGACCTGCTCGGGTTCGACCTGACTGACAATGGCTTCTACCCGGTCCTGAGCCGGGCGCTGAGCGACCGTCTCGTCCCCGCAACGATCTCGGCGGTCGATGCGCTGCTCGCCGAGCATCAGCTGGGACGTGGCGATGTCCAGGGCTGGCTTATCCACCCCGGCGGCGCGCGGATTCTCGATGGGCTCCAGCAGGCGGGCGGGTTCGAACGTGCGGCGATGCGGTGGTCGCGCGACTCCCTCGCGGAGAGCGGAAACATGTCCTCGGCGGCGGTGCTGGATGTTGTGCGTCGCTTCCTCGCCGACCCGGAGGCCCCGGCCGGTTACTGCATCATCGCGGCGTTCGGGCCCGGGGTTTCGATCGAACTTCTGCTCGCCGAGATGCACCGGTGATCCGGTTCCTCGTGTGCTGCGCGATGGGCGCCGCCCGCCTGGCCGAGCTCGCGCTGTCGAAGCGGAACATGCGACGAAGCGGAGCAGCGCCTCCCGCCAGTCGAGATCCCGAATACGTCCTCATCGTGGCAGTCCACACGACGACCATCGCCGGGACATTCGTCTTCGGGCGCGGTTCGCCGCGATGGGGATGGGTGGCCCTCCTCGCCGCCGTGCAACCTCTGCGCGCGTGGGTGATTGCGACGCTGGGTGACCGCTGGAACACCCACGGGATCGTCCCTGCCAGTCTCAAGGTCGAAACGCGTGGGCCGTACCGGTACATCCGCCATCCGAACTACGCCGTGATCTGCGTCGAACTGCTCGCGCTGCCATTCGCGTTCCGCGCGGGATGGCTGGGCGTGTTCGCGTCCGTGGCGAACGCGGCGCTCCTCCGTTCGCGAATCTCGCGGGAAGAGGCCGCGCTCATGCAGATCCCGGAGTACCGCGCACACTTCGAAGAACGCGCCCGGTTCATCCCCGGCGTGTTCTGAACAGCAGCCTCGGGTCGAAGAGCCCGATCGCATTCGCCGGGCGGAGGGTTCGAAAGCCAGCCGCCCCCTGGTTGATCGCGAGGAGTTTCTCGAACGTCCCGGGGCGGTTCGCGAGGCTCGCGATCGCGACTTCAGCGAGGGACTGGTGACGCGCGAAGAAGAGCGACAGTCGCCCGAGGCAGGTCGAGTTCCGCGCGGCTTCGCGAATTTGCCGATCGTAGGCCGCGAAGCTCGCCGTGCGGTTCGTCGCAAGTGCCACGTCGATTGCCTCCGCACAGCGTTCGGCCCCGAGCAGGGAGAGCGAGATCCCTTCGCCCGTAATCCCATCGAAGAACCCCGCCGCATCCCCCGCCAGCACGAGGCGTCCGCGGTAGGCCTGCCTGACGCGGACCGGGAACGGCCCCGCACTCATGACATCCATCGTACCGAGTCCCGCCGACCGCCCCTCGAACTCGGCATCGAGCAGCGCGCGAAGCCCGGCCATGCGCTCCCGGGCAAGCCCGCGAATGCGCCTTCGATCGGAGAGCACCGCGACGTTCGACACTCCCCCGCCGACCGGCGTGATGTACAGCTCGTATCCATCGCGAAAGCGGACGTCGATTCGGTCATCCGGCAGCCACGGCAGCGCGAGATGGGTCGTGAGTGCATGGCGGCGGCCGCGCGAGTGCGAAAGGCCAGCCTGCCGGCGGAGCCGTGACCCCAGGCCATCGGCAGCAACGATGACGCGAGCGCGTTCGACACCCGCGTCGGTCTCGATGCCGTCCGGACGTCCGCGGGAGTCACGGACGAGGGAGCGAGCCGTCACCTGGCGCACCTCCACACCCTCTTCCACAGCCCGCTGGAGGAGCACGTTGTCGAGCAACGTTCGCTGGACGCCGAGCGCGATCCTGTCGCCGAGGTCCCCGGACACCGACGCGTGGCCCGCCGTGAATCGGACCTCCCGGATGGTGGCCGCCGCGTCCCGCACCTCGTCTAGCACGCCGAGCCGCCCGAGCGCCTCGACACCAGCCGGCAGAAGCCCTTCACCACACGCCTTCGGACGCGGGAAGTGAGAGCGGTCGAATAGCGCCACCAACCGGCCGGCGCGAGCCAGGTGGATTGCCGTCGCGGCCCCCGCCGGGCCACCGCCCACGACCAGGACATCACGCATGCGGTCACCTTACCAGCGGGCTGCGCGCCCGCCATCACCGGGATCACTGCCTGCCAGTCGGTGGTACGGTTTGGATGATGCTCAGGCAACGAACTCTCGCAGCCGCCGGCGGCGTCGTCGTGATCGCGTTCATCTTCGTATGGGCCGCCTGGCCGATGATCCACGGGGCCAGTGAGGCGCCGCTGATCGTCTTCGAGCCGAACGCGACGGCGCACCAGGGGTACGAGACGGAACTCGCGGGCCGGGTTGTGACCGAACAGCCGGTCGTTGCCGAGATCCGGTTCGGGGACGGGGTCACCGCGCCGCTACTCCTCAGCGAGGATGGGACGTTCCGCGTCTCGCATCGGTATACAGGGGCCGGGCGGTTCGAGGTGGAGCTGCGGGTCTTCCACGGCGACGCGGTCGAAGTCGCGGCGCACCCAATCGCCGTCGCGCCGCGGAAGGTCCTCTTCGTGCAGGGACTGAACTCGCAGAGCCGTTGTCCGGACGGCGACGCGTTCGTCGACCGGGGGCCACGCTGGATGCGGGACCTGCTGGAGAGCGACGGGTTTGCTGGAGAGCTGGAGCTTGGTGCGGACAGCTTCGCCTACTTCAGCTACTCCGGAGAGTACTGCGAAGGGGGCATCCCCGGGACGGTCGCGGCGCCCGACTACCGAAAGAGCGCGACCTGCGCCGGGATCGCCGATGTGACCGCTCCCCGGCTGCGGGCGCTCGTCGAGAGCTTCGCGCCGTCGAGGGTCACGATCGTCGCGCACAGCATGGGCGGGGTCGTGGCGGCCTACGCGATCGGGGACGACCCCGCCTGGGCACGGGAGCGGATCGCCTCAGTCGTCACCTTCGATAGTCCGCTCGGTGGACTCGATGGGGCGCGTTCGGAGATCCTCGCCCTCGTGAGCGATGGTGGCGGGGGCTGCGAACGAGACGACCCCGCGCTGGTGGACCTGCGTACGGGTAGCGAGGTTTCGAGAGTCGTCGCATCCGCGGGCGGCGTCGTCCCACTGTTCACGCTCGATGGATCCGCACACGAACGGGCAGCGTTCGGCCTCGCGGAGGCGGTACCGGGCAGCGACACATCGCTCGAGGGAAACATCCTCCACTGGGAAGTGGACGAAGCGCACAGCTCCGTCTGGGACCGCGTTCCCGTGCCGGGCGAGAACGGTGACCGCGGGCAGTTCGTCGCCTGCGGCGTGCTCGTCCGCCCGGAGATGTGCACAGACACCGGATAGCCCCGCACCTAACCGAGTCTCTTCCCATCCCGTCCCGACAGAGAGGCGCCCGTCCCTGCGGCTGGCGCGATATGACAGCGCGGGGCGTATGGGCCGACCCGCAACCACCCACGCGCTACCCTGTGCCCGTGCAGGCTCGTGCGTGGCAGTCGGTCTGGCTGAGCCGGCCTCTTGTGGGGCTGGTAGTTGTGGGCGTGCTGTTCGCGGTCATCACCGCGGCGATGGCGCCACCGCTCGACGAATCGCACATCCTCCAGGTCGCGCTCGTCTATCTCATCGTCGTGCTGCTGGCGTCGGCGGCGTGGGGGTATGTCGTCGGGCTGACCTCAGCGGTCGTCGCCGATGTGCTGGTCAACTTCTTCTACGTCGAGCCGATCCATCGGTTCACCGTCCAGGAGCCGCGAAACGTCACGGCGCTCGTCCTCTACCTGCTGGTCGCGCTGATCGGGGCGTCGATGCTTTCGCTCCTTCGCGCCGAGACGAGGCTCGCGACCGCGCGGGCGCAGGAAACGAGCCTCCTGCTCGACCTCTCGCAGGCGATGGCGGCCGCCCGGACGCCCGGCGAGGCTATGCGCGACCTCTGTGCCGCCGCGACCCGCGCCCTCGGGGTGAAAGGCTGCGCGGTGGTGCGCGACGACCACGGATGGCGGGTCATCGCCTCGACCCCGGACGACGCCAGCGGGGCGCCCGTCTCGCGGGAGCAGGCAAGCGTCGCGGAAGAGGCGCTGCGGACGCAGGAGACAGCGACGCTCGGAGGCCCGGGGCGCGTTCGCGTGCGGTCGCGGCAGCCGGTTAGCGATGGGATCGCGTACGCGTTCATCCCGTTGCAGGCATCCGGCGACCGGAGCCTCATGCGGCTCACCGGGACCCCGGCCGGGCGACAGGCCGAGGACCAGGCGAGGCTCACCCGGGCGTTCGCGGACGAAGCGTCGCTTGCGCTCGAACGGTCGCGACTCGCCACCGAGGCGCAGCGCGCGGAAGCCCTGGAGCGCGCGGACGAGTTCAAATCCGTGCTGCTTTCGAGCGTCTCGCACGACCTCCGTTCACCACTGACCGCGATCAAGGCGGCGGTCGGGAGCCTTCGCGACGAATCGGTCCCATGGGACGAGGAGGACCGGCGGGCGTTCCTTGAGACGATCGAGTCGCAAACGGACCGGCTGACGACGACCGTCAGCGACCTGCTCGAAATGAGCCGGCTCGAAGGTGGCGCCGTCCGGCCGCGCGTGGAGCCGGTGAACCTTCGCCAGCTGCTCGATGAAGTAGCCGCTTCGATGCCGGCGGCGACGGCCGGGCGCGAGGTGGTGGTGAGTGGGCCTTCGGAGACGTGGGCGCTCGCGGACTACGGGCTTATTTGGCAGGTAGCGACGAACCTGCTGGAGAATGCAGCCCGGTACTCGAAGCCCGGCGCGCCCATCGAGCTACGCACCGGCGTTCTGCCGGGACGCGCCCGCTTCGAAGTACACGATGCCGGGCCGCCAATCCCGGCGGGCGACCTGCCGCACATCTTCGAAAAGTTCTACCGGGGCGCACAGGAGGGGAAGACGAAAGGAACCGGGCTCGGACTGGCGATTGTGAAGGCGATGGTGGATCTCTGCGCGGGGCGGATTTCGGTCGCTTCGAACAGCGACGGGACGACGTTCGCGGTCGAGCTATCGGCAGCGACACCCCCCGCGGAGAGCCGATGAGCACTCCCACGGGTGCGCATATCCTGGTGATCGACGACGACCCGGCGATCCTGCTGGCCGTGCGGCGAGACCTCGAGGGCCGCGGATACCGCGTCCTGGCGGTGGAGAGCGCGGCTGGACTCGCGGACCACGTCGCGGCCTTCCGCCCGGACGTCATCCTGCTCGACCTCGTCCTGCCGGATGGCGACGGGATCGCCGTCTGTCGCAGCCTCCGCGCCTCGGGGGTCGCGACGCCGATCATCGTCCTCAGCGCGCTCGGGGACGACGCTAAGAAGGTGCAGGCGCTCGACGAAGGCGCCGACGACTACCTGACGAAGCCGTTCAGCATGCCCGAACTCGAAGCGCGGATACGGGTCGCCCTCCGCAGGCAGGCCGGCCTCGCGACCGGCGCCGTGCTGACCGCGGGCGGGGTCGTGCTCGACCTGGCGACGCGAGATGTGCGCGTGAACGGCCGGGCGGTCCACCTCACCCCGCGTGAGTTCGGACTGCTCAAGCTCCTGATGGAGCAGCGGGGCCGGGTCCTCACCCAGCGGCACATCCTCCAGACCGTCTGGGGGCCGGAGTACGCCGACGATGGCCACATCCTCCGGACCTTCGTCCACCAGTTGCGGGGAAAGCTGGGCGAGGCGGGGAGCGCCATCGTCACCGACCCGGGCGTGGGCTATCGCCTCGTAGCGGACGAATCCTGACAGCTTCCTGACATCCAACGGGCCGGCCCACACGCGTACCGCATGAGCGCCGCGCGACGATCACGGCATGGTCTCGAATGTGTCGTACGAAACCTGCCGTTGCGAAAACCCGGCCATTTGCGTGGCCGAGATCCGGGCGCACGTCGCGCGTGGATGGCTGGTCTCGGAAATCCGGGGCCCTTCGGCCGGTCCGTTCATCGTCCTCTTCCGCAAGGATGAACACTGATGGCAGCGCTCCTCCTTGTAGATGACGAAGCGCCGATCGTCGCTGTCCTCTCGCGGGCGTGCCGCGCACACGGCCACGACGTTCGCGTCGCGACCACCGGCACCGATGCGTTGCTCGCGCTCGCCGAAGCCGTCCCCGACGCGATGCTGCTCGACATCAACCTCCCGGACCTGACGGGGTGGGAAGTCCTGCGGCGCCTCTCGCCGGCCGACCGCGAGCGGGTGCCAGTCATCGTGTTCTCCGCGGCGCCGCTCGCGCCGTCGCGTGTCGAAGAGTTCCGCCCCGCTGGAGTGCTCGTCAAACCGTTCCCGGTCGACGCGCTCCTCCGGCTCATCGCAGATGCAACAGGGGAAACAGTCGATGGCTGATGCCGGGTTCCTGGCGATCGCGATTGCCGCATTCGTGACGTTCTATCTCGCGGCGGAGTTCCTGAGGAGGATCTGAGTGGACGCTGAAAACCTGGTTGCGTTGATCCTGGCGATCGGCGCGGGCGGCTACATCCTGTACTGCCTGTTCCGGCCGGAAGACCTGTAGGCGCAGCGATGACGTGGCAGGACATCGCCTATCTCGC
>JBPPMX010000063.1:0-19787 GCA_051306275.1 Tepidiformaceae bacterium
CCTCCGCCTCGAACCCGTCCCAGTGCTCTGGCCGCACCTCCACGACAGGCCCGCCGTGCGCCCGGATCGCCGCCACTGCCCCCTCAACATCCACTCCGGCGCCCGTCACGAATACCACCGGACCACTCACCCCCGCGAACGCCGCACCCGGGTTCGCCACGTCGTACCGCACGACCGCCGCGCCGCTCTCCCCCGCGTCAAAGCCTTCCGGCGCGATCACGGTCACTCCTTCAGCTGGCATAGCCCGCCTCCCGGATGCGCCGCCACACCTCGCCGCTCTTTGTATATCGCTCCATCAGGAACGGATACACCGCCGGCACCTGGAAGAGCGACTCCATGCACAGCTGCGCGAGATACCGGTCGAGCACCGCCGGCTGCTGGTCCGGGTCGACCAGGTCGATCTCCAGCCCGGCTTCAAACCCACCCGCCGCCGCCGGCATACCCATCGGCGCGTGCGCTACCAGACCCTTCGCGACAAGCGAATCGATCGCCGTCCGCAGTTCCCCCCGGAACTCCTGCGACACCCGGATCCCATCCGCGCCGAGGAACCGGTTCGCATCGCCGGTCCGCAGCAGACCCGCGACCACGGCCGCGCAGTGGTCCGCCCGGAACCGGTCGTCCCCCGCCGCCCGTGATGGCGGCAGCCCGATGCACAGCACCCCGAGGAACGCGGACTCAAGATCGCTCAGGTCTTCCGGGTGATACGCCATGTCCGAAAGTATGCGCCACGCCGCCGCCGCGGTCAGTCACCACGCTATACTTCGACCACGCGCCGGAGGTGACCCGTGGTCCAGGAACGCATCGAGCAGATCTTCCGCGACATGATGGCCCAGCAGAATCCGCGCACCTCCATGCCCCTCCCCTCAGTCCTCCCAGCCGACCGCCGCCGGAGCCGCGGCTCGGCCGTCGACAACGGGACGGTCGCCCTCGCCCTCGGCTCAATGGCCATGTACTGGGTCCTCCCCGCGATGCTCGCCGGGAATCGCCGCCGCCGCCGCGCCCGCCGGGCCGCCCCGCCACCCCAGTCGGACTGACCGCACCCCGTCTGGGACGCCCGACTCGCTTGAGATCGCCTTTCCAGGCGCTTCCCCGACCTTCTCAAATAGCGTTAGAAACGCGCCCCGTCCTGTGCTATAGTCCCGCCACTCGATACCCGTACGAGGCCAGCGCTATGCGATTTACCTTCGAACCCGAAGTCGAACAGTTCCGCTCGGAACTCAAGGACTTCATCGCCAAAGAACTCCCCCCGGAACACGAACGCCCCGAACACGGCATCATCGGCACCGCCGCCGTCGAAAAGGCCTACACCCAGGAGTTCCAGAAGAAACTCGCCGAGAAGAAGTGGCTCGCGATGGCGTGGCCGAAGGAGTACGGCGGCGGTGGCGCAAGCCACATGCACCAGCTCGTCTACAACGAAGAGATGTCCTACGCCGGCGCGCCCTCGGGCAATATGGGCGTCCAGTGGGTCGGCCCCTCCCTCATGCTCTATGGAACACCCGAGCAGAAGGACTACTTCATCCCCCGTATCACCAGTGTCGAAGACTGGTGGTGCACGCTCTATAGCGAGCCCGGCTCAGGCTCCGACCTCGCCTCCCTCCAGACCCGCGCCGTCCGCGATGGTGACGACTACGTCATCAACGGCCAGAAGATCTGGACCTCCGGCGGGCACCAGGCCGACTGGGGCTGGCTCGCAGCCCGCACCGATCCCGATGCTCCCAAGCACAAGGGCATAACCATGTTTCTCCTCGACATGAAGGCCCAGGGCGTCAGCATCCGCCCCCTCCACAATATGGGTGACCGCTACAGCTTCAACGAAGTCTTCTTCGAAGATGTCCGCGTCCCCGCCAGCCGCGTCGTCGGCGAAGTCAACCGCGGCTGGTACCACCTCGCCGTCGCCCTCGACTTCGAGCGCTCCAGCATCCAGTTCTTCGGCAGCGGCAAGCGCGACGTTGAACGCATGGCCCAGCTGCTCAAGGACAACCCCGCGTTCGTCGATCAGCGCCCCAACGTCCGCACCGAAGTCGCTGACCGCGCCATCGATGTTGTCGTCGGCACGATGATGTCCTACCAGATCGCCGCAATGCAGGCCCGCGGCCTCGTTCCGAACAAGGAAGCAAGCGTGAGCAAGCTCTTTGGCAGCGAGATGGTCCAGCGCATCGGCCACACCCGCCTCCGCCTTCTCGGCATGCTCGGCCAGCTTCGCAACGGTTCGAAGTACCAGGTCGTCGATGCCGCCACCGAATACCTCCTCGAAGTGCCCGCCACCATCGGCGGCGGCACCAGCGAAATCAATCGAAACATCATCGCCACCCGCGGCCTTGGCCTCCCCCGCGGCTAAAGCCACCACAACACCACCAGGAGACAGCACGCATGAAATTCAAGTTCGAACCCGAAATCGAGTCCTTCCGCCAGGAAGTCCAGCAGTTCATCGCCAAGGAACTCCTCCCGGAAAACGAGCGCCCCGATGCCGGTGTCCCCGGCGCCGAAGCGGCCGCTGAATACAAGGCCTACACCCAGGACTTCCAGCGCAAGCTCGCCCAAAACCATTGGCTCGCCATGGCCTGGCCGAAGGAGTTCGGCGGCGGTGGCGCCAGCCACATGCACCAGCTCGCCTACAACGAAGAGATGGCCTACGCGGGCGCTCCTTCGACCAACATGGGCATCGCCTGGGTCGGTCCGGCGCTGATGCTCTACGGCACCCAGGAGCAGAAGGACCACTTCATCCCCCGCATCACCAACGTCGACGACTGGTGGTGCACCCTCTATAGCGAGCCGGGCTCAGGTTCCGACCTCGCCTCCCTCCAGACCCGCGCCGTCCGCGATGGCGACGACTACGTCATCAACGGCCAGAAGATCTGGACCTCCACCGGCCACCAGGCAGACTGGGGCTGGCTCGCCGCCCGCACGGACCCGGATGCGCCCAAGCACAAGGGCATCTCCATGTTCCTGATGGACATGAAGAGCGCCGGTGTCACCATTCGCCCGCTCGTGAACATGGCTGGCCGCCACGAGTTCAACGAAGTCTTCTTCGAAGATGTCCGCGTCCCCGCCACCCAGCTCGTGGGCGAAGAGAACCGCGGTTGGTACCACCTCGCCGTCGCCCTCGACTTCGAGCGCTCCAGCATCCAGCTCTCCGGCGCCGGCCGCCGCCAGCTCGACAAAATCTCCTCGATCATCAAGGCGAACCCCCAGCTCCTCGAAGGCCGCCCGGCCATGCGCTCGGAGCTCACCGACCGCCACATCGAGCTGTCCGTCTCCACCCTCCTCGCCTACCAGATCGCTGCCCTCCAGCAGCGCGGCATCGTCCCGAACAAGGAAGCGAGCGTCAACAAGAACTTCGGCGCCGAACTCGGCCAGCGCATCGCCCACACCCGGCTTCGCCTCCTCGGCACCGCGGGCCTCCTGCGCTCGGGCTCGAAGCACCAAATCTACGACGCCGCCACCCCGTACCTCGCCGCCGTCTCCGGCACCATCGGCGGCGGCACGAGCGAGATCAACCGGAACATCATCGCCACCCGCGGCCTCGGCCTCCCGCGCGGCTAGCCCCGGATTAACGGGATCAGCGACCAACAAAAGGCCCCGGAAACGGGGCCTTTTCCACTGTCTGCGCGCTGATCGATCCCGCGCCAATCGCATGCTATCGTTGACTCCCTTTTGATAGGAGGCAATTCCAATGCAATTCAAGTTCGACCCCCAGGTTGAGGCGTTCCGTTCTGAAGTCCGGGACTTTATCGCTCGCGAACTCCCCGCCGAGGCCGACCGCCCCGACGCGGGAATCCCCGGCGAGGGCGCGGCCTACAAGGCCTACGTACAGGGCTTTCAGAAGAAGCTCGCCGAGAAGAAGTGGCTCGCCATGGCCTGGCCGACCGAGTACGGCGGTGGCGGCGCCAGCCACATGCACCAGGTTGTCTACGGCGAAGAGATGTCCTACGCCGGCGCGCCCACCGGCAACATGGGCGTGGCCTGGGTCGGACCCTCATTGATGCTCTACGGCACCGAGGAGCAGAAGAACCGCTTCATCCCACGCATCACGAATGTCGAAGACTGGTGGTGCACCCTCTACAGCGAGCCCGGCTCCGGCTCCGACCTCGCCTCGCTCCAGACCCGCGCCGTCCGCGATGGCGATGACTACGTCATCAACGGCCAGAAGATCTGGACCACCGGCGGACACCACGCCGACTGGGGCTGGCTTGCCGCCCGCACCGACCCCGAGGCCCCGAAGCACAAGGGCATCACGATGTTCGTCGTCGATATGAAGACTCCGGGCGTCACCATCCAGCCCCTCGTCAACATGGGCGACCGCCACGAGTTCAACGAAGTCTTCTTCGAAGACGTACGCATCCCGGCTACCAACGTCGTCGGTGAACTGAACCGTGGCTGGTACCACCTCGCAGTCGCCCTCGACTTCGAGCGCTCCAGCATCCAGTTCTCCGGCAGCGGCCGCAGTGACATCGAAAAGATGGTCCAGATCCTCAAGGATCACCCGCACCTCGTCTCGACCCGCCCGAACATCCGCACTGAACTCGCCGACCGCAACATCGAGCTGAACGTCGCGACCTGGATGGCCTACCAGATCGCCACGATGCAATCGAAGGGCCAGGTACCGAACAAGGAAGCCAGCGTCAGCAAGAACTTCGGTAGCGAAATGGTTCAGCGCATCGGCGTGACTCGCATTCGCATGCTCGGCATGCTCGGCCAGCTCCGCGATGGCTCGAAGCACCAGGTCGTCGACGCCGCCACCGACTACCTCCTCGATGTCCCGATCACTATCGCCGGTGGCACCAGCGAGATTAACCGGAACATCATCGCCACCCGTGGCCTCGGACTTCCCCGCGGCTAGGTTGTCCGCCTTTACGGCATCATTCACAAGGCTCCCCATTCGGGGAGCCTTGTCTGTCTTCAGGATCGATATGCCAGCCTGAGCATGGCGGACGGAACCCATCGGCCTCCGCTATGCTTTCCCCATTCCCACTGGTGGTTGAAATGCCAGGAACCCCACAGAGCGCCGAACGTGCGCCCGTGAGACTCACCCTCTTCGCCGACCTCCGCCGGTTCGCCCCCAAAGGGCACACCGGGCCCCTCGAATTCGTCCTCGACGACGGTGCCACCGTCGCCGACCTGATCGCCGCCGCTGGCGTCCGCGAGCCAACCCTCACCGTCAGCGTGAACGGTGCGCTGGGCACGAAGGAATCCATCCTCAAGCCCGGCGACGAAGTCACGTTCTTCAGTCAGATGGAGGGCGGCTAGGCCGCACTTTCCCGCAACAACCCATAAGACCGCCTAACACCCAGGGAGAACTACCGCATGGCCCAGTTTGGCTTCTGTGACCGAATCCTTCACGTAAACCTCACCGACCACACCCACTGGATCGAATCCCCCGGCGAAGCCTTCTTCCGCCGCTACGGTGGCGGGCGTGGCCTGATCGCCCACTACATCCTCAAGGATGTTCCCACGGGCACCGACCCGCTCGCGCCCGGCAACGTCCTCGTGATGGCCCCCGGCGTCCTCACCGGCGCAGCCGTCCCCGGCGCGGGCCGCCACTCCGTTGGCGCCCTCTCGCCGCTCAGCGGCGGCTACGGCGAATCCGAAGCAGGCGGCTTCTGGGGCGCCGAACTCAAGCGTGCTGGCTGGGACGCCATTGTCTGCCACGGCGCTTCTGAGACCCCGGTCTACCTCTGGATCACCGAAGACACCGTCGAAATCCGTGATGCCTCCCACCTCTGGGGCAAGATCACCGGCGACGTCGAGGAGATCCTGCACGAAGAACTCGGCGACCCGCGCATCCGCATAGCTCAGATCGGCCCCGCTGGAGAGAACCTCGTCCGCTTCGCCTCCCTCATGAACGACCTCAACGAAGCCGCCGGCCGCAGCGGCATGGGCGCCGTCATGGGCTCGAAGAAACTCAAGGCCATCGCCGTCCGTGGCAAAACCAACCTCCCCGTCGCCGATCAGAAGTCGCTCACCGGCGTCGCCAAGTGGGTCTCCTCCACCATGGAAGAAGTCCACTACGTCTTCCACGAGTTCGGCACCGGCGCCAACATGCGCGGCAAGAACCTCGAAGGCGGCATGCCCAGCCTCAACTACCGCCTCGGCCAGGCCGAAGGCATCGAGCTCTACGATGCCGAAGCAATCCGCGACGAAGTCCGCATCAACATGACCGCCTGCTTCGCCTGCTCCGTCCGCTGCAAGAAGGTCGTCCAGATCGAAAAGCGCGCCGAAGATGCCGAGGCTGCCAGGGAACAGAACAAGGGCAAGCCAGTCGCCTTCGACGAGAAGGGACGCTGGAGCGTCGACCCCAAGTACGGCGGGCCTGAGTACGAATCCCTCGCCGCCCTCGGCGCGAACCTCGGTGTCGATGACATCGTCGGCGTCTGCAAGTCGAACGAGATGTGCAACTACCTCGGCCTCGACACCATCTCCGCCGGCGCGACCATCGCCTGGGCGATGGAGTGCTACGAGAAGGGTGTCCTCACCGAAGAACTCGCCGGCGGCGCACCGCTCCACTTCAAGAACGCCGAAGCCGTAATCGAACTCCTCACGATGATCGCCTACCGCCAGGGAATCGGTGACCTCCTCGCCGAGGGCTCGCAGCGCGCTTCTGCCGTCGTCCGGGGCGGGTCCGAAGAGTTCCTCACCACCGTCAAGGGCATGGAAATGGCCATGCACGATCCGCGCCACATGCCGATCATGCGCCAGTCCTACCTCCTCGCCCCGACCGGTGGCGATCACATGCGTCAGACCGACCACAAGAACGGCCTTCGCAACCAGATCGGCCTCTGCCACTTCCTCGGCTACAACGACGATCAGTCGCTTGAGATCCTCAACGCCGTAACTGGCTGGGACCTCGACGACGCCGCGATGCACGAACTCGCCCAGCGCGGTATCACGCTCACCCGCCTCGTGAACCTTCGCGAGGGCTTCACCCGCGCCGACGACACACTTCCGCCGCGCTTCCGGGAGCCCCTCCCGATGCACGAAGGCATGACCGACGAACTCATCGCCGGCCTTGTCGAGAGCTACTACAAGCAGGAGGGCTGGGACGTCGAAACCGGTGTCCCCACCGCCGCCATCGTCCAGTCGCTCGGCATCGCCGAAGATGCTGCGCTCTCCGGCGTCGCCCTCGCAACGAGCGGCATTGCCGGTCAGTCGAGCGGCGGATCAGCCAGCGTGTCCGAGGGCAAGTTGCACTGACCCGATTCCGTCGCAAAGCGAAACAAGGAAGGGGCCGCAAGGCCCCTCCTTTTCGTTTGTGGGACAGCCGAACCGGTACCCGCACTCCTCGCACCCCTCACCCCGCCCTGCTAGACTCGCCGTGCATATACGGAGGCCAGACATGAAGTTCGCATTCAATCCAGAAGTAGAATCCTTCCGCCAGGAGGTCCGCGATTTCATCGCGAAGGAGCTCCCCGCCGAAGGCGATCGCCCCGAACACGGCACCCCCGGCTTTAGCGACCAGGAACGCGCCTACACCCTTGGCTTCCAGAAGAAGCTCTCCGAGAAGGGCTGGCTCGCCATGGCCTGGCCGAAGGAGTACGGCGGTGGCGGCGCCGACCACATGCGCCAGCTCGTCTACAACGAAGAGATGGCCTACGCCAATGCCCCGCACTTCAGCATGGGCATCGCCTGGGTCGGCCCCTCGATCATGCTCTTCGGCACCGACGAGCAGAAGAAGGAGTTCATCCCACGCATCGCGGAAGCCGAAGACTGGTGGTGCACCCTCTATAGCGAGCCGGGCTCAGGCTCCGACCTCGCCTCCCTCCAGACCCGCGCTGTCCGCGATGGCGATGACTTCATCATCAACGGCCAGAAGATCTGGACCTCCGGCGGCCACATGGCCGATTGGGGCTGGCTCGCCGCCCGCACCGACCCCGAAGCGCCGAAGCACAAGGGCATCTCGCTCTTCCTGCTCGACATGAAGACCCCAGGCGTCACTGTCCGCCCCCTGGTCAACATGGCGCTCCAGCACAGCTTCAACGAAGTCTTCTTCGAAGATGTCCGCATCCCCGCCTCCCGCATGGTTGGCGAGGAAAACCGCGGCTGGTACCACCTCGCCGTCGCCCTCGACTTCGAACGTTCCAGCGTCGGCGCTGGCGCCTCCGCCCGCAAGACGCTCGATCGCCTCGTCGCCGTCGCCCACGAGCGCCCCGAACTCGTCGAGCTGCGCCCCGGCATCCGCCACGAGCTCGCCGACCGCGCCGTCGAGTCGAACGTCGCCCAGATGCTCTCCTACCGCGTCGCGACAATGCAGGCGAAGGGCCTCGTCCCCAACCACGAAGCAAGCGCCTCCAAGCTCTTCGGCGCCGACCTCGCCCAGCGCGTCTCGAACACCGCAATGCACCTGCTCGGCATGAGCGGCCAACTCCGGCTCGCCTCTCACCGCCAGATCATGGACGAGGCCACCGAGTACCTGAGCAACGTCAGCGCCTCTATCGCCGGCGGCACCAACGAAGTTCAGCGCTCCATCCTCGCGACTCGCGGCCTCGGACTTCCTCGCGGCTAGAGAATCGCCCCACGCCACGACGCCCACGAAGGGCGGCCGAACTGGCCGCCCTTCGCCGTTCCCCCTCCCCGCGGCTACGATGGTCGCGTGAAGGCCGCGATCGTCCTCCTCTCCGGTGGCCTCGACTCCACCACCGTCGCCGCACACGCGGTCCGCGCGGGCTACACCGTCCGGGGCCTCGCGATCCGCTACGGCCAGCGTCACGCCCGCGAGATCGAATCCGCCCGCGCTGTCGCCGCTGCCCTCGATATCCCCCTCCACGACGCCGACGCTTCCTTCTACGCGCAGCTCGCGTCCTACTCCGCCCTCACCCGGACCGCCGACCACGCCCTCCCAACCGGCCGTCCTGTCGAAGCAATGGCCGGCGACGTCCCCATCACCTACGTCCCCCTCCGCAACACCTTCTTCGTGACGATCGCCGCCGCCGCCCTCGAAAGCTGGATGCTCGCCGAGATCGAACAGCACGGCGTCGACCCCGCATCGCTCGAACCCGTCGTCATGGTCGGCGCGAACGCCATCGACTACTCCGGCTACCCCGACTGCCGCCCCGAGTTCTACGACGCCCTCACCGAAGTCCTCCGCCTCGGCAGCAAGCTCGGTACGGCCTACGGCGTCTCCATCCGCATCGAGGCGCCCATCATTCGCATGACCAAGCCCGAGATCGTCCGCCACGCAGTCGAACTCAATGCCCCGCTCGCACTCACCTGGAGCTGCTATGCGGGCGGCGACCGCCCCTGTGGCGTCTGCGATTCGTGCGAACTTCGCGCTGCAGGCTTCGCTGGCGCCGGCATCCCTGACCCTGCGCTTGCGGCCGTCTAGGCGTGCTCATCCTCTCCCGCATGCCGACCGGCGGCCCCGAAATCTTCGCCTCCATCCAGGGCGAGGGCGCGAGCATGGGCGTCCCCAGCACCTTCGTCCGCCTCGCTACCTGCAACCTCCGCTGTTCCTGGTGCGATACCGCCTACACCTGGGACTGGGACCGCTTCGACCGCGCCGAGCAGACCATGCGCGCCGATGCGGATTCCGTCGCCACCATCGTCGAATCGCACCCGCCCCGGAACGTCGTCATCACCGGCGGCGAACCGCTCATCCAGCGCCGCGAACTCGTCCCTCTCGTCGACCACCTTCGCCTCTCCGGCTTCCGCCTCGAAGTCGAGACAAACGGCACCATCGCTCCTGGCGAGCTTTCGGGCCGCATCGACCAGTGGAACGTCTCCCCCAAGCTTGGGCACTCAGGCAACGGTGGCCTGCGACTGATCGACCCCGATGTCCTCCGCGCCTTCGCAGCCGAACCCGGCGCCGTCCTCAAGCTTGTCGTGCAATCGCCCCTCGACCTCGGCGAAGCCGGGTCCATAATCGACGACTCTGGCTTCGACCCATCGCGCGTCATCCTCATGCCCGAAGGGCGCACCTCCGCCGAGCTGGCCGAGCGCAGCACATGGCTCGCCGAAGCCTGCGCTGAGCGCGGCTACCGCTTCAGCTCACGCCTCCACATCCTGCTCTGGGGTGACAAACGCGGGGTGTAGCCCGCTCCTAGGCGGATGGGGCGAGCGGCCCCGAGCCCCACGCGTTCGGCGCGGGCTCCGTCGGCTGCGCTGCGAAGTAGATGACGATGGCCCACCCGGCCAACGGGATGAGTCCGATCAGCAAGAACCAGCCCGACTTCCCGATGTCGTGCATCCGCCGTGCGCCGACCGCCAGCCCCGGGATCAGGAACGCGAGCGATACCAGGATATCAAGGAAGTTGGTGCCGATGATCGCTTCGAAAATCGAAACCACGACTGACACAATGATCGTGAACAGGATCCAGTACCAGAACTCGGATCGCCCTGAGCGGTCCTTGAAGTTGGTGTAGTTACCCAGCACCGACTTGATTGCCTGCTGGAACGTCATGTGTCCTGCCTCGTGCATGGCGCGCGCGCCGGATGCGGCATCCTAGCACGCCCGCCACGCAGTGCTGAGCGGAAACTAGATGAGGCTGTACCCGGAGCCCTTCGTCTCCACCCCCGTGCCGTGCCCCTCGCTGATCCACCCGAACTCGAGCAGGATCTCCTGGCTGTACGTGACCCGGCCCGTCACCTTGTCCAGCGGCTCGGTCGCCAGCAGTAGCGCCGACTTCGCCATGTAGTCCGTCGGTTCGCCGCGCGGGTCGTCCATCCCGCTCACGAGGTTGTGGTACACGGTGCCCGGCGTCGGCACGACCTGCGAAGGTGAAACGCACGTCACGCTGATCCCGTCCGCGTACACTTCCTCCGCGAGCCCCTGCGTGAACCGCTCCATCGCCGCCTTCTCCGCGCCGTAGAGCGTCCCACCCCGGACGACATTGTCCACCTGGTATGGCCCACGGCCCGGCCCAATCGCCGCGCCGCTGGAGATATTCACGATCGACCCGGCCTTCTTCGGCAGCATGTCCTGCAGCGCGAGCTGGCTCAGGTAGAAGATCGCGTGGAAGTTCACCGCGAACGACCGCAGCCACCGGCTCACCGGGTAGTCCTTGATCGGGATGAAGTACGTCAGCGCCGCGTTGTTCACGAGCACATCGACCGGCCCGTATGCCGCCCGCGCCTCCTCGATCAGCCGCACGCACTCGTCGTACTCCGAGATGTTCACCGCGACCGCGGTCGCTTCGCCGCCGGCTTCACGGATCCCCGCCACCGTGTGTTCGAGCGACCCCTCCAGCGGATGGTCACCCTCCTTCAGCGTCCGCGCCGCGCAGACGACCTTGCCACCCTCGGCCGCGAATACTTCGGCGATCGTCTTGCCGATTCCGCGGCTCGCGCCGGTGACGACAACAACCTTGCCATCAAGCTTTCCCATGTGTAGTTCCTTTTAGACGAGATAACCCCTGATTCTACGGAGTCCCAACGGCCTCCGCGAACGGCGTTCGCGCTCCTGCGTTAGCATGGCGCAGATGGCACTCCTCGCAACCCGCGGGCTGACCAAGCGCTACCCTCGCGTCACCGCTCTCGATAACCTCACGCTCGAACTCGAGCCTGGCATCATCGGCCTCGTCGGCGCGAACGGCGCGGGCAAGAGCACCCTGATCAAGGTCCTCCTCGGTCTCCTCGAACCGTCCGACGGCGCCGCCGAGGTCATGGGCATGGATGTCGTCACCCGTGGCCCCGAAATCCGCCAGCTCATCGGCTACATGCCCGAGCACGACTGCCTCCCGCCCGACATGACGGCTACCGAGTTCGTCCTCCACATGGCCCAGATGTCCGGTGTCCCACCCGCCGCCGCCCGCGAGCGCACCGCCGAGATCCTCCGCCACGTCCACCTCTTCGAAGAGCGCTACCGACAGATCAAGGGCTACTCCACCGGGATGAAGCAGCGCGTGAAGCTCGCCCAGGCCCTCGTCCACGACCCTCGCCTGCTCCTCCTCGACGAACCAACCAACGGCCTCGACCCCGCCGGCCGCGACGACATGCTCGATCTCGTCCACCGCACCGGCACCGCCTTCGGCATCGCGATCATCATGTCCTCCCATCTCCTCGGTGAGATCGAGCGCGTCTGCGAACACCTCGTCGTCATCGAAGGCGGCAAGCTCGTCCAGTCCGGCCCCATCTCCGCCTTCACCGGCCAGACTCAGGTCCTTGCCGTCGAAATCGAGAACGGCGCCGACATCCTCGCCGGGCTCCTCACCGCGCACGGCCTCTCCGCCACCCAGGACGGCCGTACCGTCCTCATCCAGCTCGACGACGACCGCCCCTACGACCTCATCCGCGACATCGCCGCCGATCGTGGCCTCGCCATCGTCCGCCTCGAACAGCGCCGCGAGACCCTCGAAGACCTCTTCCGCCCCGAGGAGGCTGCCAGTGCAGCCAGCTGAGTCGGCCCGCGGAAATATCTACGACCTCGGCTACCGCGGTTACGAAGGCCCCCGTAAGGGCCGCGGGTACGCCTTCTGGATGCTCTACCTCCACAGCCTGAAGACTGCCTTCGGCATCGGCCGCGGCGCCAAGGCGAAGATCATCCCCATCAGCCTTGCGGTTCTCGCACTCATCCCCGCCACCGTCCAGCTCGGCATCGCTGCGGTCATCCCTGCCGAAGTTGAGATCATCAAGGCCTCGGACTACTACCAGTACATCCAGGTCATCATGATCCTCTTCGTCGCCGCCGTGTCCCCCGAACTCGTTGGACGCGACCAGCGCAACCGCACCCTTCCCCTTTACTTCTCCCGCCCGCTCACCCGCGACGACTACAGCATTGCCAAGCTCGCCGCGATGGGCACGGCCGTCCTCGCGATCGTCCTCATCCCCCAGGTCCTGATGTTCACCGGCAACGCCCTCTCCACCGAAGACAGCTTCGATTACCTCCGCGAGAACGCTGACCAGGTCCCCGCCATCCTCTTCAGCGGGCTCATGCTCGCGGCGGTGTACGGCAGCATCGGCGTCGCCATCGGCTGCCAGACCCACCGCCGCACCTTCGCCTCCGGCGGCATCCTCGCGGTCCTGATCATCGGCGCCATCATCGCGGAGATTCTCATCAACTCGCTCGACGGCGATGCCCGCCGCTACGCCATCTTCCTCAGCGCCGACGGGATCATCCGCGGGCTGACCCTCTGGGCATTTTCCGATTCCGGCGATCAGGGCGAACCCGTCGAGATCGTTGACCTCCCCGGCGAGCTCTACATCGTCGCCTCATTGGTCTACACGGCCGTGGCCGCCCTCATCGTCCTCCGCCGCTACCGGGGCATCTCCACATGACCACCGCCGGGACCCCTACCGCCGCGCTCGAAGTCATCAGCGTCTCCCGCTGGTACGGCAACGTCGTCGCCGTGAACGACATCACCTTCGCCCTGCGCCCCGGCATCACCGGGCTCCTCGGCCCGAACGGCGCCGGCAAGTCCACCCTCCTCCACATGATGTCCGGCTTCCTCAAGCCCTCGAACGGCCAGGTCAACGTCCTCGGCGAATCTGCCTGGCGCAACCCGGCAATGTATCGAAACGTCGGCCTCGTCCCCGAACGCGAAGCGGTCTATCCGTTCCTCACCGCCCGCGAATTCGTCCTGATGAATGCCCGCCTCCAGAAACTCGAAGACCCCGAGGCCGCGACAGCTCGCGCCATCTCCATGGTCGACCTCGAATCCGCCCAGGACCGCACCCTCGGTGGTTACTCGAAGGGCATGAAGCAGCGCGCCAAGATCGCCGCCGCCCTCGTCCACGACCCCACCGTCCTCCTCCTCGATGAGCCCTTCAACGGCACCGACCCCCGGCAGCGCCTCCAGCTCATGTCGCTCCTCCGCGACCTCGCCGCGCGCGGACGCACCATCCTCTTCTCCTCCCACATCCTCGAAGAGGTAGAGCGCCTCGCACAGGAAGTCCTCGTCATCGTCTCCGGCCGCCTCGCTGCCTCCGGCGACTTCCGCGAGATCCGCCGCCTCATGACCGACCGCCCACACACCTTCACCGTCCGCTCCAGCGACGATCGCGCGCTCGCCTCTGCGCTCCTCGCGGACCCCGCCGTCTTCGGCGCCGAACTCGTCGATCACCGCCTCGTCGTCCGCACCTCCGACTTCGCCGCCTTCACACTCGCCCTCCCGCGCGTCGCCCGCTCTGCCCAGGTCCGCGTCCTCGAACTCCTGCCCACCGACGAGTCCCTCGAAAGCGTCTTCTCCTACCTGGTGCGCCGTTGAACCGCGTCATTATCCAGGTCACGCTCAAGCAGATCACCGGCCGTCGCCGCTCGATCTTCATGCTGATCTTCGCGCTCGTCCCGGTCGCAATCGCGCTGCTCTACCAGGTCGGCAACGGCTCCACTCCCGCCCAGGAGTTCACCCCGAACATCCTTCGACTCCTCGTCGTCGCCGTCCTCATGCCGCTTGTCGCCCTCGTCCTCGGGACCGCTGCGCTAGGCTCCGAGATCGAAGACGGGACCGCCGTCTACCTCCTCGCCAAGCCGATTCCCCGCCCGGTCATAGTCCTCTCGAAGTTCGTCGTCGCCGCCGTCCTGACCGCGATTCTCGTCGTCGCTGCCTCGCTCGCCACCGCCCTCATCGGCATGGAGGGATTCGATGACACCCGAATCGTCCTCGGCTTCGCGGTCGCCGTCGCCGTCGGGTCGGTCGTGTACTCCGCCGTCTTCATCCTCCTGAGCGTCGTCACATCGCGCGCTCTCATCGTCGGCCTCATCTACGTCTTCCTCTGGGAAGGCGTCATAACGAACATTTTTAGCGGCACCCGCGTCGCCAGCATCCGCTCGTACACGCTCGGGATCGCCGACTCCATCACAACCGTCTCCTCACGCTACTTCGAAGCCGAGCTCTCCGGGCGGACCGCCATCATCCTCGCGGTCGTCGTCACCGTCGGTGCTCTCTGGTATGCCGGCCAGCGGTTGAAACGCTTCGAAATCGGCGAGACGGCCTAGCGCCGCCTTCCTTTCGTTCGCCTCCGCCGCTTCCGTCCGCCGCCTGCCCCCGGAGCGCTCTCTTCCGCCTCGAGCTCCGAGCGCTTCACCTTCCGCGGCCACAGCATGAACCCCAACCGCGTCGCTACCACCGACATCGAAAGCGCTACCCCGACAACGTGCGTTGAAACCATGCCCGGAGGGTAGTCCGGCCACTCACTCGGGTCGAGAAGCCTACCCGCCCGCCAGCTTCGCCTTGTGCCCCATCTCCAGCAGGATCGCGACGATGCGCTCGCGGTGGTCCCCCTGCACTTCAAGCGTCCGCCCATCGAGCGAACCGCCCGCCCCGCACACCTGCTTCAGCCGCTTGAGTACCGCCTCCAGCTCCGCCTCACTCCCCGGCAGCCCGGTCACCGTCGTCGCGGTCTTCCCTTTTCGCCCGCGGCTATCCCGCTGGACACGGACCACGCCGTCGTTCGGCACCACCGGTCGCGCGGGGCCCCTGGCCGGGGGCCGTTGCCGCTTCTGCGCCTTCGGCGGGTCCGGTTGGCGCACCCGTCCGCCGTCTGTCGAATACACCAGCCGCGAGTTGTCGCCTGCCATTTCCAGACAATAGCACAGCCACCGCACCGCCCGGCTCCCGCTATCATGCAAACCATGGAGACCCCAAACGATCGCGGCTTACCACCGCAGGACAATGGCGGGATCGCTCTCGCGACCCTTCCCACCAGCCGCCGCGAGATACTCCTCCAGCTCAAGCGCAACGGGGAGTCCCGCGCTGAAGATCTCGCGGCCGCGCTCGGGATTACCGTCAGCGGCGTCCGCCAGCACCTCACCGCCATGGCCGCCGTTGGGCTCGTCCGCCATCGCGAGAAGAAGTCCGGGCCAGGGCGCCCGCGATTCACCTATGCCCTCACGCCCGCGGCCGAATCGTTCTTCCCCACCGCCTACGCCGAACTCACCACGGATCTCCTCCTCGCCATCGATGAGGAGGATCCTACCCTGGTCGCCCGGCTCTTCGAGCGTCGCCTCGCCACCCGCGTCGAGCGAGCGCGCCGCAACCTGCACGGCGATTTTGCCGCCCGCGTCCGTCAGGTCGCCGCCATCCTCGATTCGGAGGGCTACCTCGCCGCCGTCGAGAACCCTGCTGAGGGCGAGTTCCGCCTCGTCGAACACAACTGCGCCGTCCCGGTGATCGCCGCCCGCTTCCCACCCGTCTGCGCTGGCGAACTCGACTTCCTCCGCGCCGTCCTCCCCGATGCCACCATCGAACGCGTCTCCCACATGATCGGTGGCGATCACGCCTGCGCCTACGAAATCCACGAGCGCCCCCCGCTCAAACAGCTTTCTAATGGCTGAAGCCATTTCCGCGGCTACCGTTTTCCCCCCGGCCGGGATAGGATGTGGGTCATGATTGGTTTCAGTTGGGGAGCATTCCTGGTTTATCTCGTCGCGCTGACCACCGTTGTCGGCGGTGGCCTGTGGGGTCTCCTCCAGACCGGCCACCCGGCATTCCTCATGCCCACGCTCCTCGGCCTGTTCTTCTTCTACCTCTGCTGGGAGGCCGTGGTTGAGAACAACGGCACACTCCCGCCCCCGAACAAGGGCAACAACAACTAGCCTCGACCCGCCGCGCCGCTAGACTCCACCCGGTGCAACGCATCCTCCTCGCCACCAACAACCCCGGTAAAGTGCGCGAATTCGACCGCATCCTCTCGGCGGCTGGTCTCAGCGTCGTCACCCCGGCCGAACTCGGCCTCTCCCTCGATGTCGACGAACCCGGCCTGACCTACGAGGAGAACGCCATCCTAAAGGCCCGCGCCTTCGCCGAGGCGTCCGGGCTCCTCGCTCTCGCGGATGACTCCGGCATCGAAGTCGATGCGCTCGGTGGTGCGCCTGGCGTTCGCTCAGCCCGCTACGGCGGCCCTGCCCTCGACGATGCCGGCCGCGTCGACCTCATGCTCGCCGAGCTTGCCAACACTCCTCCCCCATCCCGCACCGCGCGCTACCGCGCCGTCGTCGCGGTCGCATGGCCTGGCGGCGAGGTCCACTGCTTCGAAGGCGTCCAGGAGGGCTCGATCGGGTTTGAACGCAAGGGTGCCGGCGGCTTCGGCTACGACCCAATCTTCGTCTCGACCGATGGCCGCACAAACGCAGAACTCACCGACCCCGAGAAAGACGCCGCGAGCCATCGCGGCGCCGCCGTGCGCGCCGCCGCGGGCTTCCTTGCCGATAAGAAGGGCTAGGTCGCCAGGGCTCGCGGCCGGGGGCTAACTGTACTGGTCGTTCTGAAGGGTGTTCGGGGACGTCACCCGGCCGGACGCCCCCGTACGCGCCACCCGCTTTGCCTCGCGGGCGAGATGCCACTGGTCTTCTTTGCCGGGCCTGCGGACTCTGCCAGCGACGAGTTAACGCGCCATCAACGGCGCTGCGACTCTTCCCGCCGTCCCTGCTGCCACGCGATCACCATCCCGATCACCACCCCAACCACGCCGCCCGCCCACATCGCCCCCGTCGTTGATTCCGCGATGAACCCAACCGCGCCCACGACGATCGCCCCGATGACCAGGATCGCAACCACCGCCCGCTGTTCGCGTACAAACGCCCACACCGTTGCCATCGCGCTCTTCATCGCCAAGGCAGCCGCTTCCCCATCACGAAGAACAACGCCCCTCGTGACACGAATGCCATCTCGACGATCACTTCGAACCCCAGCCGCCGGTAGAGCCGGTGTGCCTCGCTGTCCGTTCGCGTGCTCAGCACGCACGTCGCCTCGTCCCGGTTGCGCAGCAGCCGCTCGATCAGCGCAGCCCCGATCCCCTGACCCTGGCGCTTCGGCGAGACCGCGATCTCCACAAGCTCGTACGAATCCCCGAGCCACTTCGAAGCAACGTCGCGTTGGAGCCGCTTCGCCACCGTGTCGTGCCACCACTGCCCCGGGCTGCCGTGGTACCCGTACGTCATCCCCACGACCTCGTCGTCGAGCAATGCCACGAACGCCTGGAACCCCGGCCTCTGCGCGTGGGTGTCCAGCAGCCGTGCCCGGATCTCCTCCCCGCGATCGGGGTCGCTGTAGGGCGGCTCCGCGAACGCATCGCCGTACACGGCGATGGCCCCATCGAAATAGGGGCCATCGCTCCGCAGGTCCTCGATCCGAAGGGTCATCCCCGGTATTGGATCTTCCCGCCCACTTTGTCTTTGTTCAGCCGCTTGTTCAGGTGCAGCCCGTCGAGGATGAACTCGACCGCTGCGGCCGTCTCCGGCGCGGATGTCGCGCCCGCCTTCGCGACCGCCTCCGCCAGCCCCTCGACCTGGCGGCTCAGCGTGACGTACTCCTCGCTCGCCACCGTCTCCCCGACCTCGACCGAAACGCCCGACTTGAAACGCGTCACAACCGGCTCCAGCTCGCCGACGTTGTAGTAGCGGTTGAACACCGCCACCACCGCGCCCTGGATCAGCTTCTCGATGATCTGGTCCTCGCGGCCATCTTCGATCGTCTCGAATTCGACCTTTCCCTGCAGCGTGGGCACAACGTAGGGAAGGTCGCTCACGCGCGGCACGACAACTTCCTCGCCCAGGATGATGCAGCGCCGCAGTGCGTTCGCCAGCATGCTTTCGTAGTTCGCGATGCTCGCCCGCACGCTCACGCCCGAGCGCTGATTCACATCCGGGCTTCGCCGCGCCAGCCGCGTGATCTCCGCGATGATCTCCTTCATGTACGGCGGCACCGAGACCTTGAAGTCCGCCGGCACCGGGTGGTGCTCCGCGTCCATGATGTCGATCTCGTGCTCGACCTTGATCGGGTAGTGCGTCCGCACCTGCGCGCCGTACCGGTCCTTCAGCGGCGTGATGATCCGGCCGCGGTTCGTGTAGTCCTCCGGGTTCGCGCTCGCCACAACGAACACGTCGAGCGGCAGCCGGATCCGGTATCCCCGGATCTGCACGTCGCGCTCTTCCATGATGTTCAGCAGCCCGACCTGGATGCGCTCCGCAAGGTCCGGCAGCTCGTTGATGCAGAAGATCCCCCGGTTCGTGCGCGGGATCAGTCCGTAGTGAATCGTCAGTTCGTCCGAAAGGTACTTCCCTTCGGCCACCTTGATCGGGTCGACCTCGCCGATGAGGTCCGCGATCGTGATGTCCGGCGTTGCCAGCTTTTCGCCGTAGCGCTCGTCCCGCGAGATCCACGCCAGCTCAGCCGCGTCACCCTTCGCCTCGACGATGTCGCGCCCGGCCCGCGTGATCGGGTTGTACGGGTCTTCCGGGATTTCACAGCCCGCCAGTACCGGTGTCTCGTCGTCCAGCAGCGACGTCAGCGATCGGATCAGCCGGGACTTCGCCTGCCCGCGCTCGCCAAGGAAGACGATGTCCTGGCCGGCGAGGATCGCGTTCACGACCTGCGGTACCACCGTCTCTTCGTACCCGAAGATGCCGGGGAACAGTTCCTCGCCCGACCGTAGCTTCTGGATCAGGTTCTTTCGCATCTCCTCCCGCACCGGGAGGACCTCATAACCGGACGCCTTTAGTTCGCCGAGCGTCCGCGGTCGTTCAAGAGTTGCCACGCGTTCCCACCCTCCTCCCGCCACCCTCTGGGCGCCGGGCACCGGTCCGGCTTTGCACCTCTGCCCCCGATTGCCGAAGGCGCGCTGCGTCGCCGTCCACGGCCCGTCCTTGCGGGATTCGAACCGCGGCTCTTCGGCCATCATTAGCGCGCCCGGATCGCCTGTCAACCGCACCTCTCACACGCGCCCGGCAGGCTCCTCTACAACGTGCGCGCCCTCAGCTCAGCTTCGATTGCGGACGCCTTCGCCGGCCAGTTCGCGTTCCGAAAACTCCCGAGGTCAGGGTCTACCTCAAGCAGTTCGTCCTCGCTCACTCGAGCCACCCGCAACCCTTCGAACGCCGCCGTCACCCGGAGCTCCCGCCGCTCAACCGCCGCCCGGAA
>JBPPMX010000064.1:0-26454 GCA_051306275.1 Tepidiformaceae bacterium
GTGCGGACGGTCCCGGCAGGGGTCGGCGGGACCGATGTCGCGACGGCGGTGCGGCGGCTACTCGACCAGCTCGCGGGCGAGCGGAGGGTCACGGACGGATGGGGCCGGGCAGCAGCGACAATTGCCTGTCACAGCAGTGTGCGAGCCGGCATGGCGATGTCGACGGATGAGATGCGCGCGCTGCTGGTCGATCTTGAAAAGACCGCGACCCCGCGGACGTGCCCGCACGGGCGGCCGACGCTCATCCATGTGAGCACCGACCTGCTGGAGCGTCAGTTCGGGCGCCGGTAGGATCAGGGCGCGCGCGAGCGCGAGGAAGGTTCAGGGGAGAGATGTCTGAGACCATCCGGTACCGTGTTAACACGCCCGATGTGATCGACGAAAGCGTCGACGGTGAGGTGCTGATCGTGCACCTCGGGACGGGGATCTACTACAGCGCGCAGGGGACGGGGGACATCGTCTGGCGGATGCTCGCCGCGGGCCACAGCACCCCGGAGGCGCTAGCCAAGCTCGGCGAACTCGCCGGGGTGGAGCCACAGTCAGTAGCAGGCGATGTTGAAGGCTTTGTCGCGCAACTGATGGACGAAGGGCTAATCGTCGCTGCTGAGCGCGACGCAGCAGATGACACAGTTGAGCTCCACGCGACGGTCCAGTACGGCTCGCCGACGCTGCACAAATACACCGACATGGAGGCACTCCTCCTGCTCGACCCGGTGCACGATGTCGACGAGGGCGGGTGGCCGGTCGCGCGCACTCCGGACGACATCGGCACTGCGTTGCGGGGTTAGGGCCACGGTGGATGCCGTGGACGACCCGCCCGTAGCCGCAGCATCGAACAGGGCTGATGGCCGCAGGGCACCGTTCTGCGCATTACTGGAGCGGTTCGAGGACGCCTGCGTCTCCACGGGGGAGCGACATGTGCGGCGGATCGATGTTGCGGGACGGACCATCGAGATCCAGTTCTCAAGCGCGGTGCTCGAACGGACGATGTTCCGGGGGCTCGCGCACATCGAGTCGACCGCGACAGATGCGCCGGCGCTGACCATCGCGGCCTGGGACACGGAAACCTCCGGGGTGGCGCTCCCGGTGAGTCCAGCGGAACTCGAAACGTACATGGAGGGCGGGCTGCCCTCGTCGGTACCCGTGGACGGGGTGCTCGCATCGCTCGGACGGCCGAATCCGGGTGTTTCGATGCTAGAGCTCGCGACGGGGCGGGCAGTCTATGTCATCCCCGACGCGAACCGGGTGCCGCACCCGGACCTCAGCGGGCCGTTCGTCACGATCCTGAACTGGTGGTCGACACGACAGGGCCTGCTATGGCTGCATGCGGCCGCGATTGGCGATGGTGGAGACGGTGTGCTGATCATCGGGCGAGGCGGGTCGGGGAAATCCACCACCAGCCTCGCATGTGTGAGCGCCGGCATGGAGTACGCCGGCGATGACTACTGCATCGTGGAACCGGAAACGCTGACCGCTCTCAGCGTATCGAACGGCGGGAAGCTGGCGCTCCACGCGATAGGGCGTCTACCGAATTTGCGGCCACACATCATCAACCCCCAGAGCATCGAGCGGCACAAAGGCGTGATCTATCTATGGGAGGTGTTCCCCGATGGCGTGCGGCGTTCGCTGAAGCTCCGCGGTATCGTCTTCCCGGTGAGGAAGGGGGTCGCAGTCGGGGCGATTCGACCGATGACGCCGGGGGAATCGTTGCGGGAGCTGGCCCCGAGTTCGCTCCTCCAGCTGTCCGCGGGTGAGGCGCCATCGCTGCGGCGAATGGCAGACCTCGTGAAGCGCCTACCGTCATACGCGCTTGAGCTCCCGGAGGACATAACGCGGGTCCCTGACTTGGTCCGGCGGGCGATCGCAGGGGAGGCGTAGTGCGTTCTCCGATCACGATTTCGGTGATCATTCCCGCCTACAATGCCGAGCGGCACCTCGGCGAGGCACTCGACAGCGTCTTGCAGCAGACGCGGCCTCCCGCGGAAGTGCTCGTCGTGGACGACGGCTCGGCGGATGAGACAGCGAGGGTTGCGCGGAGCTACACGGGAGTGACAGTTGTGGAGCGCACGAACGGTGGCCCCGGTGCGGCGAGGAACACAGGCGTATCCGCGGCCCGCTCCGAGTACATCGCATTTCTGGACTCCGACGACACCTGGCATCCTCGGAAGCTGGCTGTCCAAGCGAGCTATCTGGAGGCGCACCGCGAGGCGAAGCTGGTCTTCTGCTTGCACCGGTACCGACTGGAGAATGAAGAGTCTCTGCCTCTCCATACGCGTGGCGCTGAAGCGATAGAAGCACACCCCTCGCCGCTTCCAAGCAGCTGGGTCGTAGCACGGGAGGCGTTTCGCACGGTCGGCCCTTTCGACGAAGTCCACCGGGTGGGGGAGGATCTGGATTGGCTCATGCGAGCCCGCTACGCAGGTATCGAGCCATATGTGGTGCAGGAGGAACTCGTGACGCGACGGATCCATGGCGCGAACCTAAGCATGGATCTCTCCGAGTCCCGGGCAGCGATGTTCCGCATCCTGCGAGAGCGGCTGACGATCCGCCGGGGGTCCACCTCATGACTCGCGTGGCGCCACACGTATCGGTGGTGATCCCGGCATACACCGCTGAGCTATACCTCGCGCAAGCGCTGGACAGCGTTGCTCGCCAAACGTTCGCGGTTGCCGAGGTCATTGTTGTCGACGATGGGTCGACGGATGCAACAGCAGAGATCGCCGAGAGACATGGCGCTATTGTGCTGCGGCGAGCGAACGGCGGGCCGTCTGCAGCACGGAACACCGGGATCGCGCGCGCAACCGGCGAGTTCCTCGCCTTCCTCGATGCAGACGACTACTGGGAGCCTTCCAAGACCGAACGGCAGATGGCGATCCTGACTACCTCACCCGAGCTGAAAATCGTGATGTGCCAGCACCGGTACCACGTAGAGAATGCGGAGTTGTTGTCGCGACATCAGCTTCTAGAGGTAGCAGCAGGTCCGCGGGATTCAGCTTTGCCGAGCGGATGGCTCCTTCACCGTCAGCTGTTCGACGAGATCGGACCGTTCAACGAGGAGATCCACATGGGCGAGGACCTCGAGTGGCTTCTGCGAGCACAACGGCTCGGGTATGCCCCTCATATGATTCATGAACCCTTGGTCGTCAGAAGGGTTCACGGGGAGAACCTTACTGCCGACCTCCAGGCAGCGAGAGCGGGACTCTTCTCTGTACTCAGAGGGCATCTCGCGACGGAGCGTCGACATAATGATGCGTGAGGGAATATCGGTGATCGTCCCGGCATACAACGGCGAGCGCTTCCTTCGTGATGCGCTTGAGAGCGTGTTTGCGCAAACGCTCCGGCCAGACGAGGTCATCGTCGTTGACGATGGGTCGACCGATGGGACGGCGAGCGTCGCACAGGCTTTCCCAGGCGTCAGACTAATCCAGCAGGCGAACCGCGGGCTGCCGGGCGCGCGCAACACCGGGATCGCAGCGGCTCGCGGACCGTGGATCGCCCTGCTCGATGCGGACGACATCTGGGTTCCGAAGAAGCTGGAGCGTCAGGCGGCAGTGGCTGCGGACGGCGCGCGCGACTTCCTGACATCGCAGCATGTGCATTTCGTCGAACCGGGCACTGACGTCCCTGCGTGGATGCAGCGGGTGCTGGATTCCGAAACGCCTTCGGGTGGGCTGCCGAGCAGCTGGTTCATGAAGCGAGCCCTCTTCGAGCGGGTGGGCCTGTTCGATGAGCGGGAGCGAGTGTTCGAGGACCTCGAGTGGTTAACGCGGGCGCACGAAGCCGGGGTGTTCGAGTACATGTTGCCGGAGGAGCTGGTGCGGCGGCGGGTGCACGGTGCGAACCTCTCGCTTACGCACGCTCGCGAAACACGCCAGGCCATGTTCCGGATGCTACGGACATCAATCCATCGGCGAGCGAACGCCGGGGCAGCCGATCGTGGGGGTCAAACCGGCGCGGGGTGAGAATCGAGCCGGGCGGTGAGTGTGACAATCGCGCCGATCAGGAGACCGGCCGGGATCCCGAGGAGTAGCGCTGGCCACGCGATGGTGGGGAGAATCCCGGCTCGTCCGGTGACGGTGTAGCCGATGGAACCGCCGGGATGGATGGTGCAGCTGAACGCGCCGTCGCCGTCGGGTGCAGTGAGCACCGCAATCGCGCCGGGGGGGAGTTCGGCGGTCCCGACGCTATGAGCGACGCGGTCTTCGTTGCGGATCCGAAGTTCGCGCCCGGGCCCGAGTGAAAGCGCGGACGGGATAAATGGAGCAGGTTCGCCAGCGGCGACGCGGTCGGCCGTGCCGGCAGGGATCACGAGTTCGTCGATGAACTCAGGAGCGGGGTCGAGGAGAGCCCACCAGATGGCGCCAAGCCCGGCGGCGATGATCGTGCAGACGGCGACCCAACGGATGGAGGCAACGCGGAGTGCCGCAAGGGCGCCGGGGCGGTTTCCGTGCTCCATCAGTTGATCAGGTAGAGGGCCGGGTAGAAGAAGACCCAGACGACGTCGACGAAATGCCAATACATAACGGTTGCGGAAACGGGCCAGTGGCTCTTCGCGGTATAGCGACCGCGGCGGAGTTGTACGTAGACGAGGATGAGCATCCCGACGCCGCTCATGACGTGGAACGCGTGCATCCCGGTCATCGTGAAGAAGGCTGTGCCGAACGGTTCCTTCCGCGAGAACTCGGCGATGGACCACTCGTAGCCGACACCTGCGGCGAACACGAGGCCCATAACAATCGTGGCGAGGATGTTGAGTTCAGCCATCCGTTGACGACCGCGCTCCATCGCCGATTCGCCCATATACGCCGTGAGCGAGCTGATCAGAAGAATGCTCGTGACGAGGAGTCCGATCTGCTGGCTGAGATGCGCGCGTTCGGTGCCCGCGATGAAGAACCGTCCGGCCAGGAGAAGGCCGAAGATGACGCTCTCCGAGAAGAAGAACAGCCAGAGTCCCGCGCGCTTGATGGCGAGCTGGTCATGGACGGGGTGGTGGGCGTGTTCGGCAACGGCCAAGTCAGTGAGCCTCCTTCCGCCAGAGACGGTTGACGTGCATGAAGTACCAGACGATCAGAACAACCTTCACGACCGCGATTGCCGCGAGCGCGATGAAGTTGTCGTGGATTTCGACGGCGATGATGTATTCGATGATGGTGAAGGCGGCGAGGATGGCGCCGACAACCCAGCCGATGCGGAAGAGGTCCGGGCCATCTCCCTGAGCGTCGTCATGCGGTCGAAGGGCAGGCCGCCTGGTCGGGTAGCTGCGGCTCACTTGCCACCTCCGACCGCGGGGATAACGACTCCCTTGGGCGCAGGGAAGGCTCCGTGGACAGACCCGGGAACGCCGTAGTCGTAGGGGTGCCCCTGGACGACGGGTGGTGTGTGGAAGTTCTCAAGCGGGGGAGGCGAGTCCGTCTGCCATTCGAGCGTGCGGGCCCGCCACGGGTTGGCTTCAGCTGCAGGGCCGCGGAACCATGACCAGACCATGTTCGCGACGAAGACGAGGAAGCTTGCGCCGAGTGCGCCGGCGGAGAGGCTGACGAAGAGGTTTACTCCCTCGTAGGCGACGGGGTAGTCCGCGATGCGGCGGTTCATGCCCTGGATCCCGGGGTAGTGCATGACGAAGAACGTGACGTTGAAGCCGATGAACATCCACCAGAAGTGGATCTGCGCGAGCTTCTCGTTGTACATGCGCCCGGTCATCTTCGGGAACCAGTAGTAGATTCCCGCGAAGAGGGCGAAGATCTCGCCGCCGACGATGGTGTAGTGGAAGTGCGCCACGACGAAGTACGTGTCGTGCAGGTGGATGTCGGTGGGGACGTCGGCCAGGAAGATGCCCGTGATCCCGCCGTTGGCGAAGTTGAAGATGACGGCGAGCGCGAAGAGCATCGGGACCTTCAGCCAGAGCCGACCGAGCCAGATGGTCCCGAGGGCCGAAAGGAAGATCAGCCCTGTCGGGATAGATATCAGCTCCGTCGCGACGAGGAAGGGGCCATGGAGGATGCTCGACATCCCGCTCGTGAACATATGGTGTGCCCAGACGACCCCGCTCAGGCCGAGGATGGAGAGGAATGCGCCAACGGCGTACTTGTAGGCGAAGAGCGGCTTCCGAGAGAAGTGGGCAATGATCTCGAGTGCGATTCCGAAACCCGGGAGCACCATGATGTAGACCGCCGGGTGTGAGTAGAACCAGAAGACGTGCTGGTAGAGGAGGGGGTCACCGCCTTCCGCGGCATCGAACCACGACATCCCGGCGATGCGATCGAGCAGGACCATCAGGAGGCCGACGAAGAAGCCCTGCGTGAAGAGGAGGGCGAGCCACGAGGTAACAAACATCGACCAGACGAAGATCGGGAGCCGGCCCCAGGTCATCCCGGGGGCGCGCAGGAAGATGATCGTGCAGAGGAAGTTCAACCCGCCGAGGATGGACGAGAGCCCGAAGGTCATGATCGCCAGGTTGAAGAGGACCTGGGAACTGTTCGTGAGGACAGAGAGTGGAGGGTACGCCGTCCACCCGGTCTCAAGGCCCCCGAGGAAAGGGGTCGCGAGCAGTAGCACGGCGACCGGCGGTACGAGCCAGAAGCTGAGCGCGTTCAGCCGGGGGAATGCCATATCCTCGGCACCGATCATGAGCGGGACGGAGTAATTCCCGATTCCGCCGATGACCGCCGCAACGGCAACGGCAACCATGAGAATCCCGTGCAAGCTCATTGCCTGGTTGTATTGCGCGTTGCCGAGGACCTGCTCGCCTGCCTGGGCAAGCTCAAGGCGGATGAGCATGGCAACTGCACCCGCGAGCAAGAAGACAACGATCATCGTCGTGAGGTACTGGATGCCGATCACCTTGTGGTCGGTGCAGAACGTGAAGTAGCGGTGCCATCGCGGGGCCTTCCGGGCGGGGGCGACCCTCATGCCGAACCATTCCTTCGCCCACTGTCCCCACATGCCGATCCCGAGGAGCCAGCCCCCAAGGCCGAAGACATAGGCGATGCTCAGGCTCAGGTCCGTATCGAAGGCGTCGTATCCGAGAAGGCGGCGAATGATCGCTGTGATGCCGATTCCGCCGTAGAACCCGATTAGGCCGATGCTGAGCCCGCTTGCGATTGATGTTGCTGCGTACACGCTTCTCCCTTTCCTACTCGGCCTGGCTCGCGAGCCACTCGTCGAACTCGGCCTGTTCAACCACGCGAACGGGGATTGCCATCACGGCGTGGTCCAGGCCACAGAGCTCCGCGCACTGCACGCGGTAGGCGGCGTCGTCCGCGAAGTCCCCGAGCCGGGTTGGCGTCAGTGAGAGTTCGGTCGTGCGACCGGGAATCGCGTCGATCTTCATACGGAAGGCAGGAATCCAGAACGAGTGGACGACGTCGGTCGAGCTGACCCGGAAGACGACCTGGTGATCGACCGGCAGGACGAGTTCGCCGCTACTGCTCAGCTGGGAGACGCCTGACTCTTCGTAGTCAACCACCCACGCCCAGCGGAAGCCCGTCACATTGACGATCAGGGCGCTCTCTTCAACGGCCTCACCGAATCCGTACTCCGCGTCCGTCCCACGCAGCGTGGCGAGACCGGTGAGGCCCGGGTGGATGATGACCGAAACCGCGAGTGCGGAGGTGACTACAAGCCAGGCGCGAGGCACGAGGCCCGTTCCCTGGATGTTCGGCGCATCGTCCTTCGGACCGCCCGTACGGAAGCGAAGGAAGCTATAGAACAGGACCGCGAGGACGAAGGTGTAGACCGGAACGCCGACGATCAGGAGGTACTGGAAGATGTCGTTGAAGTCCTGCGCCTCATGCGAGCCGACGGTCGGGTAGATGTCGGCAAATGCGAGGAACTCACCGATTACGGTGAGGGCGACCCAGAGGACGAAAGCGGAGATGAGGTGGCTGCCCTGACCCTTCATCGCGCTCGCTCTCTGGCGCCGACGGCGGCACAGAGACTCCCAGGCACTCCCATGTTCGATCGTCCACCGGGCCAGTATTGCCGTGCAGGGCATGGCATCCCGTGGGGTGCAACGATCGCCGGAAGTTGGGACGTGACCAACGGGCGAATGGGCCGTAATGCCCGGCCGCTTGGCCGTTGGTCGGGAGGTGCGTGGATGCTCGCGGGGCCGGGTTAGCCGCCGATGTGTGACATCTCGACCTTCGGGAGCGGCGTCGTGGCGGCTGACCGGATCTCGGAGTAGCGGTCATCACGGACAGACCAGAGCTTGCCGATTGCATCGTGCAGGTCGGCATCGGTCGCGCCTGAACGGAGGAGGGTGCGCAAGTCGTGGCCGCGAGCCGCGAACAGGCAGGTGAAGAGTTCGCCTTCGGGCGAGAGACGCGCGCGGGTGCAGTCGCCGCAAAACGGTTCGCTAATCGACGAGATGATGCCGATCTCGCCACCGCCATCGATGTACCGCCACCGCTTGGCGACTTCGCCCCGGTAGTTCGGCTCAGCGGGCTCGATTGGGAGCGCAGCGTTGATCCGCTCGACGATCTCGCGTGCCGTGACGACGTGGTCGAGGCGCCAGCCGTTCGAGTTGCCGACATCCATGAATTCGATGAAGCGGACGATGTGGCCCGTCCCGTGGAAGTGGCGTGCGAGGTCGACGATGGTGTGGTCGTTCACGCCCTTCTTGACGACTGCGTTGATCTTGATCGGCGAGAGCCCGGCCGCGGCGGCAGCAGCAATCCCGTCGAGTACACGCGACACAGGGACGCCCGCGTCGTTCATCGCCATGAAGACGTCGTCGTTGAGCGAGTCGAGGCTAACGGTGATGCGGGCGAGGCCGGCGTCCTTGAGAGGCTGGGCAAGGAGTGGGAGCAAGGAGCCGTTCGTCGTGAGTGTCAGATCCTTCAGGCCCGGGAGCGCTGTGAGCATGCCAATGAGGTCCGGGAGCCCGCGCCGAACGAGCGGCTCGCCGCCGGTCAGGCGAATCTTCTCGACCCCGTGCGCAATGAAGGCGGTTGTGAGGCGAGTGATCTCCTCGTAGGTGAGGAGGTCGTCGCGCTGGAGGAACTGGTAGTCCGGCCCGAAGACATCGCGGGGCATGCAGTAGGTGCAGCGGAAGTTGCAGCGATCCGTCACGGAGATACGGAGGTCGCGGAGGGGTCGATTAAGTTGGTCGCGGACTGTCACGAGATCCATGGTAGCAGCGTTCGGCCCGGTCGAGCCTAACGGTCAGCGGGTGAGAGCGGCGAAATGGTCACGGATGTAGGAGTGGAGCCCGCTACGAGCGACGAGGAGCCCTTTCACGGTTGGGTCTGGCTGATTGAAGATGAGGTCGCCGCCGAGGACGTCGGTAGTACGGAGCCCAGCGGCGAGGCAGAGCGCGGCACCAGCAGCGACGTCCCATTCGTGACGTCCGTAGCCTGTAAGGGTGACGTCGCCCTGCCCCGCGGCAACGAGGGCCATGCGGTAGGCCACGCTCCCAACGCCGCGGGTCTCCGCGGTGGGAGGTAGCGGCGGAACGCCGCCATAGCCGTGCTCACCGCGGCCGGCGAGGACGGTGTACCGGGCGGGGAGCAGAGGCGAGTGGGCTTCGGAAGCGCCCGTGCAATCGGCCGCGGCGAGCTCTGAGGTGGCGGGGTTGTAGACGACGCCCAGGGCGGGGCGCCCTTCGATGACAAGGCCGACGGAGATGGCGTACTCGGGCACGCCGAGGAGGTACTCCCGGGTGCCGTCGATGGGGTCGACGACCCAGACACGATCACACGACAGGCGGGCGGATGTGTCCTGGTGCTCTTCGCTCAGCCAGCCGATGTCGGGGAACTCACTGGTGAGCGCCTCGTGCAGCATCTCAGCAGCGCGGATATCGGCTTCGGAGACGAGTTCGTGACCTGCCTTGCGACCGTAGCGGACGCCTTCGTCCCGAAGCCGCGCAACCTCATCCCCGGCCGCGCGGGCCGCGGCAACGGCAATATCGAGTTCGCTCTCGAGTCCCATCAGGACACTATCGCCGGTGGAGGGGAACCGGTGAACCGGAGCTCGTTGTAAGCGCGCACGCCCAACCTGAGGAGGTCCGGGTGCGTTGGCTAATTTTGTGAACGCGTTTGGCGAGATGCCGTGGTACCGTTGAAGATGACGCCCGGTTACAACCGGCGCCGAACAGTGAATGTGACCGCAGGCGACGCCTCGCGGGACGGAGGCAGCCCCCATTGCGGATCGTCGCAACCACGCCATCAACTGACTATGCCGAGCTCAAGCGCATCATCAAGGCCGGCGGATACCTTGAAGCACAAACCGGGTACTACATCGTAAAAACCATCATCGCCATCGCGACGTTGGGACTTGCGTTTGCCCTCGCCATCCGGGCCGACGCATGGTGGACGATGGTGCTCTGCGGACTGTTTGCGGGGTTCGCGTCGACGCAGGTCGCCTTGCTCGCGCACGATGTCGGCCATCGACAGGGCTTCCGAGGACGGCGCGCGAACGCCATCGGGCGGGTGTTCTTCGGGAACTTCGTGCTGGGGGTGAGCCACTCCTGGTGGAACACGAAGCACAACCAGCACCACGCCACGCCGAACCACATCGACAAGGACCCGGACGTCCAGTTCCCGATGCTCGCGTTTTCGCTTGAGCAGGTTGCGACCCGGCCGCGCTTCTGGCGACCGGTGATCGGGATCCAGGCCTTTGTGCTCCTGTTTCTCCTGCCGTTCCAGGCGATGAACATGCGCCTCAGCAGCGCACTGCACCTCCGCGAGGGGACTGCTCGGCAGCCGTTGCTACAGGCTGCTGTACTGGCGTGCCACGTCATCGTCTATGTCGCGGTGCTTGTTGCGGTCGGCTGGCCACACGCGATTGTGTTCGCGCTCGTCCACCAGGCGACCTTCGGGCTGTACAACAGCTCAGTGTTCGCCTCGAACCATAAGGGGATGCCGCTTGTGGGCGACGGCGAACGAATGGACTTCCTTCGTGAACAGGTGCTGACCTCCCGCAACGTAAAGGCGCACGCGTTCACGGACTTCTGGTACGGCGGACTGAACTACCAGATCGAGCACCACCTGTTCCCGACGATGCCGCGGAACCGGCTCCGGGCAGCTCAGCCGATCATCGAACAGTTCTGCCGGGAGCGCGGGATCTCGTACCACTCGACGGGATTGTTCGAGTCGTACAAGGAAGTTCTTGGACACCTGCACGAGATGGGCGCCGAGATCCGGGGCGGGACGGCGCCTTCCGTCGCGAGTTAGGCCGGGACGCTAGCGCGGGCTCCTGTCTGCTTCCGGGCCATCCGGAGGATATCCATGGGCCTACAGCGTCTCCTTGTCGCGAACCGCGGCGAGATCGCGATCCGGATCAGGCGGGCAGCGCCTGAACTTGGCATAACAACGGTCGCGGTGTACGCGGAAGACGACGCCAGTGCGCTCCATGTCCGTAAGGCGTACGAGGGCTCGAAAGCGCTTCGCCATGCGGCCATGTTCGCGGACGACGAAGTGATCGACCCGGCAGACTCACGGCGCTGGATCTCAACGCTGCTGAGGTCAGTGCGGTTCGAGCGGCGCCTGCCAACCGTAAAGCGTCGGCCGTCGGTGGATTCCTGGTGACTCGGCCCGACTGGCGCGGTCTGAAGGCCCATCCGTCCGTTCCGCCCGCGTTGCAGCAGCACGACAATCGTTGTTGCAGGTTGGAGGTGCGTGATGAAGATCCTGGTGGCGGTAGCGTCGAAGCACGGGGCGACGATGGAGATCGGGGAGGCGATCGGGCGGGCTCTCCGGGAGAGCGGGAATGACGTAGCGGTCCTCGCGGCGACAAAGAAGGCGCCGGCGGGTGGGTATGACGCCGTCATTCTCGGGAGCGGGGTTTACGCCGGGCACTGGCTCGACGGAGCGACTGAATTCGAGAAAGCGAACCACGCCTACCTCGCGAAAGTTCCAGTGTGGATGTTTTCGAGTGGCCCGGTCGGGGAACCGCCGCTCCCGGCCGACCACGCGGTCGCAGTCGATTCCCTGATCGAACGAGTTCAGCCGGTGGAGCATCGCCTCTTCGCAGGAAAGCTAGACCGGAGGAAGCTCGGCTTCGGCGAGCGGGCACTAACCGCTGCGCTGCGCGTTCCTGAAGGGGACTTCCGGGACTGGGCAGCAATCGAGGAGTGGGCGCAGGGCATCGGTGCGGTACTGGCGAGTGGCTGGGGTTCGGCGAGGGCGAGCTAGCGGGCCGTGTGTTGGGTTCAGCCGCGCTGGAAGGTAGGCTGGCTGCGGAGGGTCACAGCCCAACATGGTGGAAAGCCCCGCACCGCCCGAACGACAGCTACGCGCCGTCCTTGTCTCGATGCCATGGGCTACGATTGTGCGCCCTTCGCTGGCGGTCGGGATCCTCGCGCGTATTTGCGAGGAGGAGGATGTCGAGGTGCTTTCGCTGCACGCGAATCTCGACATGGCGGCGCGAATCGGGACCGAAGCGGCTGCGATCCTTTCGGACGAGCGGATGCTCTACGGGCTGGCGGATCATTTCTTCGCCTGCGACCTCTACGGCACGGACACGCTGGACAGCAATCAGTTCGTCAAGGTGCTCGGGAGCCTAAACCCGCCCGGGATCTTCCGGCGGAAGGAGTACGTCCGGCAGCTTCGAGACCAGATTGTGCCGGCGTACCTCGATGAGATGACGGAGCGGGTGCTGGCCCACAACCCGAACTTTGTCGGGTTCTCGGCGACGTTCAACCAGGTGATGGGGAGCCTTGCGCTCGCTGCCCGGATCAAGAAGGCCCGGCCCGAGGTGATAGTCATTGCGGGTGGGGCGTGCTTCGACGGCGAAATGGGCCAGGAGTACCACCGGGCACTGCCGGATGCGCTCGACCATGTCTTCATGGGCGAGGCGGAGGAGTCGTTTCGCGAGTTCCTGCGGCGACTCCAATCGGGCGACTCAACGGATGCCATTCCGGGCGTGACGTGGCGTGAGGGCAGCGAGATTCGGCTGGAGCCGGGGAGCCCGCTCGCTGACATGAGCGCGAGCCCGGCCCCGACCTACGACGATTACTTCCGGCAGCGACGCGAGTTGCAGCAGACGCGAGGCCTGGCCTTCCAGGTGGAGTCGCTGCCGTTTGAAAGCTCGCGCGGGTGCTGGTGGGGGCAGAACAGCCACTGTGTGTTCTGCGGGATCAACGACGACGTCATGCCGTTCCGCGAAAAGACGGTAGACCGGGTGATCGAAGAGATGGTAGGGCTGGCTTCACGGTACCGGGTGACGAAGCTCACGGCGGCGGACTGGATCATCTCGAAGCGGCAGCGGAAGGAAATATTCCAGAGGCTGGCGGACTTGAACTACGACATCGACTGTTTCTACGAGACGCGCGTTGACCTCCCGAAGGACGAAGTCGCTCTGATGAAGGCAGCAGGCGTGACGAGTATCCAGCCGGGGATCGAGTCGCTTTCGACGGAACTGCTGCACCACATGGGCAAGGGGACGAGCCGGATCCGTGTAGTGCAGTTCCTGCGCTGGGCGAAGGAGTACGGGATCCACCTTTCCTACAACATCCTGGGGGGATTCCCGGGGGAGCAGGCAGAGTGGTACCTGGAGATGGCGGACTTCATCCCGACGGTCATCCACCTGCAGCCACCGGTCTACAATCTGAACTACGTTGAGATGCACCGCTTCAGCCCGCTGTTCGAGCGGCGCGAGGCGTTCGGAGTCACCGACTTCGAGATCCGGCCCGACTACCTATTCAACTTTCCCGAGGGGTCGGTGGACCTGAAGAAGGTGGGATACTTCTTCAACTACCGGTCCTCCACACTGGCCCACCCGCGACTCTACGACGAACGGGTTCGAAAGGCGCTGGCCGCTTGGATTTCAATGCACGAGAGCGACGCTCCGCCGACATTCGAGTACCGGATCGGGGCCGGGTTCACACGGGTGACGGACACGCGAGCGGGGACGGCACGGTTCGTCGATCTCGACGGTTTGCCGCAGGACATCGTGCTGCTCTGCGACGAAGCACAGAACCCGGCCCGCTTGAAGTCGGCGCTCGCGGCGAAGTACCCAGCGGAGGTTGAAACGGGGGCCGTCGAAGCTGTCGTCGACGAACTGGTGAGCGGTGGGATCCTGCTGCGCGAGGGCCCGCTCGTATTGACGCTCCCGATCGGGCATAGGGCGAGGACGACCGCCGAGCTCCGTGAGCATGTCTTCCGGGGCGGCGGCGGGGATTCGCCGGACGACATCGAACTCGCGGTGCCGATGGTCGCCGACTAGGGTTCGCTCGGCGACCTCACCGGGTGCGTGCGGTAGCGGTAGCCGTAGAGCGCGATAGCCACACCTGCGAGCGCACACAGGCCTGCCGCAGTGCGGAAGACGGCGGGGGCACCGGACTGACTGACGATGACCCCGCCGAGGGCAGGACCAACCGCGAGTCCGAACCCGCTGAGCGCAACTGAGAGTCCGATAATCGTCCCGCGGTGGCTCGCGGGCGCAAGGTCCATGATCGCGGCGTTCCAGGCCGGCACGGCCATTACGTTCCCTGCGAACACGACCGCGGCGAGGACTGCAGCGACCCACAGGGTCTCTGTTTCGGCTACGGCAAAGAGGCCTGCGACGAGGAGCGCCTGACCGGCGAAGAGTGGGACACTCCTTCCGAACCGGTCAGCGATCTGACCTGCCGGGACGAATAGCGCGGCACCGACGAGGACTGCCGGGAGGAGTGCAATCGTGAGGGTCGCGAAGGACACGCCGACCTGGTCCTCGCCGAATGGGCGGATCGCCGGAACGAGCATGCTCAGCGCGGTGCTGACGGTCACGATGATTGCGCTGAGGGCGATGAGCTGGGGGGAGAGGATGTCGATCAGGCGAGGTCGCGGGACGCCGTCAGCCCGGGCGGTCGCCTCCCGGTAGCCGGGGATCCTCGCAATGGTGACCCCGAAGGCGACAACAACGGCTGCGATGGCGCAGGCGAACATCAGGCCCGGGCTCCTCTCAACGAGGAGCGCACCCGTGATCGCGCCCAGGCCGAATCCGAGGAGCTGGGCGAGGTTGAGGACGCCGATGACGGTCCCCCGGCGTTCAGGCGGGTAGAGGTCGGCGCTGATGGCGTAGGTGGCGGGCCAGAGGAAGGCGGTAGCGAGCCCGAGCTGCGCGGCGAAGAGCAGGTACGCGTGCTGATCGCGGACGACGGCCATGAGGACGATGGCCGGGACCATGAGGACATACCCGGCGAGAAGCCCGCGGCGGCGTTCCATGCGGTCGGAGAGCGCCCCGGCGGGGGTTTCGGCGAGGAAACGGGCACCGCCGTAAGCGCCGAGAAGATAGCCCGGCCACGCGTCACCTGCATTCAGCTGCGACGGGACGAACTCCTGGAAGGTCGCGAAAAGAATGATGCCGATGCCGATCTGGGAGAAGAACACGCCGCTGGCGAGGGCGTACGGCAGGTTGGGACGGCTCCGGGTTTGCTGGGCGATACTCACTGGGACGACTGTAGGGCTGGGGTCGCTAACGGGAAGTAGTCTCTCGGGCCCTGATCTGCCCGAGCGTGACTTCGGTCGGGCCCCGGGCCCTGGTTGGTTTCGGGCGCCGAGGTCGAACACAATAGGGGCTTGCAAAGAACCAGTTGGGCGACATTGGAGTTCCCCGATATGCGGCGCAGGGCCATGCCACCATCTCGCAATCCCGAGATGGGTGTGCTCACGCTCGCGTTCCTCGCTGTCCTTGCGTTCGCTTTGGTCTTCATTGCGGCCTGCGGAGGGAATGCGAACGAGCCGGCATCCACGGCGCCAGGCTCGACTGCTGCGATCGAGGGCGAGATTACGGTGTTTGCGGCGGCGTCACTCACCGATGCGTTCACGAAGGTGGGGGAGGCGTTCGAAGCAGAGCACGACGTGGATGTCGCGTTCAACTTTGGCTCGTCCTCGGCGCTGGCCACCCAGATCAACGAAGGCGCGCCGGCGGATGTCTTCGCATCGGCGGACGGGGCGCAGATGCGGGTTGTGGCGGACGCTGGGACTGCCGGGACGCAGACGATCTTCGCGACGAATCTGCCGGTGGTGATTGTTCCCGCCGACGGTTCTCCCATTGCGTCGTTCGAAGACCTCGCGGCAAGCGGGTACAACCTTGTGCTCGCTGGGCCGGATGTCCCGATCGGGCGGTATACGCGCGACATCCTCACGGCGGCATCGGCAGCGAGCGGCGGGATCTCGGCGGACTTCGCAGACAGGGTGCTCGCGAACCTCAAGAGCAACGAAGCGAATGTGCGAGCGGTCCTGACCAAGGTCCAGCTCGGAGAGGCGGATGCCGGGTTCGTCTACAGCACCGACGCGGCGGTCGGTGGCGAGGATGTGAAGTCGATCGAGATCCCGGCGGAGTACAACATCATCGCCGAGTACCCGATTGCGACCGTCAGCGATTCGGAGAACCCGGATGCTGCGGAGGCGTTCGTCGCATTCGTGCTTTCGGAACCGGGCCAGGACATCCTGAGGAGCTTCGGGTTCGGCGGGCTCACCACGGCCACGAACAGGTGATGATGCCGAGCCTTCGGGAAGCTAGTAGAGGCACGGGAGTTCATCCCTCGGCAACACGATCCGGGTATTCTTACGATGTTCGGATCTGGCGCAAGGGGCATGAGCGTTGTGCGATACTGTCGTCACGATTCGCCGTAAGACCGCCAGAACCCTGAAGAGGCTGCCTGTGACCACCGTTGAACGACCGCGAACTGACGCCACGGAGACCGCGTACAAAGTCATCGGGACGCGCCCGATTCGCCATGACGGCGTGGATAAGGTGACTGGCCGGGCGCGCTACAGCGCTGACCTGCACCTGCCGGGAATGCTCTGGGGGGCCCTCCTGCGTTCGCCGCACGCCCACGCCCGGATCCTGAGCATCGACACCAGCAAGGCCGAGGCCCTCCCAGGCGTCCGAGCCGTCGTGACGGGACGCGACCTCCCGCCGGCATCGGCCGCGACCCAGGACCAGACGGAGGGGTCGTACCTGAATGGCGGCTTCCTGACCCGAAGTGTCCTCGCGATCGAGAAGGCGCTGTTTCGCGGTCATGCGGTAGCTGCCGTTGCCGCCGACACAACGTTTATCGCCCAGGAGGCGATCGGGCTGATCGAAGTCGAGTACGAAGTGCTGAAGCCAGTGCTCAACGGCCTCGAAGCGATGGAGCCGGACGCGCCGATCCTGCTGGAGGGCCTGACGACAACGACCGCGCTCGGAAAGCCCGTCGGCACGGGTGCAGGGGCACCGTCAAACGTGTCGCTGAACTTCCTGATGGAACTCGGGGACACCGAGAAGGGCTTCGCCGAGGCGGACCTCGTGCTTGAGAGAGACTACGAGATCGGTGGGGCCCACCAGGGGTACATCGAGCCGTTCGCGACGACCGCCTCGTGGTCGCCCGGTGGTCACCTGACCCTCTGGTCGAGTTCGCAGGGGCACTTCAGCTACCGCGATCTCACGGCGCAGGTCCTCGCCATGTCGCCGGGCGATGTCACGGTCGTCCCGATGGAGATCGGCGGCGGCTTCGGCGCCAAGCTCTTCCCAATCATCGAACCGGTTGCGGGTCTCCTCTCGAAAAAGAGCGGGCGGCCGGTACGGCTTTCGATGGACCGGACCGCGGTTTTCGATGCGGTTGGCGGAACCTCGGCTGGCTTCATTCATCTCCGGATGGGGATGAAGCGCGACGGCACAATCGTCGCAGCCGATACCCGCGTGGTGCTCGAGGCGGGCGCCTTCCCGGGTTCGCCCGTCGGTGGGGCCACGAACTCCATGCTCGCGATGTACGACATCGCCAACGCCCGAGTTGAGGGCTTCGACGTCGTCGTAAACAAGCCGAAAGTTACCGCGTATCGGGGCCCAGGCGCGCCCATTGGATCGCTGGCAGTTGAGTCGATGCTCGATGAACTCTGCGACAACCTGGGGCTCGACCCGCTCGAGGTCCGCCTCAAGAACGCAGCCGTGGAGGGTACCCGCCGCGTCAGCGGACAGCTGATGCCGAGCCTCGGCTTCGTTGAAGTGCTGGAAGCCGCGCGCGCCAGTTCGCACTGGGACTCGCCGCTCGAAGGTCCGAACCGCGGACGTGGCATCGCCGCTGGCTTCTGGGGGAACGCACCGGGCCAGGCCTCGATGACCGCTACTGTCCTTCCGGACGGTACCGTGTCCCTGCTCGAGGGGTCGCCCGATATTGGTGGGACGCGTGTGGTCGCAGCGATGGCGCTGGCCGAGGAGCTCGGGATCCCGGTGGAGAGCGTCCACCCTGCGGTGGGCGACACCGACGCGGTCGGCTTCACGTCGATGACGGGCGGGAGCAGCACGGCCTTCAAGCAGACTGCGGTCGCTATCGAGGTGGCGAACGACATCAAGGCTCAGATGCGGTCGCGGGCTGCGAAGATCATGGGCCTGCCAGAAGACGAGGTCGCATACGCCGACGGAGTAGTCAGCTCCGTGAACGACCCATCGAAGCAGCGGACGTTCAAGGAAGTGGCTGCGGCCGCGAACCAGGCCGGCGGCCCCGTAACCGGCTCGGCGACTGTAGCGATCGGGAACCCCGGGCCATCCACGGGAGTCCACATCGCAGACGTCGAGGTGGACCCGGAGACCGGGAAGATCACGATCCTGCGCTTCACGGCCATCGTCGACGCGGGTAAGGCGATCCACCCGAGCTACGTCGAAGGGCAGATGCAGGGAGGCGCAGTCCAGGGGATCGGCTGGGCGATCAACGAAGAGTTCGTCTACGGCGAAGACGGCCGCATGCAGAACTCGAGCTTCCTCGACTACCGCATGCCAACTGCGCTGGACCTCCCGATGATCGACACCGTCATCGTTGAGAAGCCGATGCCGTCGCACCCGTACGGCCTTCGTGGCGTTGGAGAGGTGGTCATTGTGCCGCCGCTTGCGGCGCTTGCGAACGCTGTCGCGCACGCGACCGGCCACCGGTTCAACACCCTCCCAATGAAGCCGTCGCGTGTGCTTGAAGCCATCCAGGGCAGCAACGGTCAGAATTAAGTCGTCGAAGACGCGAGTCGCCCGGAGTGTCCGCCGGGCGACTCGCGCTCGATCCGGAGCGACCAGCAGATGAGCCGAGCCGTTGATCGCGGCGCTGGCGCCGTGGTGGTCTTTCTCGTGCTGGCGTTCGCGGTGTTCTTTGTCCTGCCGTTCGCGGGGCTGATCACGCGAGCTATAGAGGACGGCCGTACATGGGACCTGATGACGAGCGACACGGCCCGCAGCGCACTCTTCCTCTCGCTCTGGACGTCGACCATCACAGTTACGCTGGCGGTGGTCTTCGGTACCCCTATCGCCTACCTCCTCGCGCGGAAGCAGTTCCGGGGGAAGCCCATTGTCGATGCGCTGATCGACCTGCCGATTGTCCTGCCGCCGACCGTGGCAGGCGTCGCGCTGCTGACGGCATTCGGGCGGCGAGGTCTCATCGGCGAACCGCTGGACGAGTGGCTCGGAATTCGGGTCGGGTTTACGACGACTGCGGTGATCATGGCCCAGATGCTGGTGAGCGCGCCGTTCTATGTACGCGCCGCGAAGGGCGGCTTCGAGGCGACGAATCCCCGGCTTGAGGCGGTTGCCTACACACTTGGCGCATCGCGGATTCGGACGTTCTTCCGGATCACGGCGCCGCAGGCGTGGCCGGCGCTGCTGGCGGGCGTCGTCCTTTGCTGGTCCCGATCGATGGGTGAACTCGGGGCCACGCTGATCTTCGCGGGGAACCTGCAGGGTGAGACACAGACGATGCCGCTGGCCGTGATCAGCGCGTTCGAAGGCTCGAGCCTGGGCCTGCCCGGCGCGATCGCACTCTCGTTGATCCTCCTGGCGGTTGCACTGGTGGTGCTGACCGTGTTCCGGCTCGCTACCTCGCGGATTCCGTCCGCATCGTGACGATCGAGTTCAAGGCGACAAAGCGGCTCGGCCCGTTCTCATTCGATGCGGAGCTGAGCGCACAGAACGAGATCGTGGTGCTGTTCGGGCACAGCGGCGCCGGAAAGAGCCTGACGCTCCAGATGGCGGCCGGACTGGTGCGCCCGGAGAGCGGGACCATCGTGATCGATGGGCGGGTGGTGTTCGACCGCGCGGCCGGGGTAAGCCTGTCCCCGCAGGAGCGCGGGGTTGGCTACGTCGTGCAGGACCTGGCGCTGTTTCCGCACATGCACGTCCGGGAGAACATCGCCTTCGGGGCTCGCGGTGCGGCACGGGCGCGTGCCCAGCGGGTAGCGGAGCTGGTGGCGATGCTCGGGCTCGATGGTCTCGAGGACCGGATGCCACGGACGCTGAGCGGCGGCCAGCAACAGCGGGTGGCGCTGGCGCGAGCACTCGCACGCGACGCGCGCCTGCTCCTCCTCGACGAGCCGTTCTCGGCGCTGGACGACTCCCTGCGGGCAGGATTACGGCGGGAGCTCATCCGCCTCCGCCGGGACCTCGGACTAACGATCCTCTTCGTGACGCACGACCTCCGCGAAGCGCACCTCCTTGCGGACCGGATCGCCGTCTTCGACAACGGGCGCATCCTCCAGTTCGCGCCAAAGGACGATGTGTTCCGGCGGCCTTCGTCCCGGCGGGTGGCGGAACTCACCGGCACATCGAACGTGTTCGCGGGGACAGTCGCCGGGCGGTCGAGTGGCCGCGTCGCGGTCGATATCGGCGGGCTTTGCCTGCTGGCTCCCGTAGTCCAGGGCGTGAGCGCAGCCGCCGGCGAATCGGTTGACGTCGCTATCCGAGCGGAGCGCGTAATCGTCCACAGGCGCGAACCTGAATCTGCCGACAACCTGATCGAAGCGCGAATCGTGGAGGACCTGGCGTTCGGGAGCAATCACACGCTGCGGTTCGAGCCGCTGCGCGGCGGGCCAGAGATCGAGGTCGAGGTCGCCGCGCGACCGTACGAAGTGATGGGGCTGGCCGAACGGACTGTTTGCACGCTCGAGCTGCTCCCGGGCGATATCCACCTCATGCCACGTCTGCCTGCTTAACACCCTGAACGAAGGGCACTGGTAAACTTCGAACCATGAAACGAGCAGCCACACGCGCGGTCCGGGCCGGGTCAGTCACCATCGGCGGGGGCAACCCGATCGTCATCCAGTCCATGTGCGCGACGAAGACACAGGACATCGACGCGACCACCGCGCAGGCGCAGATGCTCCACAACGCGGGCGCAGGCCTGGTCCGCATCGCGGTCGACAGCGCGAAGGACGTGGAGTCCCTCGCGGAGGTGCGGGCGCGAGTGCCGGAGGCGAACCTGGTGGTCGACCTCCAGGAGAACTACAGGCTGATCGCGACGGTTGCGCCGCACGTGAACAAGGTCCGCTACAACCCCGGGCACCTCTACCACCACGAGAAGAACAGGCCGGTGCGCGAGAAGGTTGCATTCATCGTCGGCGAAGCCGTGAAACACGACGTGGCGCTGCGTATCGGCGTGAACTGCGGATCTGTCGACCCGGAGATGCAGGAAAAGTTCGATGGGGCGGACCCGCAGGAGTTGCGTGGCGTGACCGCGATGGTCGAGAGCGCTCTGCAGCACTGCCAGTTCCTCGATGACCTTGGGTTTTCGCGCTACGTCGTGTCACTCAAGGACAGCGACCCGCGGAAGGTGATCGAGGGCAACCGGCGATTCGCGGCGGCACGGCCGGATGTGCCGCTCCACCTTGGCGTGACGGAGGCTGGCCTCATGCCCGACGGTGTGATCAAGACGCGAATCGCGTTCGAACAACTCCTCTCACAGGGCATCGGCGACACGATCCGGGTGTCGCTCACGCTGCCGTTTGCCGAGAAGTGGCGAGAGGTCGAGGCAGGCGAGCAGATCATCAAGGACATCGAAGAGGGCCGCTTCCGGTCGGTACCGGAGTTTCGCGACCACGGGCTCAACATCATCAGCTGCCCGAGCTGCAGCCGCGTGGAGAACGAGGCGTTCGTCGACCTCGCGTTCAGCGTCCGCGAGATGGCGCAGTACGCGAAGGAGTATGACGTCACGATCGCGATCATGGGCTGCCGGGTGAACGGTCCCGGTGAGACGGACGATGCGGACCTCGGGCTCTGGTGCGCGCCAAACTTCGTGAACCTGAAGCGGGGCGAGGAAGAACTCGGGGCGTTCCCGTATGACACGGTCCTCGACCGCCTGAAGGTCGAACTGGACGCGCTGATCGAGCGAAAGCGCCCCTCAGCGGCCCCGGTAGTCTAGCGGCGTGCCATTCCGCGTCGCTTTCCCGACACGCCATACCGACGCGTTCGCGTCGACAGGATTCGTCCACGCCGGTGTACTCCTCGGGCTTACTGAACTCGCCTACGGCGCCTTCGAGCAGCATGCGGGGGTATCGAAGCCCGAGTACGTGGTGGCGGTACAGCGCGAGACGCATGCGACCTACATTCGCCCGCTCCCGTGGCAGAACGGCGTCGAGATCCTCGTGGAGACGCTCGATGCGAGCGCGCGTGGGTTCGAACAGCGATGCACGGTGCGCGATGCCGCGACGACCGAGCGGGTGGCGGTATTCGTCCATCGATATGCGTGGCTGAACACGAGGACCGGGAAGAGCGAGCCGCTTTCGGAAGAAACGCAGCAGCGCTTTCTCGCGGGTTAGCCGAGGGCGACTCCGGGTGCGCCACTTGCGAGTTCGCGGCGCGAGGCATCACGGGCGGCATCGATGAGCGCGAGCACCTTGCCTGGATCCGGGATGCCGGAGAGGACGAAGTTCTCCACCTGCCCTGCGGTCTGGCAGCGGACGTCACCGAAGTTCACGAGCGTCGGGAGGACGCCCTCCTTGCGGATAGTCATGTCCTCGACGTGGATGAGGTCGGTGGAGGCGATCTGGTGGTGGAACCAGTGGCGACGGATGGAGTCGATGATGCGCTGGTTCGTGATGAGCCAGCGGTCGTTCTGGTAGCGGTACCAGGTGAAGTAGGCGCGCACCGCCCAGTAGAGCGCCCAGATGACTGCGATCACGATCACGATCCGTCCGGCAGTGCTTCCGAGTCCCGCAGTGATCCCCGTGAGGATCAGCACCGCGACGACCGGGAGGAGGCCTGCAGCGATCGTCCTGCCGAGGTGCCATGCGAGGTAGACCCAGTGGCGTCGGCAGGTAAGGAGAATCTCCTCGCCTGCCTGCAGTTCGACGGGTGATCGGTCGGGCATGCGGATCCTCGCCTAACGGGTGATGGCGCCCTCGGCGGCGCTTGAGACGAGCTTCGCGTACTTCGCGAAGACGCCCTGGGTGTAGCGAGCGGCCGGCGGCGACCACGAAGCCAGGCGGCTTTGCATCTCGACTTCGTCGATTTCGACATCCAGGCGCCGGTTCGGGATGTCGATGCTGATGATGTCGCCTTCACGGACCGCGGCGATCGGGCCACCGACGGCGGCCTCGGGTGCGACATGGCCCGCCATGAGCCCGCGGGTGGCTCCGCTAAAGCGGCCATCGGTGAGGAGCGCGACCGAGTCACCAAGCCCTTCGCCAACAAGCGCGGCCGTGACGCCGAGCATTTCGCGCATGCCCGGGCCGCCCTTCGGGCCTTCGTTGCGGATGACGACAACATCTCCCGCGTGGACCTGTCGCGCGGAGACGGCGGCAAACGCGTCTTCCTCGCGTTCGAAGACACGGGCGGGACCGCGGTGTGTCATTCGCTCGTGCCCGGCGACCTTGATGACGCAGCCTTCGGGCGCGAGGTTGCCCTTGAGGATGACGAGGCCGCCGGTGGCCTTGAGGGCGCTTTCAACCGGGACGATGACGTCTTGACCAGGCGTTTCCGGTGCGTTTTCGGCTTCCTGGGCGATCGTCTTCCCGGTGACGGTCATGACATCGCCGTTGAGCTTTCCAGCGTCGATGAGGCGCTTCGCCAGGAGAGGCGTGCCACCGGCGCGGTCCATGTCGAGCGCGACATAACGGCCACCGGGGCGGAGGTCACCGATCAGGGGAGTTCGCTCGCTGATCGTGTCGAAGTCGTCGATGTTGAGTTCGACGCCGGCCTCCCGGGCGAGCGCGAGGAGGTGAAGGACGACGTTCGTCGAGCCACCGGTCGAAGCGGCACAGATGATGCCGTTCTCGAAGGCTTCGCGGGTCAGGATGTCCCTCGGGCGGACGCCGCGGTTGAGGACGTCCATCACGAGTTCGCCAGAGCGGAAGCCGACGCTGTCCTTGCGCGGGTCGGTGGCGCCGACGGTAGCGCTGGCCATGGGGGAGATGCCCATGAACTCGAAGACGGTGGCCATGGTGTTAGCGGTGTACTGCGCTCCGCACGCGCCCGCGCCGGGGCAGGCCGCGTCTTCGATAGCGGTCAGTTCTTCTTCGGTGATCGTGCCTGCGGCCTGGGCGCCGACGCCTTCGAAGACATCCTGGATGGTGACGTCGCGGCCCTTGTAGGTCCCGGGATCGATGGAGCCGCTGTAGAGGAGGACGCCGGGGATGTTGAGCCGCGCGAGCGCCATCGCGCCTCCCGGGATCGTCTTGTCACACCCGACGATGACGACCGCCGCATCGAACGAGTAGCCAACGCCACAGAGTTCGATGCTATCGGCGATGAGCTCGCGGCTGATGAGAGAGGCCTTCATGCCTTCGGTGCCCATGGAGATCCCGTCGCTGATCGAGACCGTGTTCACTTCCATCGGGGTGCCACCGGCGGCGCGGATGCCAGCCATGACGTGCTGAGCGAGGACTCGATGGCTGAAGTTGCACGGCATGGTGCCGATCCAGCTGTGGGCGACCATGACGAGGGGCTTGCGCAAGTCCTCGCTCGAGAAGCCAACGGACTTGAGGTAGGAGCGCGCGGGCGCGCGGCCGGGGCCGTCGACGAGGGTGTGGCTACGATGGCGAGGGTCGAAGGACATGAGGTTTCTCCCGGTGCGGTCAGTGTGCTGAGTCTAGGGTGTTCGGGGACGATGTTCGAATCAGGGTCGATAGCCGCGGGCGATGCCTAGAATCGCCACTGGGCCTCTTCACGAGTGCCTTGACCTTCCTGCTATACTGGCCGTTCACCAAGTTAGATCTCAGCCGTTCGGGAATGTTTTCACAAATGGGCGGGCGGGCGGAATTGGCTCCATCCGCGTGGCCCTTGCATTCCTGATCGAGCGGGAAACTGACGCGCCGGGGAACAACGCATGGGACATCCAGGGATGCCAGAGGCCCAGGGGCTCTATAGCCCCCAGCACGAGCACGACAGCTGCGGCGTCGGGTTCATCGTGCAGCTTAAGGGCATCAAGTCCCACAAGATCGTCGACGATGGCCTGACCGCGCTGGAGAACCTGAACCACCGCGGGGCGTCGGGTTCTGAGGTCAACACGGGCGACGGCGCGGGTATTCTGATCCAGCTCCCGCACGAGTTCTTCCTGCGCGAATGCGCAGCGCTCGGCATCCGCCTCCCGGAACCGGGGCAATACGGCGCGGGCTCCCTGTTCTCGTCTCCGGACCCGATAGCCCGGCAGCAGGGCATGGCCCTGTTCGCTTCGATCGTGGAAGAGGAGGGACAACACCTTCTTGGTTGGCGCGAAATCCCGCGGAAGAACTCGACGATCGGCATCTCCGCGCTCGAAGTCGAGCCTGCGATGCACCAGGTGTTCATCCGGCGCGGGTCGCAGATTGCGGACGACGAGGCCTTCGAGCGGAAGCTGTACGTGATCCGCAAGCGTTTCGAGAAGGCGATCTCGCGCGCCGGGATCAAGGACGAAGGGTACTTCTACTTCCCCAGCCTTTCGGCGAAGACGATCGTCTACAAGGGGATGCTCACCGCGACGCAGCTTCGTGAGTACTACCCGGACCTGGCCGATCCGCGGGTGATCTCCGCGCTGGCGATGTTCCATTCACGGTTTAGCACGAACACGTTTCCGACCTGGGACCGTGCTCACCCGTACCGGCTTGTTTCACATAATGGCGAGATCAACACGCTTCGGGGCAACATCAACTGGATGACCGCCCGCGAGGGGCTGTTCGAGTCTCCGCTGTTTGGCGACGACATCAAGAAAATCATCCCCATTCTCCGAGAGGGAGATAGCGATACGGCCACGTTTGACCAGGCCCTTGAGCTGCTCGTGCAGTCAGGCCGGCCGATCGCCCACGCGATGATGATGCTAATCCCAGAAGCTTGGGAGGCGCACGAGTCGATGAGCGCCGATAAGAAGGCGTTCTACCAGTTCCATAGCTGCCTGATGGAGCCGTGGGACGGCCCAGCCTCGATCGCGTTCACGGATGGGAAGACGATCGGCGCGGTGCTCGACCGGAACGGTCTGCGCCCCAGCCGCTACTACGTGACAAAAGACGACCGCGTAATCATGGCGTCCGAGGTCGGGGTCCTCGACATCGAGCCAGAGATGATCCTCGAGAAGGGGCGCCTGCAACCCGGCCGGATGTTCCTCGTAAGCCTCGAAGAGGGCCGGATCATTGGCGACGAGGAACTGAAGCGGACGATTGCGGCCGCGCAGCCATACGCCGAGTGGCTGAAGCAGGCGCTGGTGCCCCTGAAAGAACTCCCGGAAGGGAGGCCCGCCCCGCAGCCTTCAGCCGGTGAACTGCTGCAGAAGCAGATGGCGTTCGGCTACACGGTGGAGGACTACAAGTACCACCTCGGGCCGATGGCGCTGCG
>JBPPMX010000065.1:0-12034 GCA_051306275.1 Tepidiformaceae bacterium
GCCACCTTCGAGTCCGCCATGTTCGAAATCAAGCGCGTCATCGTCGGACAGGACCACATGCTTGAGCGGGTCCTCATCGCTCTCCTCTCCGGCGGCCACCTCCTCATCGAAGGCGTCCCCGGCCTCGCCAAGACCCTCACCGTGAAGACTGTCGCCGATGTCCTCGGTGGCACCTTCCACCGCATCCAGTTCACCCCCGACCTCGTCCCGGCGGACCTCGTCGGCACGCGCATCTACCGCCCCGACACCGCCGCCTTCGATATCGAACTCGGCCCCGTCTTTTGCAACATCCTCCTCGCCGACGAGATCAACCGTGCCCCCGCGAAGGTTCAGTCCGCGCTCCTCGAGGTCATGCAGGAGCACCAGGTCACCATCGGCAAGAACACCTTCCCCGTGCCCGACCCGTTTCTCGTCATGGCCACGCAGAACCCGATCGAATCCGAAGGCACCTACCCCCTCCCCGAGGCCCAGGTCGACCGCTTCATGATGAAAGTCCTCGTCGACTACCCGGAGCGCGGTGAGGAACTCGTGGTCGTCCAGCGCTCACTCGCTGCTGCCGCGCAGGTCGAGCGCGTCCTCCCCGTCGAGGACCTCAGGCGCTATCAGCAACTCACCACCGAGGTCTACGTCGACCGCGTCGTCGCCGAATACGCCATTGCCCTCGCGGACGCCACCCGCCACCCCGACCGCTTCGGACTCGGACATCACGCCTCCCATATCGCCTTCGGCTCCAGCCCACGCGGTTCCATCAATCTCGTCCACGGCGCCCGCGCCCTCGCGCTGCTCCGCGGCCGAAAGTACGCCCTCCCGCAGGATGTCTTCGAGCTTTCGAAGGATGTCCTTCGCCACCGCATGGTCCTCACCTACCAGGCCCTCGCGGAGGGCGTCGGCCCCGACCAGATCCTCGACTCGATCCTCCGCGCCGTCCCGCTCCCCCGGATCGACCTCGCCGACCAGGAGCTGAGCGCGTGAGCGCCCCCACTGCTGCGCCCCTCCGCATCGTGCGGACTCCCGACCGTCCGGGCCCGGGCCCAATGCCCGATGCCGTCCTCCGGGCCCTCGACTTCACCATCACCCGCCGCATCGATGGCCTCCTCTCCGGCGACTATCGAGCGCCGGGCATCGGCCGCGGAGCCGAACTCGCCCAGGTACGCCCGTACGTCCCCGGCGACGATGTTCGCCTCATCGACTGGAACGTGACCGCCCGCACCCTCGAGCCGCACATTCGCGTCCACGTGGCGGAGCGCGTCCTCACGACCTGGCTGCTGGTGGACACATCCCCCTCAATGGCATTCGGCACGGCTGACCGCCGCAAGGCCGATGTAGCCGAAGGCGTGGCCCTCGCGACCGCCCACATCGCCACACGCCGCGGCAATCGCCTCGGAATCATGACCTTCGGCGATTCGAAGCCCCACGTCCTTTCTCCCGGCGGCGGACGCATCGGGATGCTCGGCCTCTTCCAGGCGCTACGCCACGAGCCCGAGCTCGAGGGTGGCGGCGCTACTTCTCTCGGCGCCGCCTTCAAGAACCTCGCCGCCATCGCCCGCCACTCGAAGGTGGTCGTTGCGATTTCCGACTTCCGCGGCCCCCGCGATTGGCGTTCCGGGCTTGTCGAACTGGCGGCCCGCCACACCGTCATAGCCGTCGAAGTCCGCGACCCCCGCGAGCAGGAGCTCCCCAACGTCGGCGAACTCTTCCTCGTCGACCCCGAAACCGGCCGCCAGCTTCGCGTCGATACCGCCCGCAGGGCCATCCGGGAGCGCTTCGCCGCCGCCGCCGCAGCCGAACGCGAAGAGGTAGGCGCCGAGATCACGAGCACCGGCGCCCGCCACGTGGTCCTTTCCACCGGCAGCGACTGGCTCCACGACTTCGCCGGCTTCCTCAACCGCAAAGGTGACCGCTGATGTCTTTCGCTGCGCCGCTCGCCCTCCTCGGGCTTCTCGTCATCCCGCTGGCGATCGCCGTCTATCTCATCGCCCAGCGCCGCCGCGGAAAGTACGCCGTCCGCTTCACCAACCTTGATCTGCTCGCGAACGTCGTCCAGCGATCGCCCGGCTGGCGCCGCCATGTCCCCCCTGCCGTCTACGCTCTCGCCGTGGGCGCACTACTGCTCGCGCTCGCCCGCCCAGAAATGACCGTGAAGGTCCCGAAGGAGGAGGCCACCGTCGTCCTCGTCATGGACACATCCGGCTCCATGAATGCGACCGACATCGAACCGACCCGCCTCGTCGCCGCTCGCTGGGCCGCCGAAACCCTTGTCGACGAACTTCCCGAAGGCTTCCGCCTGACCCTGATTACGTTCTCGACGGGTGTCCAGACGCGCGTCCCTGCAACCACGGATCGCCAGGCCATCCTCGATGCGCTCAACTCGCTCCAGAGCCTCGGCGGCACCGCAATGGGCGATGCTCTCCAGCACGCGGTCGAGTCCGTCGCACCCGTCGAGGTGATCGGCGCCAATGGCGGTAGCACAGCGACCCCAACACCGGCCGCCGGCACAGTCGAGCCGGTACCCGAGGACTCCCCGTCGGTCATCATCCTTCTATCCGATGGCTACAACACCGTCGGTAGCCTCGACCCGATCACGGCCGCCGCGAATGCCGCCGAACTTGGAATCCCCGTCTTCACCATCGCTCTGGGCACCGAAGATGGCGTCGCCGAGGTGACCGACCAGCAAGGCTTCCGCCGCCTCGTGCCGGTCCCGCCGGACGAAGAGACCCTCGAGGAAGTCGCCGAGATGACCGGCGCGAGCTTCTTCTCCGCGCCAACCGCCGATGACCTGAAGGGCATCTACGAAGACCTCGGTTCCCAGATCGGCTACGACGAAGAGACACGCGACATCACCGCGTGGTTTACCGGTGCTGGCGCTGCACTGGTACTCGTGGCTGGCGGGCTCTCGCTCGCCTGGTTCAGCCGCTTCCCCTGATGCTTGTTGACCCTCTGCCAGCCTGGTGGCGAATCCGCTAGGCTGGGCATTGAGGGGTTGCCCATCGCCCCGGGAGAACACGTTGGCCCGAATCCAGGAGTACCGCAGCGACGACATTCTCGTCACCTACGACCCGGGGCTGTGCATCCATGTTGGCACCTGTTCCCGTAGGCTTTCGAGCGTCTTCAACCCACGCGAGCGCCGCTGGATTCGCCCAGAAGGCGCCACGGCCGACGAGATCGCGCAGGTCGTCGAAGCCTGCCCGAGCGGTGCGCTGCAGTATCAGCGGCTCGATGGCGCGCCCGGAGAATCACCCGATGAGAACGTGACCGTCCGCCCGAAGCGCAATGGCCCGCTCTACCTCCGTGGGCGTCTCAACATCGTCGATGGCGAAGGCGTCACCCGGAGCGCCACCCGGCTCGCGCTCTGCCGCTGCGGTCAGTCCGGGAACAAGCCCTTCTGCGACAACACCCACCTCCGCGTCGGCTGGCAAAGCGATCCGGCCGAGCCCGCCTGACCTCCGCATGCGACCACCGTAGCCGCATGTATGCTCCGACCCCACGTGTAACCGAAGGGTTCTGTGAAAGTGTCCATCGCAATCGGCGTCGTGACGAAGGATTGGGACGAGATGTCATCCCTCGTCCTCGAAGCGGAACGCCTCGGCGTCGACACCGTCTGGTCCGCCGAAAACTGGGCGCACGATGCGGCCACTCCACTCGCCTACCTCGCCGCGAAGACGTCCCGCATCCGCCTCGGCAGCGGCATCATGCAGTCCGTTACCCGTACTCCTGCGCTCTTCGCCATGACGGCGATGACCCTCGCCCACATGTCCGGCGACTGATTCATCCTCGGCCTCGGTGCCAGTGGCCCCCAGGTCGTCGAAGGCTGGCACGGCGTTCCCTTCACCCACACCCTCGAGCGCATCCGTGAGATCGCCGACATCCTCCGCATTGTCCAGCGGCGTGAGCACCTCAGCTACAAGGCCGAGGTCTACGAGCTTCCGCTGCTGGGCGGCCAGGGCAAGGCTCTGCGCACTTCGGCGCCCCTCGTCGCCCCGATCCCGGTCTACCTCGCCACGCTCACCCCGAAGGGCCTCCGACTTACCGGCGAGATCGGCGATGGCTGGGTCGGCACATCGTTCATCCCCGAACATGCGGACGCCTTCTTCTCCCATATCGCCGAAGGCGCCGCGAAGGCGGGGCGCACCGTGGACGACATCGACCTCGGTGCCGGCGGCTCCGTCGAGTTCGGTGACGATGTCGAAAAGCTCGTGGCCGCCCGCAATCCCGGCATGGCCTTCACCCTCGGCGCCATGGGATCGCGCACTACCAACTTCTCCAACGCCGCCTACCGCCGCTCCGGCTATGACGATGTCGGCCGCGAAGTCCAGGCGCTCTGGATCGATGGCGACCGCGATGCCGCCATCGCATGCATCCCGGACGAGATGGTGCTCGCGGCCAACATGATCGGCACCGGAGAGATGGTCCTCGGACGCATCCGCGCCTACCGCGATGCAGGCATCAGCACGCTCAGGGTGCAGCCCGAAGGCAAGACACTCGCCGAACGCATCGAAACCCTCGCACATACCGTCCAACTCGTGGAGCGCGTCGACGGAGAAGTTCCTTCCCCCGCCTGACCGGGCACCGATATGCGGGGCCGCTCCTATCCGAGCGGCGCGTCCCACGGAAGCGCTCCGCGGTTCGGGATTAGCAGCGGCTTCACGACGCCGTCCGCTATCACCGCGACGATGTCGTATCCCGCATACAACGCCGGATCCATCCCCCTCAGGGCCCACGAAAGCTTCTCGTCGTCCGCGTAGGTCGCAGCGCCGAGCAACACAAGTGCGCTTCCGTCGGAGGTCGTCCGCTCCACCTCCGCACTGCTTTTGAGCAGGCGACGGGTATTCCGCCGTAGTGACGCGCTCGCTTCATCGCTCTCTGCAAGCGGCGAGCCAATCACGCACGCCCCATCGCCTTCGGCGGCAGTCGCCGTCCAGCAATCCTCGGCGGCCACGGTGAGTCCTTCGTCCACATCCGGCTGGCCAGCCGCCATCACGATCCGGTCCGTGAGCTCCGTCCGCTCCGCCTCTGACTGCGGTAGCCGGTTCAGCGCCTGGCTGTTCAGCTGGAAGCTCCCCGGGACCCGGCTTGTGAACTGTGCCCAGTGGCTACTCAGCCCTCCCAGCACAGTGACAACGGAACCCTCCCGGCTCGCCCTTCGCAGCTTCAAGTCCACTGGCCGCCGTACCTCGAGCCGCCCATCCTCGGCGGCCCTGGCGTTCTTCACCGCTTCGACGAGCTCGTCGGCCCCACTGGCATCGAGCGGGAGTTCGGCCCCACGCGGCACCCACAGGACCGTGCGCTCGAGGCCCGCAGCGTCGAGCTTCGACTCCACTCCTGCGCGCGCTGCCTCGTACGGGATGGTCGCTTCGGCCGCCACCGTATTCAACAGCGTCACGGACATCGTCCAGCGACGCCCTACCTTTACGTCGGCCCGGAGTACATCGCCCTCAGCGGCGATCGAACTCGCGAGGCTACGGGCGTAGAAACCCCCGAACCATCCGAGGAAGACCCGGAGACCCGCAGCCGATGTGTCTGCCGGGTAGGTGCGGCTCGTCACCGCCTACTCTTCGCCGTCGCCGCCCCCAGCGCCCTCGTCGTCACCTGCGGCAGGCTCGTCGCCTTCTTCCACGCCGGCGTCGGTGAGCCGGATTCGTGGCGGGTTGACTGTGGCAATCACGACCGACGGGTCCGTCAGGAACTCCACGCCCTCCGGCACGACCAGGTCCGCCACCGTGATCGTCATGTCGAAGCTCTTCAGAATGCTCACGTCGACTTCGAGCGCTTCGGGGATGCTTAGCGGCAGGCACCGGATTCCGACCGTCTCAAGGTTCTGCAGGAGCGTCCCCGCGAGGTCACGCACCGCCGGCGCCTCGCCGACAAGCCGTAGCGTTGCCGTCGTCTGGATGGGCACTCGCAGGTCGACCTGGTAGAAGTCGACGTGCATCGGCTCGCCCATGCCGCCCTGGCGCGTCAGCCCGCGCAGAATGACGTATCGCGGTTCGGGCTCGCCCTCCACCTTGAGCTCGAACATGCTCCGGATGCCGGCCGCGCGCACATGGCGAACAAACTCGCGCAAATCCATCTGCAGCGCCGTCGAAGCGATACCGTTGCCGTAGACGTTGCCGGGGAGGATCCCAGCCTTCCGCAACGTCTTCACTTTCTTCCCAAGCACCGTCCGGGGTGCGGCGCTGATTACTGCTCGTTCAGCCATTGAACCGACCATCCTTCTAACAGCTACGCTCGATACGTAGCGCAACGTTCCATGCTAGCCGCACCCGCGCCAGCGTCAAATCTCCGCGCACCACACGCGCGAAGGAGGCCACCATCGGTGGCCTCCTTCAGTTCACTAGCGTGGACGGATTAAGCGGGCTTGAGCTCGCTGACCTTGGCACGGACCGCGGCCTTGTCTTCAAACCACTGCGCGTTCAGTTCCTTGAAGACCGCCTCGGAGTCCGGGAGGTCGTCTTCCTGGAAGATCGCTGTCACCGGGCAGGCCGGCTCGCACGCGCCGCAGTCGATGCACTCTTCAGGGTTGATGTACAGCATCCGGTCATCGTTCTCGTCGAAGTGGATGCAGTCGACCGGGCAAACCTCGACGCATGCCTGATCCTGCGTGTCGATGCACGGCGATGAGATGATGTAAGCCACCGGCGGACTCCTCTGTCTGTGTTCGCCGCTCAACGCGACGGAATGGGCCCGGGAGGGCGCCCCAGATCCTACAACCAGTCGCCCAAACGCGCGAAGCCCAGCCCGCCTCCGCTGCCCCTTGCGCGAGCCCTCCAGATCGGCGCATCTTCCGTTGGAGGGGGTTCGCCGCAGCATGGAACGGATCTGTCAGGCCGGGGGCTTCTTCTCCCGGTGCAAGAACGCCTCCTCCTGGATGTGCCAGTTCTGCGGCCGCCGCTTCTGCGAGACACACACCGGCCGTGTCCAGGATCACGAGGAGATCTGCTCCCGCGAGATCTGCCGCCAGAAGGACGCCGATCTCGCCGTCCACGTCGAATACCGCGCCCGCGTCAGCCAGCGAAACGGTGCGGGCCTCTGCGGCTTCGAAGGTTGTGAGGCCAGGTCGATGTTCCAGTGCTCCCTCTGCCGTGGCGCATTCTGCGATCCCCACCTGAAAGATCGTCGCTATCGATTCTCGGAAGGCTGGACCACCGTTGAACGGCCCGTGAGCATCTGTTCGCACTGCTGGGATCGTCGCAAGATCTGGACCCAGCGTCGCTAACTCAGGCGGCCCGGTCTCCGATCAGCGCAAGCTCGTCGAAGACGACGAAGCAGTCGCCGCCTCGACCCTTCAGTACCGACTTCACCTGGGCCACCACCGCTGCGCGCTCTTCATACTTAAGCCCCTCGGTGACGGCCAGCGGCGCACCGCCGATGGTCACGCTCAGGCTTGTTGCAGCGACGTTGTTCTCGGGGTCGAACCACCGGCCCGCCAGGGCCTCGCGAGTGATCGACCGCACATGCTGGAGATCGTCCTCGTGGACGATCATTGCGAAGTCGTCGCCGCCGATGTGCCCCACGAATGCCTCGTGATGACACGAGTCGCGCACACTCACCAGGATCGATGCCAGCCGCAGGATCGCGATATCCCCCGCCGCAAACCCGTACCGGTCATTGAACGCTTTGAAGTTGTCGATGTCGGCATAGAGGAACACCCACGGCACCTTGTTCCCGTCTAGCGTCTCTACCCGCTCGCGGATGCGCGTGTTTCCGGGCAGTCCCGTGAGTGGGTTCGCGGTCCGTGCCTCTGCGAGGTCGATCGCCAGGATCTGTCGCATCAAATCGGCAACACTCACCGTCCCCGCGAACGTCGTCCCGTCTAGCACCACGAGGGGATCGTTTTGCATCCCGGGAGGCCTCTCAAGAGCGATCCGTGCCGCAGCCCGCGCAGTCTCATTCGATTGCACCGTCGTCGCCGGGGTCGACAGCATCCGTGCTGGACGCCCCGAGTACACCGAGTGCCCGAGGTTCACCGCGAACTTCAAGAGCACACGCGCACGGGTTGCGATCCCGACCACGACGCTTCCATCCATCACAACCACCGCGTCCAGCAGGTCGTTCGCCCTGAACAGCTCCAGCAGCGCTGCGCCAGGTGCCTCCGCCGCGACCGTCGGGACGACCACCGCGATCTCATAGGTCCGGCTGGCGCCGCTGATCGAACGCCGCGCCCGATTCGCCGAAGCAGCACGCTCGATGAACGCTCGTACTTCCGGGGCAGGGTTCGACGGCGTCGCTGCCGGCTCCGCGATCAGGTACCCCTGGCCGAAGTCGACGTTCAGGTCGATCAGCGTGCGCAATTCGTCGAACGTCTCGATCCCTTCCGCCACCACCCGCGCGCCCATCCGGTGCGCGAACCCGGTGATCGCCTCCACCATCGATTGCCGTGCGCGGTCATTCGCTATCTCCGTCGTCAGCCATCGGTCGAGCTTGATGAAGTGCGGTCGCAATTCGACCACAGACTGCAGGCTCGATTGCCCCGCACCAGCATCGTCAATCGCGATCAGGAACCCGTCCGCGCGAAACGCCCCGAGCGCCTCCCGTATCCGCTGGAAGTCGCTGATCGACTCCTCTTCGGTAAGCTCAAGGACAACGCGCTCCGGCTGAATCCCGTGCCTGCGAACAAGCTCCAGTAGCGCCGCCGGCCGATACTCACCCGAGAGCAAGGGCAACGGCGAGACGTTGAGGAACAGCAGTTCGTCGTCGGATATCGCTTTCGAGAACCGCTCGATTGCCGCTTGCCGCCACCCTCGATCCGCCTCGGCGAGCAGGCCAAGCGCCCGCGATCGCCGGAGGAACTCATCCGGGGCATCCAGCGGTGGACTGGCCGAAGGTCGCGTCAGAGCTTCATGCCCAAGCACCGCCCCCGATGTCAGCGACACAATCGGCTGGCACACACTACGGATGGCGCCCATGCGCAGGACATCGCGGATGGCGCGCGCGATCGATGCCTCTGCCGTTATTAAAGCTGCGTCCATAGAAAAGGCCGTCGCCGCTCCCTTGCCGTTCGTCTCATGCGTCCTTTCTATCTTTCGGCAATTCCACGCCCGTCGGACATCCCGAGCTAACCCGGGGTCCGAACTCGCCTGCAAATCTCTGTCATGATTCGCCCAGGAGGTCGTCGTGTCCGTAACCCTTGCCGCAGTCCAGGCCGCCCGCCGGACCATCGCCGCCGACATCCGCGTTACCCCCACGTGGCATTCGGTCACCTTCTCCGACCTCCTCGGTGTCCCGGTCTACCTGAAGTGTGAGCAGATGCAGCGCGCCGGCTCGTTCAAGATTCGTGGCGCCGCCAATTTCGTCGCTTCGCTTTCCCCCGCCGATCGCGTCCGTGGCCTCGTCGCCGCGAGTGCCGGGAACCATGCTCAGGGCCTTGCCCTCGCCGCCCACTCCCGAGGAGTCGACGTCACCGTCGTTATCCCGGCTGATGCCCCCCTTGCGAAGGCAAACGCGACCCGCAGCTACGGCGCACGCGTCGTCCTCCACGGCGACGGCATCGATGCCGCCCGTGACCGCGCATTAGAAATCGCCGAATCCGAGTCACGCATCTACGTCCCGCCGTTTGACGACGACCGGATCATCGCTGGCCAGGGCACCGTCGCCCTCGAGCTTCTCGAACAGCTCCCCGATGTCGAGGAGGTCCTCGTCCCTGCGGGAGGCGGTGGCCTCCTTGCCGGTATCGCCCTTGCCCTGAAGTCGCTCGCCCCGCATGTCCGTGTTATCGGCGTCCAGACCGCCGCCGTCGACGGGCTCCGCCGCGCGTTCTCCTCGAACACCTTTCCGCCGCCTGCACCCTCCCGCGCACGCACGCTCGCCGATGGCGCCGCCGTCCCCTCACCCTCCCAACGCACCTTCGACCTCATCGCCCGCCACGTCGACGACATCGTCGTCGTCAACGAAGACGCGATTGCGACTGCGATCGTAATGCTCCTCGAGCGTTCCAAGATGATCGTCGAAGGAGCAGGCGCCCTTGGTGTCGCAGCCCTGCTCGCAGGCGTCTATCGCCCCGGGGGCAAGACCGCCGTCGTCCTCTCAGGCGGGAACATCGACATCAACCTGCTCGGAAGCATCGTCCGCCACGGCCTCGTCCAGGCCGGTCGCTATCAGCACCTCACCGTTGAAGTCTCAGATACCCCGGGCCAGCTCGCCCTGATTACCACCGCCATCGCCGATGCGGGTGGGAACGTCCTCGGCGTCGACCACAATCGCGAAGCACCCGGAATGCCCGTCGGCGTCGCGGTCGTCGACCTCCTCATCGAGGTGAACGGTCCCGAACACTTCGAGCGCGTCATCCAGGTCCTTCGCTCACGCGGCCTTCGCGGGTCTCCCGGGATCCGGGCTCGCCTCCAGACTGAAGGCGCCCGGCTCGCCCACCCCCGCAGCAAGACCTAGAGCGCCTCTTCGTCCTCGGGGTTCAGCATCGCGTCCAGCACGGCGATAACCACCGAGGCTACCGCCGCCAGGATGAGCGCCCGCAGCATTCCGCGGATCTTCCGTTTCACCCAGCCCATTCCGGACCTCCTCGTTCGCACGATCATGGCCGAGTCGCGCGTTGGCCGCGACCCTTCGCAGGCGAGCGGTCCTCGACCCGGTCCGATCGCCCGCTCAGCCATGCATGGGCAGTGGTATCGTTCGCTCTGAAAGGCGGGCGGCGCAATGCCATCCCTCGACGACCAACTGGAACGCTGGCAACAGGCTGGCATTCTCGATTCCGCCACCGCCGCCCGCATCCAATCGTTCGAACGCGGCCGCACCTCCGTCCCCGTTGAAGATCGCCCCTCGATCGCCGAGGCACTCGTCTACCTTGGGGTCGCCGTTGTCGCAGTCGGCATCATCGTCATGGCCGCCGCGAACTGGGACAGTTTCGAATCCGGCGCGCGTGTCGCCATCACTGCGCTCCCTGCCGCGCTCGCCCTCGCCGCCGGTTTCGCCCTTCGATCAACGGAGCGCCCCGAACTCGAACGTGCCTCCACCATCGCATGGCTCCTCGCCGTGGCCCTGGCCACCGCAGCCGCCGCCGTTTTCGCAGCCGAAGCCGACTGGGAGTCCGAAGACGCCCTCCTCCTTGCAGCCGCCGTCGCCACCGCCATGTCTCTCGCCCTCTGGACTATTCAGCCCACCCAGCCGCAACTCGCAGGCATCGCAGGATCGCTCACGCTTGTCGCAATAGCCATCGCAGCGCGTGCGAACAACGACCAGCTCCCGATCTGGGGGGTCACCGAAGCCCTGTTCGGGCTCAGTGCACTCGTCCTCGTCGAAGTCGGCGTCCTCACACCGCGACTCGCGGGACGGCCTCTCTTCGGCCTCATGCTCGCGCTTGGCGCGTACATGGCCGGCGCAGGCGACAGTCCTCCGGAACTCTTACAGGCGCTCGGCGTCATCGCAGGGGCGCTTCTCATCGCCCTCAGCATCTACCGCGGTGTCTTCGTCTATATGGTTCTTGGCGTCGGGGCCGTCTTTTTCGGCCTCATCACCCTCATCCTCCGGCACATCGACGACCCGACCACAGCCGCCTTCGCCCTGATGCTGATGGGCGGTGCCCTCGTCGCCGGGGTCCTCATCCTCGCCCGTGTCCGTCCATGGCGGGCCGTTCATCGGTCTCAAGCGTGAAGGACAGGCTCTGGGTCGCAGGGGTGATTGGCGGTCTCGCCGCGATGGTCGTTCTCGCCGCACTCGTCCTCCGATTTGGGATTAAAGACCCGTCACCGCCGTCTCTCGTCGACGATCCGAACGCCGAGATTCCGGGCGAGATCGCCTATGTCGCCCGTGATGTCTGCATCCGCCTCGTTGACGCCTCGGGTGGCCAGCCCCGCGAAGTGACCTGCCTCTCGCCGAATACCGGCGTCAGCGGGCTCGTCTGGCTCGACGAAAGCCACGTCGCCGTCGCCACCTTCGGGCAGTCCGGCATCGAATGGACTTCCGTAGACACATCCAACGGCGACCGCGAACCACTTTCGTCGCCAACCCCCGTCGGCGGGGCGAACAGCATGACTTCGCCTCGCGGCGAGGAGCTCTTTATCGACTGGGCGTCCGGCGATGTCTTCCG
>JBPPMX010000066.1:0-2542 GCA_051306275.1 Tepidiformaceae bacterium
GTCCCGAAGAACGGTGTGTAGTACAGCCCGTCCGCGATCTCGTCCGCATAGCTGTCGTCTAGCGGCGCCGTCCCCGGTGAGTCCGGTGTCGCCTCCAGGAACGACGCCGCCACGTCATCCAGCCCCAGCACGCCGTATCGCACCCCCCCGACATCGAAGATCGCCGGGGCCAGCGCCTCGTCGAGGGTGCTCCCCGCCCCATATGTCACGATCCCGGCGCCTTCCAGCAGCTCGATCGTCCGCAGCAGCGCCTCCATCCCACACCCCGCCCCGAACCCGCAGTCCGCGATGTGGTTCGTCGCCAGGCTCAGCCCATCGATCCCCCCGGCCGTCAAGCTCTCGATCACATCGGGCGGAGAACTCAGGTTCGTCGTTTCCTCGCAGCGGTACACGTCGTACAGGTCCTGGATGCTCCCGTCGTACTGCCCCAGCGTCAGGTCCGCCGACGCCAGGTACTCCCCGACCGGCGTCCGCAGCGCGGCGCCCCAGTCTCCCGTCGCCTCCACCCGTGCCAGCGAACAGCGGTTGATCAGGATGTCCCCCGTCGCAATCACGGTTGTCGCCACCGGCAGCGGCTGTTCGAGCGCACCAGCCAGCGCCTCGGCCACATCCCGCCCGTCATCGGTCACCCCCTCCACCCGCGCGATCTTCGTGAGCGGCCACGAATCCGCACTCCCCACGCCGCGCACGATGTCGACCCCGTCCACCTCGATCGCCCGCACCGCGACGTTCACCCGGTCGAGCGGCACGACGCTCACAATCCCCGAGTCCGCCGTCATCGCCGCAAGCAACGCCGCGTAGTCCGGGTACGTCACCGCAGTGGGCGCCCCGGCGTCGGCGGCCGCGCTGATCCAGGCCGCATCGGCCTGCACCAGTGCCGCGCTTGCTTCCCCGGGCACGCCGCCAACCTCACCCCAGTCCGTGATCGTCCCGGTGAGCAGCCCCGATACCTGCGCCATCGTTAGCTCGTCCACCCCGGCGTGCATCGCCGTCACCACTACCCACCGTCCCGCGACGAACGCCTCGCCGTCCCCATCCGCCCGGATCACGACATCGGCCTCCGCCAGGTCGCTCGTCGCTTCGAACGTATCGGGCGGCAACGTCGAGATATCGATGCCCACTGCAGGGTCGACCCAGGCCTTCAGGGGGTCGTCGGTCGCGGGGAGCGTCGTCACCGTCACTGCGATCGCCGGGTCGTCGTCGTCTTCCCGCATGACGCCCGACACCGCCACGCCGAGCGCAACCAGCGCCGCCGCCAGCGAAGCCAGCGAAAGCACAAACGCCACCATCCACGGGTTGCGTCGGGGGCCGGGCGCGTTCATCACCGGGGCATCCTCCCCGGCGGTTCGAACCAGGTCAACCGCTCAGACGCGCTGCGCTTTCCATTTCCCCGACAGGTACCGCAGCGTCACCAGCAGCGCCCGGACATTGATTTCGAACGTCGCGCCGAGCCACGCTCCCACCAGCCCCAGGCCCAGTACGTGCGCCCCGACGTAGGCGCCCGGCACCCGGATGCCCCACGCCGTCACCGTCAGGATCAGGAGCACGATTCGGACGTCCCCCGCTCCTCGCAGGGAACCCGCGAAGCCCGCGAACAGCGCGAGCGCTGGGAACCCGAGCGCGAACACCCGCAGGGCATTCGCCGCGTCGTCCACCACCTCCGGGTCGTCCGTGAAGATCTGGGCCAGGTACGGCGCCCCGAGAATAACGGACCCACCCGCGACTACCATGAACACCAGGCCGAAGCCCGCTGCTGCCCGCGCAATTGCGGCCGCTCGGTCCGGGTTTCCCGCGCCCATCGCATGCCCGACAAGCGCTGTCGCCGCGGTCCCGAGTCCGAACCCGGGGATGACCGCGAGGTCAACCGTACGCAGCGCGATCGTGTGCGCGGCCGCCGCCGTCGTCCCCAGCGAAGCGACGATCGCCCCGTACGCGAGGAACGCCAGCGTGAACTGCATCTCCTCCAGCGTCATCGGGATGCCCACCTTCATCACGCGCCGGACCGCTTCCCACTTCACTTTCGCAGCCCTGGCGATGTCCCACTTCAGCCCGTTCTGCCCGCGGACCAGCACCACCACCATGATTGCTCCGCCGCTCAGGCAGGCGAACCCATACCCGATCCCGCTCGCCACAACACCGAGTTCGATCCCGATTACTCCCGAGATCAGAAGCCAGGTCACCGCTGCGTTCACTACATTCACCACCAACAGGATCACCATGGGAAGTCGCGTGTTGCCCACTCCCCGCAGCGCTCCTGTACCCGCATAGAACATCGTGATCCCGAGCATCCCGATCGCTGCCCAGCGGAGGAACGTCGCACCCTCGCGCTGCGCTTCCGGCTCCAGCCCGAGCCACCCCAGCGCCGCTGGACCGATGAAAAATGCCAGCACAGCAGCCCCTATCCCCCATCCCAGCGCCAGGGCCATCACCGCCCGCAGGGACTCCTGCATCCGTTCGAGCTGTCGTGCGCCGTAGTCCCACGCGATCGCCGCCGTTCCCCCCGTCTCAATCCCCAGCAACCCCGCCTGCGCAACCCAGAACA
>JBPPMX010000067.1:0-5865 GCA_051306275.1 Tepidiformaceae bacterium
CACCACTCCGAGGTCCGCTTCCCCATCGACGACCGCCCGAGCGACCGGCTCCGCAAAGTCCGGATAGTCCACGCTTTCATCGTTGTACGTCCCGAAATCCACGATTTCGTGCCCCAGCGACCGAGCGGTCTCGCGCAGATGCTCCTTAAGTTCGAATCCGGCGTGGTCGGAACCGATTGCCACTTTCACTTCCGCACACTCCTCACGACGGGGATGTCCCGGAGCCCAAGTATACGGGCGACGGTATGGCGGTCTATCGCGCCTTCTCGCAGGATCTGGGGGCTATCCGAAGCGCAATCGATTACCGTCGAATCCAGTCCTTCGGGGGTCGGCCCGCCGTCGAGCGCCAGCTCACAGCACTCGCCGACCTCCGAGACGGCTGCCTCGACGGTGACCGGGCTCGGGGATCCATGGCGGTTAGCACTGGACGCCACCAGCGGCGCGCCAAGCGCCCCAACGAGGTGATGGACCACCGTCGCATCCGGAACCCGGATACCGACCGTCGTTCCACCCGCGAGCGCGGGACTAACCCAGCCCGGGGCAGCACGGCAGATCACCGTCCAGGCGCCGGGGCCTAGAGCTCGTGTGAGCTTCGAGGCTGCCGGGTCCATCAACGCGTACCGTCCAAGCATCTTGCTGTCCTGCGAAAAGAGCAGCTGAAGCGGCGCCTCAGGGCCCTTCCCTTTCGCCTCGTAGAGTTTCCGCACAGCGTCGTCTCGTCGCACATCAGCGGTGATCCCATAGACGGTGTCCGTCGGGACGACGACGAGGCCACCCTGCCGCAGAGCGTCGGCAGCGGCTCGTATGCTTTCGGATGAGGGATTAAGCGTTCTTAGCATCGAATTCGTTGATCAAACTCTACAATTGTTCTACGTTCAGCGCGGGGCCAATACGAACAGATGACCGAAACCCTTACCGAACCAGCTAGACCAACCGCTGACCCGGCCCGCGGGCATCAGACCATTGTCGTCCTGGACTTCGGTTCGCAGTTCAGCATGCTCATCGCCCGCCGTGTGCGCGAGTTGCAGACCTACTGCGAGCTCCTCCCATCGGACACCCTCCAAGAGCGCATCGCAGGTATGGACGTCCGCGGGATCATCCTGTCCGGGGGGCCGAACTCGGTGTACGAAGCGGGCGCACCGCATGCCCCGGATTGGGTTTTTGAATCCGGCCTGCCAGTGCTCGGCATCTGTTATGGAATGCAGCTCCTCGCCCACCAGCTTGGCGGGCGGGTGGAGCCCGGCACGCACCGTGAGTACGGCCCCGCCGCGATCACGACCTCTGCCGAATCCGCGCTCTTCGATGGCCTCCCCGCGGAACTCGATGTCTGGATGAGTCACGGCGACCGCATCGAAGTCCTGCCGCCCGGCTTCTCCTCGTTCGCCCACTCCGGCAACTCGCCCTATGCGGGCATGGCCGACCCGGCTCGCGGGTACTACGGGATCCAGTTCCACCCCGAGGTCGTCCACACGCCTCGCGGCAAGGACATCCTCCGCAACTTCGTCGATGGCATCTGCGGTTGCGACGCGAGCTGGACCCCCGGCAACTTCATCGAAGAGACCGTCGCCGCGATCAAGCTCCAGGTCGGCGACGCCCGCGTCATCTGCGGCCTCTCCGGAGGCGTCGACAGCGCCGTTGCCGCCGCGCTCGTCCATCGCGCCATCGGCGACCGTCTCACCTGCATCTTCGTGGATAACGGCCTCCTCAGGCTCGACGAGGCCGCCCAGGTCGTCGAGACCTTCCGCCGCAACATGCAGATCAACCTGGTCCATGTGGATGCCGAGGCCGAGTTCCTCGGAGTGCTGGCCGAGGTCACCAACCCCGAGACGAAGCGCATCCGCATCGGCAACACCTTCGTGCGCCTGTTCGAACGCGAAGCCCGCGCGATCGAGGACGCCCGTTTCCTCTGCCAGGGGACCCTCTACCCCGACGTGATCGAAAGCGCCTCGCACGGCTCCGGCTCGGTCAAGATCAAGACCCACCACAACGTCGGCGGCCTCCCGGACGACATGAAGTTCGAACTCGTTGAGCCCCTCCGCTATCTCTTCAAGGACGAAGTCCGGCGCATCGGCGAGGCGCTCGGACTCCCGGACGAGATGGTCTGGCGTCAGCCGTTCCCCGGGCCCGGCCTCGCGATCCGGGTGATCGGCGAAGTCACGAAGGACCGCCTCGATATCCTCCGTCTCGCTGACGCCATCGTCCTCCACGAAATCCGCGAGGCCGGACTCGAACGCGACATCTGGCAGGCATTCGCTGTCCTGACAGACACCCGCACGGTCGGCGTAATGGGCGACTTCCGCACGTACGGCTACGCGGTCGCGCTCCGCGCAGTCGTCGCGGACGACGCAATGACCGCCGACTGGGCGCGACTCCCGCACGACCTCCTCGGCCGCATCTCGAACCGCATCGTGAACGAAGTCCACGGCGTAAACCGGGTCGTCTACGACATCACCAGCAAGCCGCCGGGGACCATCGAGTGGGAGTGACCGGCTGATGGGCGCCCGCGTCCTTATCGTTGGCACCGGCGCGCGTGAGCACGCGATCGCCCTCAAGCTTCGCGGGAGCCCTCAGGTCGATGAGATCTTCGTCACGCCCGGCAACCCCGGGACGGCAACAGTCGCAACAAACCTCGGCGTCCAGCCGAAGGACATCGACGGCATCGTCCGCGCCGCCGTCGAGAACCGCGTCGACTTCTATCTCGCGTCGTCCGACGACCCCCAGGCCCTCGGACTCGTCGACCGCCTTCAGGAACGCGGCATCCTCTGCTACGGCCCCACGCAGGCAGCTGCCCGCATCGAAGCGAGCAAGGCGTGGGCGAAGCAGTTCATGTGGAAGCACGGCATCCGCACCGCGACCGGCCTTGTCTTCGATGACTACCAGCTGGCCTTCCAGCACGTCTCCGCCCTACCGGAAGGCCCCATGGTGGTGAAGGCGAGCGGCCTCGCGGCGGGGAAAGGTGCCATCGTCTGCGACAACCAGCAGGAAGCACTCGACGCCATCGATCAGATCATGGTCCGGCGTGCCTTCGGAGACGCTGGCGACCGGGTCGTCGTTGAGGAGCGCCTCTCCGGCTGGGAAACCAGCGCCCACGCCTTCTGCGATGGCAAAACAGCGGTGATGATGCCGTTCGCGAGCGACCACAAACGCGCCCTCGATGGCGACCTCGGCCTGAACACCGGCGGAATGGGCGCATACAGCCCCAGCGAACGGATTACGCCTGAACTCGCCGAAGCGATCCGCCTCGAAGTTGTGGAGCCAACAATCCGCGAGATGGCCGAAGCAGGCGCCCCGTTCGTGGGGACGCTCTTCCCCGGGATCATGGTCACCGGCGCCGGGCCCCATGTCCTCGAATTCAACGCCCGCTGGGGTGACCCCGAGACGCAGGCGCTGATCGCCCGCCTTGAATCTGACCTCTTCGACGTCTGCCATGCCGCGGCCCTGGGCAAACTCCACGAAGTCGAAGTCCAGTGGTCGCCCCAGCCCTCGGTCGCTGTAGTCATCGCGAGCGGCGGCTACCCGGGGAGCTATCCCACCGGCCTCGAGATCACCGGCATCAATGACGTCGACCCCGACCTCCTCGTCCTGCACGCGGGTACTGCTATCGACGCGCACGGCCGTCTCGTGACCGCTGGCGGGCGCGTCCTCACCGTCGTCGCCCGCGCTCCCACCTTCGCCGAAGCCCGGGCACGCGCGTACGACAACGTCAGTCGCATCCACTTCGATGGCATGCACTACCGCACCGACATAGGGGCCGCCGCCCTGACCGGCGCCGCGACCTGAGCCCGGCCTGAAATGGCCGCTCGCGCTATGATGGACGCATCCCTCCGACCGGTGTGCCCGACCATATGATCCCTCGCTATTCGCGCCCTGAGATGGCCGCTGTTTGGACCGACCAGGCCAAGTTCGAACGCTGGCTCGAAGTCGAACTCGCCGCCTGCGATGGGTGGGCTGAGATAGGCGTGATCCCAACCGAAGCGGCGGAAACGATCCGCGCCAACGCTCGCTTCGAGCTCGACAGGGTCTACGAGTACCTCGCCATCACCCACCACGACGTGACCGCCTTCCTCCGCTCTGTGAATGACTCGCTCGGCGAAGAAGGGCGCTACGTCCACTACGGACTTACCAGCTCAGACGTCTGGGACACGGCAACAGGCCTCCAGCTCCGCCAGGCCTGCGACATCCTCTTGCGCGACATCGAAGCGCTCTCCGCCGTACTTGAACGCCAGGCGGTCCGCTACCGCGACACCCTCTGCAGTGGCCGCACCCACGGTGTCCACGCCGAGCCCATGACCTTCGGCCTGAAGCTCGCCGTCTGGGTCGACGAAATGCGCCGCAACCACGCACGCCTCTTGGCCGCGCGCGACGCGGTGGCCGTCGGCGCGATCAGCGGTACGGTCGGCACCCATGCGTCCGTCCCGCCCTCGCTCGAGGAGATCGTCTGCAAGAACCTCGGGCTCGGTATCGAAGCCGCCTCGACGCAGGTCATCCAGCGCGACCGGCACGCCCAGTTCGTGACCACGATCGCGATCATCGGCGCCTCACTCGAGAAGTTCGCGACCGAGATCCGCGCGCTCCAGAAGACCGAAGTCCGCGAGGCCGAAGAGCCCTTCGACCCGGGCCAGACCGGCTCCAGCGCGATGCCGCACAAGCGCAACCCGGAGAAGTGCGAGCGCATCACCGGCCTCGCTCGCGTCCTCCGAGGCTATGCGGTCACCTCCATGGAGAACGTCGCCCTCTGGCATGAGCGCGACATCAGCCATTCATCGACCGAGCGCATCATCTTCCCTGATGCCTGCCTCGTCCTCGATTACATGCTCTCGCTCTTCACCGACATCATGGATCGGCTCGTCGTCTTCCCCGAGCACATGGCGGAGAACCTTGAGCGCTCCTACGGTCTCGTCTTCTCCCAGCGCGTCCTCCTGGCCCTCATCGAAGCCGGCCTTGCGCGTCCGGATGCCTACACAATCGTCCAGCGCAACGCGATGGCCTCGTGGCGAGAGCGCACGCCGTTCCTCGACCTCCTCCTCGCGGACCCCGAAGTGACATCGAAAGTCGCCGAGGCCGATCTTCGCGCGCTCTTCGACTACGGCTACTACCTCGCCAACATCGGTGCCACCTTCGACCGACTCGGCCTTTCGTGACCGAGCCAGCTATCGGGACTCCCGCAGCCCGTGAGAATCCCGCGATCTGGGGCACCGTCCGTGAAACGTGGGGCTTGCTCCGTGCGCATCCGCGCGCGCTCATCCTCCCGTTCGCGCTCATCTTCTCCCCGTTCGTCGTTCTCAATGCCGTCGCGATCGCGGTCGCCTACCTCACCAGGTTCGAAGACGTGGAGTACTCGCAAACCGTCCTGCTTAGCCCCCCGGAAGGCGAGCCGCTCGCGCTCAGCCTCATACTCGCCGCCCTCGGGCTCCCATTCGCGATGGTTGCGACGGCAGCGACCGCGCTTGCCGCACATGCCGTGGTGAGCGGGAATCCTCTCCGCCTGACTGAAGCACTTGATCCCGCCTTCACACGGCTCTTCGGGCTGGTTGGCGTGTTCGTGATCGCCGGCATGCTCCCGGCACTCATCGTCGGGACGCTCTTCGCGGCCCCGATCGGCATCTACGCGCTACTTCGCCTCGGGCTCGCCGTCCCCGCCTTCATCATCGAGGGTAAGTCCGCATCGCAGGCGGTTGCCCGCTCGTGGAGTATCCAGAAGGGCAACCTCCTCCGGTTCGCCGCGATCCTCGTGACGTTCGCGACGACGGCAATGGTTGCGGTCCTCATCGCCTCCGTCCCGCTCAGCATCCCGCTTGCCTTCATCGATACCGACTCGCGCGAGCGCTTGATCGTGGCGGATGCGATAGCCTCGATCGTCGGCGG
>JBPPMX010000068.1:0-10790 GCA_051306275.1 Tepidiformaceae bacterium
AGACAGGGTGGGCGCAGGGCGGCTGGCGGAGCCGATGAGCGTCGTAGCGGCGGCGCGGCACGTGCTTGGCCGGGCGACGGGCGACCTTCGCGGCCGGAAGATCGTGGTGACCGCGGGCGGGACGCAGGAGCCGATCGACCCGGTGCGCTACGTGGGCAACCGCTCGAGCGGGAAGATGGGCTTCGCCATCGCAGAGGCGGCGCGAGACCGCGGCGCGGACGTCGTCATCGTCGCCGGACCTGTGGCCCTCGAGACCCCCCACGGCGTCGAACGCCGCAACGTCGCGACGGTTTCCGAGATGCTGGCCGCGCTCGAAGTGGCCACGGCTGACTGCGACGCGCTCGTGATGTCGGCAGCGCCCGCCGACTTTCGCCCGGACGACCCGGCAGACCACAAGATCAAGAAGGCGCCGGGCCAGGACACGCTGACGGTCACGATGTCCAAGAACCCCGACATCCTTGCGACCCTCCCGGCCGGTGGTGTCCGCGTCGGGTTCGCCGCTGAGACGAACGACCTGCACGCGAACGCGAAGGCCAAGCTCGCCTCGAAGCGCCTCCACTTCATCGTCGCGAACGACGTGACTGCGCCCGGCAGCGGCTTCGCGACGGACACGAACCAGGTGACGATCTTCCACGCCGCCGGCGAAGTCGAAGAGCTACCGCTGCTCTCGAAGTACGCCGTCGGCCACGCGATCCTGGACCGCGTAGTGGCGCTGCTGAGTTAGGGGATGTAGCGAAAGCCGGGCAGGCCGGCCCGCTCGGCGGCGTTAGCAAAGCGCCGATCGGAGGTCCAGAAATCGGCACGGTAGTGCTGCGCTGTCAGATACGCTGCGGCGTCGAATGTGTCGGACTGGCCGAGGTCCGTCGCGAGATCCAGTGCTGTCGCATGAAGCCCATGAAGATCGGGCACGGGAATGATGATCTGACCCACGAGATCGATGATCTCGCCGACTTCGCGGGCGCTGAGGCCTCGGCGGACAGAGAGCTTCCGGAGCAGGGTACTGAACTCGATCAGGAGAAATCCGGGAACGAGGATGCTATTCCGAGCGTCGGTGCCGGTTTCCAGCGCCTCCATTGCCGCAGTGGTTTGTTGCGCAGGGATGAGGGCGTGCGCAAGCAACGAGGTATCGAAGACGAAGTCGCTCAGACCTCGCGCCCTCGGAGCTCATCAAGGGCAGAGTCGACATCAATTGGCTCTCCGCCGCGGCGCTCCAGGATCTCCTGGTGGAGGACCTTGAGTCTCTCGATGGCGGCGCGGGCGCGCTTTCGGCTCCAATGACGACGCTGCGGTATCGACGGGGTTCCTGACGGTACAGGTTGCGATTTCGGCGTGGCGCTCATAACGCCTCCATTGTACCGGCTACGTGAGCGGGATGCGGGCGTTCGGGTAGGCGTCGTAGTCCGGGAGGTAGGGTTTGATATCGAAGACGGGAGTGCCGTCGATCGCATCGAGGCCGCGGACGCGGAGTGTGGCGCCTTCGAGGCGGAGGAGCTGGACGGCCGAGACGCCGAGGTGGTTCGGGCGGAGCTGGCTGCGGGTCGCGAGGATGCCGTAGGTGTTGCCGCTGGCGAGTGTGAGGGTATCGGGCTTCTCCGGCGCCGCGTCGGCGAGGTCCATGTAGAAGACGACAACGATGTGGCTATAGCCATCGAGCCCGGCGAGCTTCGGGAAGTGCGCGGGGAGCATCGTGATCGTGCTTTCGACCTTCTCCCAGCCGTGCGGACGAGGCTGCGCGATCTCGTTCCGGACGAAGCCGATCGCGTCGAGCGTCACCTCGGACGGGCCGGGTTCGCGGGCGTGCCGCTCTTTCTTGCGGAACAGGAATGCCATTATTCGTCTCCCGGGGGGCGTGTGCCGACGCCGGCTGCTGCGGGTTCGCGCTTCACGACAAGGACCCGGTCAACGCGCCTGGCATCCATCGCGAGGACACGGAACTCGTAGTTCGCGGCAGCGATCTTGTCCCCCACCCGCGGGATGCGCCCGAGCCGGTCCATGATGAAGCCGCCGACCGTATCGTAGTCGCCGTCGGAAAGGTCTGCCCCGATAAGGTCCTCGAGGTCGGCGACGAGCGCGAGTCCGCTGAGAAGCATGTTGCCGCCGGTCAGCGTACGGATGGATTCGCCGGTGGTGCGGCCGGAGCTGCTCATCCAGCGGCCGATGAGGCGATAGAGAAGCTCGTCCGCGGTAAGGATGCCGCTCGTGCCCCCGTGCTCGTCCACGAGGATGAGCATCTGCACCTGCTGCGAACGCATCGTCGCGACCGCGATCTCGGCGCTGACGGATTCCGGGATGGCGACCGCAGCTTTCACCGCGGTGCGCCAGTCCGTGCGATCACGGCGGATGAGCGCGAGCAGGTCCTTCGTGTCGATGATCCCGAGGACGTGGTCGAGGTCGTCTTCGTACACCGGATAGCGGGTGTGCTGGGTACGCTGGGCGATGTCGAGGACTTCCTCGAGGGTGGAGTCGGAGGCGATGGCGACCGTTTCCGTGCGTGGGATCATGATCTGGTTCGCCTGGATATCGCTGAACTCGAGCGCGCGCCGGGCCATCATCAGCTCCGAGCTGGAGAGCAGTCCCGCGCGAGCGCTCGATTCGATGACGAGCTCGAGCTCGTCTGGGCTGAGGCTGGAGTCCTGCTCGGTCGCGGGGCGGACGCCGAGCGGTTTCACGACGAGCCGCCCGCCGGCGTTGAGCGTCCACGTGAACGGGCGGAAGACACGCGCGAGCACAACGATCGGCGCGGCAGACCACAGGGCGGTGGCTTCGGTGTGGTAGAGGGCGAAGGCCTTCGGCGCCAGCTCGCCGACGACGATGAGGACGTATGTCACGAGGATGAAGGCGAGGGCGATCGCGACGCCTCGTGCCACCGAATCAGCGACGACGCCACCGAGTAGCGATTCGATCGGCGGCTCGATCACGCGGGCGATTGCTGGTTCGCCGAGCCAGCCAAGCGCGAGCCCTGCGACGGTAATGCCCAGCTGGGTAGTCGCAATCGACTTGTCGAGGTTGCCGAGCGCGCCGGTAAGGACGCGGGCGCGCGCCTGGCCCTCGGCAGCCAGCTGTTCCACGCGCGTGCGGCGGACGGCGACGAACGAGAACTCCGTGGCGACGAAGAACGCGTTCATGGCGACGAGTGCAACGACCGCCACCAAGCCGATGATCGTGATCTCGGTCTCGGACAAGGGGCGCCTCCTGGAGTCTCAATCGTAAGGCAGGGCGCTGCCACGACCCGAACCGCCGGGAAGCTCAGTGAAAGAGCGCGCGGTAGGCGGGGCTGCTCACGAACGCTTCGCAGATGGCGCGGCTGGTCTCTTCGAGGGGTGCGCCGGGCAGGGAAGCCGGCGCGACGTATTCGAAGCCGCGCGAGCCGTCGCCAAGCATCGCCGCGTCAAGGTCGGCGTCGAGGTAGTAGACATGGATGGCGCCGCGCTCACCGGTGGCGGGGAAGATGCGAAAGAGCTTGAGGTCCTCGAGGATCTCCCCCGTCGCTTCGTCGAACGCGCGCAGGGCGGTTTCGTCGGGGCTCTCACCCGGCGTGGATGTCGCGCTCGGCAGGGTAAGCCCGGCGGCGGTCCGCTCGAGGAGGAGACTGCCCCAGCGGTCGATTTCGATGACGGCGGCGGCGTGGTTCAGCTGGCCCGCGCCTGTGCGGTAATCCGGGCGACGGTGAGGTCGTAGACGGACTGAAGGTCCATCCAGTATTTCGCATCAAGGCCGAGCGCCGTCTCAAGGGTGAGCGCGGTCTCGGCGGTGATTCGCCGCCGACCACGAAGGAGCTCGCGCACGGCTGGCAGAGTGCGGTGCATCTGCGATGCCAGTTCCTGCTGGGTGATGCCACGCGCATCGATCTCCTCCGCGAGAAACGCCCCGGGGTGAATCGCGAGATCTGAGTAGCGGTAGCCTTCAGTCGCCATGGTGATTCGAGACCTCTTCGATTCGAATTGTATCGCCAACGAGGCTGACGACGGCTACCGGAAGAGCCAGCCCGCGTCCTCGAAGCCCGGCTCCGTCGTGGGGCAGAGGAGGTTGCCCGCGCCGGTGCGGCGGACGGTGTAGTGCAGGTGCGGCGCTTCGCTGTAGCCGCTGTCACCCGTGAAGCCGAGGGTGACGCCGACCGCGACATCCCATGCGGCGATTGCGGTGCCGGTGCGGAAATCGCGGAGCGGGGCGAAGAGCGCGGCGTAGTCGTCCCCGGCGGTGTAGCCATCGATGAACGCAGACGGACGTAGGAGGTCGAGCGTCGCGGCGGGTTCCAGGTGTCCGAAGTCGCAGGTGAACTCCGGATTCGAGACGCGGATGAAGACGCCCTGGCCACCGCCGGGGCCGGGGAATGGGGAGATCGGCGCGCGCGAGCGGTCGGGGTCGCCGATGTAGGGTTCGCGGCTCACGCCGTAGACATCGAATGGGTTCGAGACGGTGTTCACGTAGAGTGTCGCCGTGCCGGAGAGGGTCGCGACGACGGGCGTGCCGATCGAGACGTACCAGTCGACCGCCGGTTGGCCCTCGTACTCGACATGGGTCCGGGCGTTCCACCCACCGGCATTCGCGCGCACCGGGTCGTCCGATGGCTGGTCGTCCCGGCTGTAGGGAAGTGCTTCCGGGCCGGCGCGCCATTCGATCACGCGGGACCCTACAGCGCCGACAACGAGCCCGAGCCGGGTGGTGGGGTCGATCGGAAAACCGCGCGGTTCGTTGGCTGGGCGCGGCGTAGGTTCGATGCTTGGCGTTTCGGTTGCCGCTTCTGTCGGCGTGCGTTCCGTGGCCGTGGGTGAGACGGTGACGGCTGGCGTCGTCGATGTCCCCGTCGCGATTGGCGAGGCGTCCGGCTTGGTGCTGCAGGCGACGAACGAGAGCCCACCAAGGCCGACGAGGAAGCGGCGCCGATTCACCTCCTAGCGGAAGAGCCGGCGCAGACCGGAAATGGCGATCCAGAAGGCGATGGCCCCCCCGATCATCAGCGGCAGGAGCGAGGACGGATCCTTTATCGGGCGGAACTCGGCGGTGTTTCCGCTGAGTTCGATGTACCCCATGGGCGATGCCTGGGCGCCGCCACCACCACCCGTGCCGCTGCCGCTCTCGTGGGCTGCTTCCTTCGTGCCGCTGCCGCCACCGCCGCCGAAGCCCCAGCGGACCTTCGCGACGGGGATGATCGTGACGTCGCCGTGAGTTACCGGCTCACCGAATGCGGCATGGACGTTCGCCTTGCCGCCGACCTTCTCGGCGAGGGCCGCGATGAAGTCGTCAGCCTTTGTGTGTGCGCGGGCTTCGACCTCGCTTTCGATACGGGTCCGTTCTCCATCCATGATTGCCATGACAGGCCTCCTCGGCGTCTTCTTGCCTTCGAGTGTGCGTGGGATTCCTCCGGTGCGGCAACCGTCGAAAGGTCACAGAACTCTCGCAATCCGGCCCCGCTGTGCCCGGCCCGGCGATACCATGGGCCGATGGCTGGACGACCGCTCGCCGCGATTCTAACCCTGGGCTGCAAGCTCAACCTGGCGGACAGCGAGGAGATCGCGCGCGGCCTGCGGGCAGCAGGGTACGGCGTCGTCGATCGGCTATGCGACGCGGACGCCTACGTCGTGAACACATGCTCGGTGACGCACGTGGCCGACCGTAAGGCGCGGCGGCTGATCCGGTCGGTGCGGCGAATGGCGCCGGAGGCGGCGCTGGCGGTCGCCGGGTGCTACCCGGGATCCGCTGGCGAAGGCGTCATCCGGGAGCTCGGCGCGGACTTCGTCGCCGGGACGCGGGACGCAGACAAGGCAGCACTGGTGGCGTTCCTTGCCGGGCGGCCGGGAGACGTCGGTCGCGTCGCGCCGCCCGAACGTGCCGCCTTTCATGTCCGCGCGTTCATCAAGGCGCAGGAAGGCTGCAATGATGTCTGCGCTTTCTGCATCGTCCCGCGCACGCGGGGACGGGAGGAGTCGCGGACACCGGACGTGGTCGTCGCGGACGTTCGGGCAGCGGTCGACCGAGGCGTGCGCGAGGTCGTGATTACCGGGACGCAGCTCGGTGCATGGGGGCGCGATTTCGAAACCCCGCAACGACCGCCCGAGCTGATCGCCGCGATCCTGGAGGGTGTCGAAGTGCCGCGACTGCGGTTCAGTTCGCTCCAACCGCAGGATATAACGCCGGAGGTGCTCGGGTTGTGGCAGGACCCGCGGCTGATGCCACATTTCCACCTCGCGCTGCAGGCGGGGAGCGATGCCACGCTCACCCGGATGCGGCGGCGCTACACGAAGCACGAGTTCCGCGATGCCGCTGCGCGGATTCGTGCGGCGGTGCCGGGGGCCGCGATTACGACCGATGTCATCGCGGGCTTCCCGGGCGAGTCGGATGCGGACTTCGACGAGACGCTCGCGTTCTGCGAAGAAGTAGGGTTTGCGCGTCTGCACTGCTTCCCCTACTCCGTGCGGGCGAAGACGGGGGCAGCGCAAATGGCCGGGAAGCGCCCATCTGCGGTTGTCCGCGAGCGAATGGCACGCTTGCTCGCGCTGGGCGAGGCGCTTGCCGAGCGGCACCGGGCATCGATGGAGGGCAGCGTCCGGCCCGTGCTCTGGGAGAACGCGCACCCCGGAGCCGGGGGGATGGTCACGAGCGGCCTGACCGACAACTACCTGCGCGTCTACACCAGGGGCGAAGGGCTGCTAAACCGGGTGACACCGGTGATCGTCGGCCCGTCGTACGATGATGGGGCGTGGGGGACACTCTACGGAGGTGAGCCATGAGCATACTCAGCCGGCTATTCCTTGCCATCTACAGCGTGCTGTTCATCGCCCTGTGTGCGGGGCTGGCGCTGTTGCTCTGGAACGACAGCGAGATGATCGACCTGGCGCTGGGCGACCTGAACTTCCAGGCGTTCTTCGTCCCCGGGGCGGAGAACGCGCAGAAGTGGGCGTTTAGCGCGCTCATGTTCGCGTTCTGCCTGCTCGGGTTCGTCACGCTGATCCTCGCGTTCAGCCGCGAAAGCCAGAGCGGCGGGCGTCTCAAGCTCCGCCAGGCCGATGGCGGCTCGGTCGAGATCGACGCGCACACGCTCGAGGCGATGCTGCGCGACGACCTCCAGCAGATCCCGGAAGTGCGCCAGGCCGATGCGAAGGTTCGCGTCGATGGCGCCGCCGTGAGCACGGCCCTGAACCTCGTGGTCGAGCCCAGTACCAACATCGCCTACGTCACGGACGAAGCCAGCCGGGTGACCGCGCGCACGCTCCGGGAGCAAATAGGCGTCGAGAACGTTAGGCGCCCGGCGGTTCGCATCAGCTACGACGAGATTTCCGCGCGCCCGGTACAGGCAGGCAGGATGCGCCCCCAGATGCCCCCGGCGCCCTCGGACACGACTCCGCTTGCGGAGACGGAGCGCCACGCGCCTGCCGCCCCGCCCCGCCAGCCACTGTTCCCCACCGCTGCGCCAACGGCAGCTCCGGATGCGTGGGCGACAGAGGAGCGGCCGGAAACTCCTGCCTGGGAGCCCGCCGGGCCGACGCTTGAGTGGCGCGAATCGGACGAATCCCCTGTAATCGATGCAGTAAGCGATAGCGGGGAGCGCAGGGATACGAATGGCTGATGGTGAAGGCCCGGCGATCACGCCGCGCCCGGTGAACGAGCTCCCGTGGGTGATCGAAGCGCTGTTGTTCGTGGCGGATGAGCCGCAGACCGCGGGGGCGCTCGCCCGTGCCTCCGGCGCGAGCGAGACCGCTGTGAAGCGGGCGCTCACACGCCTCTCGGCCGAGTACGAGGCCCGCGGGCTGCGCCTGCAGGAAGACAGCGGGAAGTACCAGCTGGTGACGGCGCCGGAGTACGCGCCCTACATCGAGGCGCTGCTCGGCTCCGGGCCGGCCCAGCGGCTGAGCAAGGCCGCGCTCGAAACGCTCACGATCATCGCCTACCGCCAGCCCTGCTCCCGCGCGGAGGTCGAGGCCGTGCGGGGCGCGAACAGCGACCGCACCGTGGCGATGCTCGAGCAACGCGGGCTCATCGAGATGGCGGGCACAGGTGAGACCCCCGGGCGTCCCAAGCTCTACCGGACCACGACGCGGTTCTTCGAGCATTTCGGTATCCGCAGCCGCGAAGAGCTGCCGCCTCTCCCGACGGACGAGCCCGGAGAGATCCAGGCAGCGTTCTGAGCCCGCGATGACCGTCGGCGTCCTCAGCATCAGGCTACGCATCCCGGCACACTCCCTCAAAGAGAAACGCGCGGTCCTGAAGTCGGTCGTTGAGCGCATCCGTGGCCGCTTTAACGCGAGCGCGGCGGAGGTCGAGGACCTCGACACGTGGGACCTGGCGACCGTGGCGGTGGTGTGCGTTTCGAACGAATCGGCGCATGCGAGCGCGATGCTCGCCTCGATCCTGGCGTTCGTCGAAGGCGAGCGGCTCGATGCGGAAGTGCTGGACGTGCAGACGGAGCTGCTGCACCTCTAGTCGAAGGTCACGAACTGGCGCGCGCCCACCTTCACGCGCGAACCGGGGGCGGGCGCGGCGCAGCCGGGCGGGAGTGAACAGCCTGCGGTGACGCCGTCGATCTCGACCCGGACATCGATGCTTGAGCCCAGGTCCGTGACGGATGCGACGGTTGCTTCGAACGCTGCGGCGAAGGGCCCCGGGCCGAGAGCGAAACCACCGGGCGACCTCCGCGGATGGTGGCGCGCGGAAGACGGCGCCCGCAGAGCCATGGGCAAGCAGCCGCCCCTCGACCATGACCGCGATGTCCTGCGCCACCCGAAAGGCTTCGTCGCGATCGTGGGTTACGAGGATCGTGGTGCTTTCGGAGCCAGCAAGCATGCCGGGGAGGTCGTCGAGGAGCTGGGCGCGGGTTGCCGCATCGAGGCCCGCGAGCGGCTCGTCCAGGAGGGTGATCGGGGCGCGGAGGGCGAGGGCCCGGGCGAGGCTCACGCGCCGCGCTTCGCCACCCGAGAGTTTGCGGGCATCACGCGGGAGGAGATGACTCACCCCGGCGGCGGCCCCGGCGGATTCGACGCGGGCCGCGCGCTCGGTCGACGGGATGCCGCGGACGCGCAGGCCGACTTCGATGTTCGAGGCGACGGTTCCGCTGAGGACCACGTTCTCCTGGAAGGCGAAGGCGCTCAGGAGGCGTGCCGCGCGTGTGGGGGTGATCGGCATGCCGCCGGCGGTTATCGTGCCGGACGAAGGCCGTTCGAGCCCGCCGATAAGCCGAAGGAGTGTCGTTTTTCCGGATCCGTTCGGGCCGAGCAGAGCGGTCGTCGAGCTGGCGGCAAGGATGAGCTCGGGGATATCGAGGACCGTCCGGGCGCCACGCTGGAAACGCAGCCCCGCGATGCGCACGTCAACGCTCATGCGCGTCTCCGTTGCTGGACGGTGGTGAGGATGACGTTCACGGTGAAGGCGAGCGCGAGGAGGATCAGTCCGAGCGCGATCGCCTGTTCGGTATTGCCACGCGAGGTCTCGGTGAGGATGGCGGTGGTAAGGATGCGGGTGTCGCCCTGGATGTTCCCGCCGACCTGCATCGATGCGCCGATTTCGCTGATGCACGCGCCGAATCCCGCCATCACGGCGGCGAGCAGCCCCAGCCGTGCTTCGCGCGCGACGATCCAGATGGTGCGGACGCGTCCCGCGCCGAGCGAGGCGAGCAAGTCCGGAAGCTGGCTCGGGAGCGACTGCACTGAGGCCGCGGTGAAGCCCACAACGAGCGGCAGGGCGAGCAAGAACTGGGCGATGACCATCGCCTCCTTCGTGTAGACCAGCTCAAACGAGCCGAAAGGCCCGCTCCGCACCAGCATGAGCCAGACGACAAGCCCGACGACGACCGGGGGCATCCCCATCCCCGTGTTCACCATCGAAAGGAGGAACGTCCGGCCGCGGAAGCGACCGCGCGCGAGGCCGTAGCCCAGGGGGACGCCAGCGAGCATCGCGAAGAGCGTGGCGATACCCGAAACAACGACCGTGCGAAGAGCGATCTCGCGCAGGTTCGCGTCGGCGCTGGCGATCATCCGCAGCGCTTCGAGAAATCCGCGACCGATCTCGTCCACGCTAGTTCCCCAGGGTCGTGGGGTCCTTGCCCGCGTCGGGGATGAAGAGCGATTCGCCGAACTCCGCCTTCTTGAACTCGCCGATGAACTCCTGCACATCCGGGGAGACGAGGAAGGCGATCCAGGCCCGCCCCTGCGCGGCTTTCACCGCCGTGTGCTTCGTGGGGTTCACGAGGTAGGCGTGGTAGATGTTGAGCAGGGAGCGGTCGCCTTCGAAGACGACGACGAGGTCCAGGTCGTTGCGGAGGGCGAGATAGGTGCCGCGATCGGCGAGGACGTAGGCGGACTTCTGGTCGGCGATGTTGAGTGTCGCGCCCATCCCCTGCCCCGTCTCCTCGCGATTGGCAACGGTGGAAGGGTCGATCCCGGCGGCGGTCCAGAGGGAGAGTTCGGCCTTGTGTGTGCCGGAATCGTCGCCACGGGAGACAAATGGGCCTGAAGCGGCAATCGCGGCCATCGCCTCCGCGAGGGTTGCGGAGCCATCGACACCGGCGGGGTCGGCTTCGGGGCCGAGGATGACGAAGTCGTTGTGCATGATCAGGGCGCCTTCGACGAGGTCGCCGCTATCGACGTATTTCTTCTCGCTGGCTGGCGCGTGGGTGAGGACGGCGTCGGCATCGCCCTTCGCCCCCATTTCGAGCGCCGCGCCCGTGCCGACCGCGATGACCTTCACTTCGATGCCGGTCTGCTCCCGGAACATCGGGACCAGTTCGTCGAGAAGGCCGGAGTCCTGGGTGCTCGTCGTCGTCGCGAGGATCATCGAGCCGCCGATCTGGGTGGGCTCGG
>JBPPMX010000069.1:0-2839 GCA_051306275.1 Tepidiformaceae bacterium
TTCCGCTTCACGGTCACCCATTCGCGCGCGCGTAACAGTAGTCGCAGGCGAACCCGCAGCCCGGGTACGGGTTGAGTGTGTAGTCGTGCGCCATCGCCGCACCGGATGGCTTCGTCAGCACGCTCCGGCTATCGACATAGGTCACCCTCCGCACGGCCCCCAGCGCCTGCGGGCCGGCTGGCGCCTCTGCTTCGAACCCCATCGTAAGCTGCCCGTTCACCCTGCCAGCCTACCCTTCCAGCTTGCGACCGCGAACCCGAGGCCGTCATACTGATGACTGAAGTGATGCATGATCACGCATCAGGAGGCGCATCATGATTCGCACCATGATCCGGACGACCATCTCCCTACGCGCGGATGTCCTTGCAAGCGTCGATGAAGCCGTCGGCTGCGGTGAGGCTGCGAACCGCACCGCCTTCATCGACCTCGCAATCCGCCGGCACCTTTGGCACCTCGAGCAGGAACGGATCGACGCAGAGATCCGGAAGATGGCCACGGACCCCGATGCGATCGCGATAGGCAATCAGATCATGCGAGAGTTCGCCACGATCGACGCAGAAGCGTGGGCCAAACTCGACGAGGAGTATGGCCCCTACTATGCGGAGGAGTGAGGTCTTCGACGTTGATTTCGGAGAGGGTGTCGGCTCTGAACAGGCGTGGCGGCGCCCCGCCGTTGTCGTCAGTCGCGAATCACTTAACGACGCGACCGGGCGGGTGACTGTGATCCCGTTCACAACCGACCGGCCAGGTCGTGGCTCTTACCCCACCTGGGTTCGTGTGGCTCCGCCAGATGGCGGACTGCCCGTGGCATCCATTGCGCTCTGCGAACAGATCCGAACGGTGTCGAAGGATCGTGTGTTCCGGCACCGGGGGGTGCTCGGTGATCGAGCGATGGCGGCGATCGACGTAGCGCTGGCCCACATACTTGGCCTCGGTCGGGCGCCGTCCGACGCCTGACGCCCGACCGCTACAGCCCTGACAGACCGTCGATGCTCCGGGCGTTCTTCTCCGCGCGGTACTGCTCCAGCCCTTCGTCACCCTTGTGGCACGCCCACGCGGAGAGCTGGCTCCGATCACCCTTGAACTCGTAGAGCGGCACCGCGTAGCCGCAGGAGTCCGAAACCCGGTGTACCTGCGCCCGGATCACTGCCCGAACGCCATCGAGGGGCGGGAACAGCGCCGCGAGTTCAGCGAACCCGGCATCGCCCGGCGTCACGACCGTCCCCGTCCCGTGCAACCGGACGATGTTCGGCGGGCCTTCGAACGCGCAGAACATGAACACGATCCGGCCGTTCTCGCGCAGATGGGAGATCGTCTCCACGCCGCTGCCCGTGAGGTCGAGGTAGGCCACAGTCTCCGGGTCGATGACCCGGAAGCTATCGAGTCCCTTCGGAGAGATGTTCACGTGGCCCGCGCCCCCGGAAGGCGCGGTCCCCACGAAGAACATGTGCTGCTGGGTGATGAACTCGGCCAGCCGGCCATCGATTGCGTTGTGTACGGTTGCCATGTCGAATCCTCCCGCCGCTTGCCTGGGCAGGGTCGCAGATTCGGCAGGGCTTGAGAATGCCGGCCCAGGAAGAAGGCCCCCGTTTCCGGGGGCCCTCTCGAAAGTCTCGACGGTCGAACCGGTGTTAGACGGTCTTCATCGCCAGCGTCTGCGGCAGGTCCAGGTGGATGCCCGGGCCCATCGTCGTCGTCAGCGTTGCGCTCTTGATGTACTGGCCCTTCGCTTCCGAAGGCTTGGCTGCCTGGATGGCTTCGACGAGCGTTGCCATATTCTCACGCAGCTTCTCGTCTTCGAAGCTCACCTTGCCGAGCGGCACGTGGATGTTCGCGAGCCGGTCCAGGCGGTACTCCACCCGCCCCTGCTTCGCTTCGCCCACGGCCTTCGTGATGTCTTCCGGTGCCACGACGGTCCCCGAGCGCGGGTTCGGCATTAGCCCGCGGGGGCCGAGCACGCGGCCGAGTCGGCCGACCTTGCCCATCAGGTCTCGCGTGGCAAGCGCGACGTCGAAGTCCGTCCAGCCGCCTTCGATCTGCTTGATCAGGTCGTCCGAACCGGCGTGGTCGGCGCCCGCGTCGAGCGCAGCCTTGGCCGATTCGCCCTCCGCGAAGACGAGGACGCGGAGCACCTTGCCGAGGCCGTGCGGCAACACCGCGCTACCGCGGATCTGCTGCTCGGCGTGGCGTGGGTCGAGGCCGGTCTTGATGTGCAGCTCGACGGTCTCGTCGAACTTCGCGGGGTGGACTTCCTTCGCCAGCGCGATAGCCTCGTCCGGCGTGTAGAGCTTGTCCTTGTCGACCTTCCCGGCCGCGTCGATGTAGCGCTTACCTTTCTTCGGCATCGCTATACCACGTCGATTCCCATCGAGCGGGCAGTGCCCTCGACGGTCTTGATTGCGGATTCGATCGATGTTGCGTTCAGGTCGGGCATCTTCGTCTCCGCGATCTTGCGGAGGTCGGCCACGGTGACCTTGCCCACCTTCTGGAGGCGGTTCTTGCCGCTGCCGGCGCTGATCCCCGCCGCTTTGCGCAGCAGGTCCGCCACCGGGGGAGTCTTGAGGATGAACGTGAAGGAGCGGTCTTCGAAGACGGTCAGCTGGGCGGGGATGATCGAGCCCTCCTGCCCCGACGTCCGGGCGTTGTACTCCTTGCAGAACTCCATGATATTCACGCCGTGCTGGCCGAGTGCGGGGCCGATCGGCGGCGCCGGGTTCGCTTTCCCGGCCGGGATTTGCAGTGTGATCACTGCGCGGACTTTCTTTGCCAAGGGTCTTCTCCTGTGTGTGCAAACGGCACAGCGCCTGGGCTGGGCCTCCACGCGCCCCTCCTACGCAAC
>JBPPMX010000070.1:0-2485 GCA_051306275.1 Tepidiformaceae bacterium
GCAGTGGGCCCGGCAGGTAGACGAGCGCCCCGCCGCTTTCGCACCGAAGCCGCACCGCACTCGTACTCACGCCGTTCCCGCGCAACGGAGTCGCTGCGACTGCCCGCACAATCGCTCGGCCCCCCTCCTCGACGCGTATCGACGTGCGCGTCCTATCCCCACCGAACGCTCCCTCGCCCAGGAGCTGGTGTGCGACCTCCGACCAGCCATCTCCAGCGGTCTGCTGGAGCGTCCATCGCTGCGGCGCCTCTGCCCACGCCTCTTCTACCCCGGCGCGCGAAACCCTCAGGCGCGCTCGTGCCTGCTTCACACCCCTCGGACCTTCGCCATCTCACCGACCACCCATTCCGCCACACTCGCCCGGTCGTCCGCGTCCTGCATGTTTGTGAACACGAACGGCAGACTCCCGCGCGCCTTCTCAGCGTCTCGCCGCATCACCTCGAGGTCCGCACCCACGTAGGGCGCGAGGTCGCGCTTGTTGATCACCAGCAGGTCCGAGTCGCACACCCCGGGCCCACCCTTGCGCGGAATCTTGTCCCCCCCAGCGACATCAATGACGTACACGGTTCGGTCCACAAGCTCCGGGCTGAACGTCGCCGAAAGGTTGTCGCCCCCGCTCTCGATCAGGATCAGCTCAAGCCCATCGTGGCGCCGCGCAAGCTCGTCGATCGCACGCAGGTTCAGCGACGCGTCCTCCCGGATCGCCGAGTGTGGGCACCCTCCCGTCTCCACGCCGATGATCCGGTCGGGGCTCAGCGCCGAATGCCGGTTCAGAAACGCTGCGTCCTCTTCTGTGTAGATGTCGTTCGTTACCACTGCCAGGTTCACCCGCTCGCGGAGCACTTCGCACAGCGCCAGCAGCGTCGCCGTCTTGCCAGATCCAACCGGCCCGGCCACGCCTACCCGGAGGATCCCGCGCGGGTCGATTGTCCCCGCCCGGGGCACGCGCCGACCCACCGGCTCATGGCTATGCGTGTGCGCCCCCGGCGCATGCCAGCGAAGTGAGGTCATGACGCGAACATCCGGAATGGAAGCCGCGAATGCAGCACCCCTGCGACATCAGATCCCGGCGCGAACGCCCCCGGCCGGCGTACCCGTCTCGCGCTGACAATCGCCGCGATCTTTCGCTCCGCAGCTGCGCAAGCCGCCGCCGTCACCCGCGCGCTTCCCCCCTGTCCGATGAGCCCAAGGCGGACACCCGCCTGCGCCACCGCCGCGATCATGGTGTACGCGAGTGCCTCAGCCATCGCTCGGTCCTCCACTCCCTGCTCGCGCGCAACCACCCCGAAGGCCACCGCGTACTGCCCCGGGGAGCGTCCCGACTTCACGTCTGTGAGGAGCAGCCTGGCTCGTTCGCCACCGAACGCGTTCGCACTCTCCACGAGAAGCCGCTCACCCATCGCGCGCCCTGCATCCCGCTCCACGGACGTCGCCATCGACGCATCAAGCTGAACGTCCGCTCGTACCGCCGCTCCCGGACTGGCCGCCCGCCACCCCCGTAGAGCCCCCGGCACGCTCTGCCCGAGCACCGCCTGTGCGACATACCCCTCGAGAAACGTCGCCACCCCTTCCGCATCGCGCACTAGCCCCTCATGTGCCATCCACTCAAGTCCATGGCTGTACGCGAACCCCCCGACCGGGAACGCCGAATCCGCAATCTGTAGTAACCGCATCAGCCCCGCCGTCTCCACCGCGCCCATTAGAAGAGGAAGTACCGCTGCGCCATCGGCAGTGTCGCCGCGGGTTCGCAGGTCGCCAGCTCGCCGTCCACGAACACATTGAACGTCTCGGCATCCACCTCAATCCGCGGCATCGCCGAGTTGTGCACCATGTCCGCCTTTCCGATGCTCCTCGTGTTCCGGACCGCCACCGCCGGCGTCCGAACGCCCAGCTTCCCGGTCACGTCCGATGCCAACGCCGCCTGTGACACGAACACCCGCCGCGTCGATGGCAGGACAGATCCGAACATCGGGCGGTACCGGACGGGTTGCGGCGTCGGGATGCTTGCCCCCGGGTCGCCCATCGCCGCGTACGCGATCATCCCGCCCTTGATCACGAGTTCTGGCTTCACCCCGAAGAACGCGGGTTCCCACAGCACCATGTCCGCCAGCTTCCCCACCTCGATGCTCCCAACCTCATGCGAGATCCCCTGCGCGATCGCCGGGTTGATCGTGTACTTCGCCACGTACCGCTTGATCCGGGCGTTATCACCAACCCCGTACTCGATATCCAGCCGCCCTCGCTGGACTTTCATCTTGTGCGCCGTCTGCCACGTCCGCAGTACGACCTCGCCGGCGCGCCCCATCGCCTGGCTGTCGCTCGACATCATCGAAATCGCACCCATGTCATGCAGTACGTCTTCCGCGGCGATCGTCGAAGGCCGAATCCGGGACTCCGCGAACGCGATGTCCTCTGGGACGTTCGGGTTCAGGTGATGGCACACCATCAGCATGTCCAGGTGCTCCTGGATCGTGTTCACCGTGTA
>JBPPMX010000071.1:0-2559 GCA_051306275.1 Tepidiformaceae bacterium
GCGGGCTCGCCGACGTCTCCCAGCTCGGCGGACCACGACTCCCTCACCTCGGGGCGGGGTCCCGGCGGCCGGCTCGCCGCCGTCGGGGCGTGCGCCGCGTGCTGTGGCATCCCGGTCCTGCTGCTGGCAGGCATCGCCGTCTCGGGCCTCGTGGCCACAGTGAGCGTCGTGGGGGCTCTGGTGCTCCTTGCCGGGCTGGTTGCCTGGCGTCTCACGACACGTCGCGTCGGGTCGAGCTACCACCGGTCCGCCTCCGGGGGGACTGTGGGGTCGTGCTGCGAGGCCGCTGACGGCGACGGCAGCCCTGGTGCTGAACTGGCCTCGAGCAGCCGCCACGTCTGAGCCGCCTCGGCGTACTGCCAAGGCGGCGGATGCGGTCTGGCGGGCTTTGGCGTTCCACACACATGGGATCTGTCGTCGGCGCCGGCCGCGGTGATGGTCAGGCGTGGAGATCTACGGCGGCGGGATCGGCGTCTTCGCCTGGGTTGCCGCAGCAGCTGTTCACTCCGGTCGCGCGCTCACCGCAGCACCCTTCGGGCTCGGTGGCCTCGGGGTTGTGCTCACCGTGCTCGTGGTCGTGATGGCATGCCATGTCGCTTGCTCCCTCAGGTGGCTCGTCGTTCGTCGGTGCACCCCACAGAGCGGGCGCCGGCTTGATCGCACAGCGCCCACTCCGTGGGGAACTCGTGCGCCGCGAGGAGACGGGAGGTCTGGGTGGCTGTCGCCACGGCGGTGTCGTGGTCACGTCGGCACCGTGCGGACCCAGGATCATCCTCGGTTCTCTGGACCTCTCGCTCTTCGCAGCGCATGCGGACAGCATCGGCCGGCGGCGGTCGGCGGACATCCGCGGCTGGTACTGATCGCGACGCGCGCCAACTACGGAGGCCCGGGTACGACACAGCGTCGTAGCGTCACCTCGTGACGTCTGTTCAGGGTGACTCCCGTCCGTCGACCGCAAGCCCAGGGATCGCGCGCCTGGACATCCTCGGGTTTCGCACCCTTCGGGAGACGTCGCTGCGAGCCGGGCCCCTCAACGTCCTGGTCGGCGAGGCCAACGCCGGAAAGTCGAACGTCCTCGCCGCGATCGCCACGGTGCTTGGGCACTTCGAGCCTCCTTCGGAGCGGCAGGAGACGTCGCCGGCCTTCTCGATCCATGCACACCTGGGCGACGGCGGGGTCGTCAGCGCCGGCAGCGCGGTCGAGCTCGATGTGCCTGGCACCCATCGCCCATGCCCGATCTACCTGCCCAGCAGCTTGCGATCGTCCACGTTGGTGGCCACGAGGCACGTGGCGCACCACCGGGCCGCTGGGGCCCATCGGATGCTCACCGGCGCGCTCCAGGAACAGCTCGGCGCGGATCCTCGGCCGTCGCCGGCGTCGGTCGCCGGCGGTCTGGTGACCGCGCTCGAGCGGTGCTGCGACGAGGGCATGGGTGGATTCGTGTTCCTGGTGGAGGAACCCGAGCTCTACCTCCGGCCCCAGGCGCAGCGTTACCTGTACCGCGTCCTCCACCAGCTCGCGGAGGGGGGCAACCAGGTCTTCTACTCCACCCACTCTCCGGCGTTCCTCAACGTCGCTCGCATGGAGGAGCTCAACCTGGTCATCCGCGACCCGGTGCTGGGTACCCGACTGGAGCGCCCTCAGCCGTTGCCGGCGAGCGAGTCCTTCCGAGTGATGAGCGAGTTCGACGCGGAGCGGGGGGAGGTCTTCCTCGCCGAGGCGGCCGTGCTTGTAGAGGGACGGACCGAGAAGCTCGCCCTTCCACACGTGTTCTCCGCCCTTGGCCACGACCCCGATCGGTCAGGGATAACGATCGTGGAGTGCGGCGGCAAGGCCAACATCGTCATGCTGGCCCGCGTATGCCGGGCGTTCGGGGTCCCCTTCTGCGTGGTGCACGACCGCGACGCTCCGGCGGGTCGGCAACCCTCGGTTGGTGAGCGGCGGCTCAACGAGGAGATTGCTCGACTGGCGGGGAGTGAGCACGTGGTCGTCCTCGAACCGGACTTCGAAGGGGTGAGCGGTCTGCGTCGGCACAACCACAAACCGGAGCAGGCCTGGCGCGCCTTCCACGGGTTGACGCGTGAGGCGGTGCCCCCGCCGCTCGCTCGCGTGGTGGAGCTGGCGATCGGCCTGGCGTTCCGGGCTGGCCGCTGAGCGACGATGCAGGACGATGCGCCACGGCCGCTCTCGCGTCCACGGCCCGCGCGCATGCTGTGGATCACCGCCGTCTGGGGCGGCTGCTTCGTGGCGATCCGGTGGGGGCTCCGCGATGCGCCAGTGCTGTGGTTCGCAACCATGCGCTCGGTGGTGGCCGGACTAGTGCTGCTCGCGATCGGCGTAGCGCAGCGCCGTCCGCATCCGGTATCCAAGCGGAGCTGGTCGCTGATCGGGCTCCTCGCCCTGTCCAACTCAAGCGTGGCCTTCGCAGCCATGTTCGCGGGTGTCGTCGGTCTTGCCACCGGCACAGCAGCAGTGCTGGCGAACGCGCAGCCCCTCCTGATCCTGATGCCCGCGTGGTGGCTCTACGGCGAGCGGGTGAACGGGCTCACGGCGGTCGGG
>JBPPMX010000072.1:0-5611 GCA_051306275.1 Tepidiformaceae bacterium
CGATAGAATCGAGTGGACCAGCCCGCGAGGCGACGCCACAGCCACTGACTCCCCGTTCGCTGGCTCGCAGCACCCGCCAGATCGGGCTGCGAAATCCTTTCTCGCTCGTCCCGAAAGGCCTTCCGGCTGACGGAACCACTGTCAAGCCCGGTGAGACACGTCGTCACGCGATGCTCAGTCCCTCCACCTCCTTGGGCTTATTGGTCCAGGCCGGGCCCGGGCAAAAGCCGGTGGCGTGGGTGCCCCGTTGACGAACCGCTCGGGATGGGTGGCGTAGGCGGCCTCGAGGACGAGGGCACGACTCGCCTGGACCGCGACGGCGGTGCCGAAGTGGACCGAGGCCGGGGTGTGCAGGCCGATCCCGGAGTGGCGGTGGTGATGGTTGTAGCGCTCGAAGAACCTGTCGCAGAAGGCTCGGGCGTCGGCGAGGCACCCGAAACGCTCCGGGAACTCCGGGCAGTACTTGAGGGTCTTGAACCCAGCTTCGGAGAACGGGTTGTCGTTGCTCACGTGGGGCCGGCTGTGGGTGCGGCCGATCTTGAGGTCGGAGAGCAGCACGGCGACGGGCTTGGATGTCATCGGCGAGCCGCGGTCGGCGTGGATCGTCAGCGTGCCGGCGTCGATGCCGCCCTGGGCGGTGACGACTTGGTCGATCCAGGCCGTGACGATGTCGCCGTCGTGCGTGTCGACGACCAGCCAGCCCGGCGCGTAGCGGCTGTAGATGTCGAGCATCACCAACAGGTCGTAGTGCACGCCGCGGGCCGGGCCCTTGAGAGCGGTGGCGTCGTAGGACCACACCTCGTTCGCTTTGGTGGCGACGAGCTCGGGGATCGCCCGCGGCGGATGCGTTGCTTGGCGGCGGCGTTCGCCGGTCTCGCCGTTGGCCCGCAGCAGGCGGTACATGGTCGACTCCGAGGCCAGGTAGTCACCCTCGTCGAGCAGCGTCGCCCACACCTGGGCGGGGGCGGCATCCGCGAAGCGGGCCGAGTGCAACATGTCGAGCACGGCCTGGCGTTCGCCCGGTGTCAGCGCGTTGGGCGGCGTGGGCCGCGGCGCCGGCGGCCCACAGCGCGGCGGGCGGCCACGTCGGTAGTGCGACGCCCGGGGGCGGCCGACCGCCGCGCACGCGGCCTTGATGCCGACGAGAGGCTCGAGCTCATCGAAGGTGGCGTCGATCACGGCTGCCGCTTCGGGTCCGCGCCGCTCTCGGTTAGCAGCTGCTCCAAGAGCGCGGAGGCTTTTCCCTGGATCTCGATGACCAGGCGCGCCTTGGCCAGGTCGGCCTCGGCCCGCTCGGCCCGCCGGCGGGCCCGGGCCAGCTCGGCCTGTTCCGCCGACTGCTTCTTCGATCGGGTCTTCGGCGCCAGCGCGCCCAACGCACCGACATCGCGTGCCCGGCGCCACTCCACGATGTGGCTGGAGTAGAGGCCCTCGCGGCGCAGCACCGCGCCCTTGTCCCCGTCGTCGGCGCAGGCGTCGTACTCGTCGAGGATGGCCAGCTTGTAGTCGGCGGTGAAGGTTCGGCGGCGAGGCTTCTCCGGCAGGATCGGGTCGTCGCCACCCATCGCCTCATCATGGGCGCGCGTCATCGTCAGGGTCGTCAAGGTCATCTCAGTCGGTGGGTCCGTTCTCGCCCTGCAGGGATTGGTCGCTACTGCAGGTGTCTCACGTCAGCCTGACAGACAGGGGTCCCCCAGGCTGCCGGGGCGTGCTGTCGGGATCGAGCTCACATCGCCGACCAGCGGGTCTGAGCGGGTGCCTGATGCTTTCATGCCCGAGTTCGTCGCTGGCCCACGCGGCACTGTCGGCCGCACTGGGCCCGGGCTCGAGACATCTGGTGCCTAATTCAGCCTGCGAGACGGGATTCCAGCGCCAAGAGCAGGTGCACTAGCGGGGTGGGCTCTTGAGGGCTAGCGAGCGGTCCGATAGCCACCGCGACGAGGATGGAGCCGGACCTCATCGTGGCTGACACGCGGTAGGGTCCCACATCCGGTGGCTGCACCATCGTCATTGGCGATCCCAGATGCAAACTTACTCTAGCAACGGTGTCCGCGGGGTCAATCACCTTGAGCGCATTGCCGACGACGAGATCCTCGAGAACTGCTTGGCCCCCAGCGGCCGCATCACTGCTCTCGAACTGCACAGCGGTGATCCCGACGTTGGGTCCGGCCCCGCTCACCCACTCCTGAAACACCGCATCGACGACTGTGGGGTCGCCATCGAGGGGGCCGAGGAACGCTGGGCTAGGTTCCTGGCCCTCGTAGCCCATGCCGGGACTTACCCCCACCAGGTCCCGGAGGTTCGCGTCGGAATTGCCCGGTTCTTGGACGGTTGCATTCAAGGCCCGCCGAACCTCGACTGAGCTTGCCAGAGTCTGCCCGCACAACCTCAGTCCGCTCTGGCTGTCCTCGATCTGCACCATGAAGGGTTCCGCGGAACCGTTCATGTGCACCTCGACTGCGGGGGTCCCGCCATGGATTGTTAGCGAACGAAGACTCTTCGCAGACAGTGATCCACCAAGCTCTCGTCGAAGCTCTTGCACCCGAGACTGAAGATCGAGCTTCTCGTCGCCGCCCACCTGGAGCCCAGCACATCGCAGCGAATTAGCAGCGTCGAGATCCCCGTTAGCCAGGTTCAGGATGTACCCCTCAACCACCTCCTCGGCGGTCGAAGCGTTGGGTCGTTCGCGCGTGGTCGATGACGCATCGATTGACCCAGACGGTTCAGCGTTGCCAGCGCACGCGGGGAAACTGGCAGTAATCAGCACCAGAGCAACAAGACGCCTCCTGGGCCTGGGATTCACTTGGGCAATCTCCGGTTCGATCCGCTAAGGATCTCGGTCTGGAACCTTACTGCCCGGTTCAACAGCCACACAAAACTAGATCCCAAGAGCAGCGCCGGGAGCGGCGGGACCAGTAGGAATGCCATGCCAAACACGGCAGTGCTACATCCAACGCGTATCCCCCATGATAGCCACCGCATCATCCGTGCGGTCCTGGTGCAAATCCCGCCCCGTTGCTCCACCAATTGCTCGTGCTGCCGCCTGGGTACACCCCTGTGGGGTAAGCAGAGTCCGCCCGCTGTACCGCATGGCCGGGGCTTCGCATAGGCTCTGCCGAACCTAGTTTTCCCCCCTGTGCCTCCCAAGAACTGAGCAGGTTGTTGATGGCGGGAGCCGCGACCGTACGGATGACTATATAGGCTATACCCGCACCCGGATTGAAGGTCGTGGCGATGGTCGTGATTCCCATATCAGGCTAAGGTCACGGCTGCACTGGCCCCACACTCCATTGTGTCAATCCCGACCGATGCACAATCCAAGCCGATCTTGAGCATCGCCGAACTTGTGCCGACTCTGCTCAGCGAGGAGACCGCAAGCGAGTTTCCGCTGACGCCGTGCAGTAGCACTCCAGCCTTCGCCATGTCGGACACGGAATTGACCGTACTCGCCGCGTTCGCCCCCTGCTCCAACAGGGCCTCCGGGACATGGAACGGCGAGATCTGTGGGGCCGCAGCCTTCGCTTTCACTATTGGCACATACTTGGTGCCGGGTAGCCGAATCTTCGTCTCGTTCCCTGTGGCGACATCGATCTTTGGCTGTCGGCGTGCATCATAAGATCCTGAATGCTGATCGACCCCCACAGGGATCCAGAGACCGGACGGATCTTTTAGCGTCGTTGGGTTGTCATACCCATACCCATACCCGTCAAGCGAGGGGACTCGTCTCGTATCCACCAGGGGATCTATCGCTGTGAAGCGACCGATGGCCGGGTCGTAGTAGCGGGCGTTCAGGTACTGGAGTCCGGTCGAGTTGTCTTTGGTCTGGCCGATCCAGCCGCGATCGGTGGCGGCGATCGAGCCTGAACGGGGGGCGCCGTAGGGCAGGAACCGCTGAGTCTGGGTCGCACCGGTCGACGCGTTGACGGATGTCGTCGTAGATCCAAGTTGGTCGCCGAGCAGGTAGTTGAGGGACCCGCCGCCGGCGGAGTCTCGGACCGCCACCTGCGTGCCGCCAAGGGTGTAGTAGCGCTTGGTGGTGCTAGTCATCCCGAGGCATCGCCGCGAACACCAGTCGTTGGCTCCCGCCTGGCCATCCTGCGGTCCACTCATCCCCTGTCCAGATGTGAGGTCGAACCAGGATCTCGCCCGACGTGAGCGCGGAGATGTCCGTGATGATCTCGTCAGTGAGGTCGATGTCCGCTTGTCCGGGATCCCTCATGGCGAAGTAGACATCCAACGATTGCTCGTCGATGTCTGTCGAGATAGCGACTGCGCGGATCGCCTCCGAGATCGCCCCAACAAGGGCCTGTACGACGGCTAGGACGAGCCGGTTCTGCCATTCGAGCGTGGCGTCCATCACCCGGCCGGCTTCGCCCGTGGACTTGTGGGCACGACACTGGGGCTGCTCGTTCCTTTCACGATGAAGACGTTCGTAGGTTGATCCACATACCCAGCGGCGGCGTTGTTGTTGAATCCCGTCACGCCGTCATGTCGTACGAGGTCACCGTTTCGCGTCCGGCCGAGGAGAACCGCCGACCCGTCGTGCACGCCATCGAGAACGCTCTGCGCATCGTCGACTGAGTTGAAGTAGCCGCCCTTGCCTCGCGCGATCCAGTCCTCAGTGTTGGCGACATGGCGAAGTTGCCTCTGTCGACTGATCGTGGGACCAACAGCCTTCGCCGCGTCCGCGAACTCGTCGGCGTTGTCGCCAAACCGGAGGAACCTGCCCAACTTGCCGAGCTTCCCGAGCTTGCCCCATGGGAGGAGGCCGGCGGTCTGGATGCTGCAGCCCCAGGAGGCCTTGTCCTCGCACTGGCTTGGGTCGAAGAAGAATCGGCCGCCGGCTCGCATCGCGTCACCGAGCGGGTCGGAGCTGCCCGTGGGCGCGAAGCCAGCTTGGACGGCAGCGTCCATGACCGGGTCATCGGGGTAGTGAACGGGGTTTCCGCCGACGAACTGGTCGATTGCTTCTTGCACCCACCGGGGCGGTCGGCCGCTTGGGTTGCCGCCGACGATGCGCCCGGTCCGGGTGTAGACCGCGCCGTAGGTGTAGTCGCCCTTGCCTCCAGAGCCGACGGTCATCAACAGCCCCGACGGATCCGACATCGTCACCGGGGAGCCGCCGGCGTACCCGTAGGCGTCCAGCGTCGACGGCCTTCCGAGGTCGGCGAGGGGGTCTGTGGCCGTGAAGCGGCCGATGGTGGGGTCGTAGTAGCTGGCGTTCAGGTACTGGAGTCCGGTCGAGTTGTCTTTGGTCTGGCCGATCCAGCCGCGATCGGTGGCGGCGATCGAGACTGAACGGGGGGCGCCGTAGGGCAGGAACCGCTGAGTCTGGGTCGCACCGGTCGACGCGTTGACGGATGTCGTCGTAGATCCAAGTTGGTCGCCGAGCAGGTAGGTCAGAGCCCCGCTGCCGGCGCTGTCGCGGACGGCGACGGTCACTCCGCCGAGGGTGTAGGACCGCTTGGTGGTGAGGGTGGGGCCGGTGAGGGTTAGCTCGTGGCTGTCGATGTAGAGGGTGGTGTCGGTGGGTGTCTTGCGGATGAGGCGGGCACCGTCGGCGTCGTAGACGAAGGTGGTCTCACCGCCTGTGGGGGTGCCGTTGTCGTCG